>NZ_JBMDJS010000008.1:0-218630 GCF_057809315.1 Herbaspirillum sp. FG34 | reverse complement strand
AAGGCGGCTTATCTGGGTGAGGGATGATGGGTGGTTTCAGTGCGTGGTGAAGAAACCGGTAAATGATATAAATCATTTGCAGTGAAATCCCATGAAAAAGCGCAGCTCTCGGGCTGCGCTTTTTTTGCTTGAAGGCTGAGTGCATCGCCTGCATGAATCTTTATTACGGAGACCAGGGTAATCGCCAGTGACCAAACTTAATGCTCTTCAATGCGCGCATGAAGTCTCGATAATGCAGTTCGTTCGGCGCTCGGGGATTACGGTCTCGGGCAAGACAGGTGGCGAACTCCAGGCTGTTTTTTTGATTGCCGATCAAGGCGATGAAACATCGTTGTGGCCGTTTAGGTGCCGCATCGCCCATCTCTTTGCGCGTCGGCTCCGTGCGCCGCGTCCAGAGATAGCCGGTCCAGTCCCTGCCGCGAAGCTTCTCGCGTTTGATCTCATCTGGCCGGGTGGCCCAGAGAAAATCCACACCGTACTCGTTGAGCTGTATCGCATCATCTTCCTGATTCAGGTGGCCAGTGGGCGCAGGGACGGCGATCCAGTCCGAGATGCCTGAAGCGAGATAGTCCTGCGTCGATTGTCCCGAGAGAAAACCATCCGTGAAGGCCAATAACCCAGGTCCCGGAAAGTCCTGCGGATAATGGCCTATCTGCAGTACCTTGGCGCCAGGGTAGCGGGGAAGGTCCGCACAGGTGATGAAGGCTGCACTGGGCGGTAGCTTCATATCAAGAAGACATTTGCGTTGGACGTCATTTCGAACGTCACGTGCGAAGGCTTCGCGGTTTCCTGCCATGCTGGTGGTCGCCAGCGTGGCCGTGAACAAGAGCGAGCAATAGAGCAGACACATGTTCAACGATATTCTCCTGAATGGAAGATGGTTCTTTCGAGCGGACGGCGCAAGTAGCCAGGGGACCTGATCGGGAAAGATAAGTAAAAAGAAAATTAATCCGTATTGAATCTGATGCTGCGAATCATCGTGAGGAAGTCCTCAAAGTCAAAATCGGCAGGATGGGTTTTCTTGCGGTTTGTTGGCAAGCAGGCTGGGCCGAAGTGCAGGATCCTGGATCGATTGCCGATGATCGCTACGAAGCAGGTATCCGACAGATCAGAAGTCATGCAGTTGCCCGCTAGATCAGCGTGTTTTGGCCGCGATCTACGTGCGCACAGATAGCCTGACCAGTTATCAGACTTGATGGCTTTTCTCTCAATGTCGAGTTCGCTTCTTGCGCATAGACTTTCCATTGTCTCCGGCTGAAGAACGGGCTTTCCATTATCCGGGAGCTGCCCGTTAGCGCCCGATTCTCGGGCCAGGACCACGCTTCGCGCGCCACCGTCCATATATTTTTCAAACACATTTTTTTCGACAATTCCGGAGATGTGTCTTACGGCTTCGTTGTGTATGAATTGTTGGAGAAAGTATTCGATGTCTAGAATTACGTAGCCGTGTTCGTTAAGACCCCCACTGCATCCAGCTGAACTAATGGACGCGGGAAAATGGATTTTCAAATCGCAATCGTCCGTTAGCTCCAATGGTAAATTTTCAAATTGCTCGGACCTGAAAGGAGTCGCCCAGCTGGAGTCCGGCATAAGGAAACTAAGGAAGAGGGCCATGAAAAATGCACTTGGACTCATTTATTCAACTGCCTTTGGAAAGGGAGAGATCTAAAGTGTCGAAAGTAATGCTGTAGATCATCTTCATGAAGTCATCCGCATCAAACTCAGCAGGGTCGGTTTTCTTTCCGTTGCGGAAGATGCAGACGTCGGAAAAATGCAAGACCGTTGTTTCATTTCCCAAGATCGCTGTAAAACAAATGGTTGATTCAGAGAGACCCGGACAACCATCGCCCATCTGTTTTCTCTTGATTCTGCGGACAGGTTGCCATACATATCCACGCCAGCCATACGACTCGATTACGTTGATCGCGATGTCGTTCTTTGTCTTGGCACAAAGCCTGGCTATGTGTTTCTCAGTCAGATCTGGCAGCGGGGAGGAGCTAGCGTTCGTCCGCGAACCGATGGGAAGAACATCCCCCGAGGCACCATTGCGCAGGTACTCATCCAGGGAATCATTGGATACGATGGCCTCGATGTAGCGCGCGAAACCATTATGGACAAACTGATTCCTGAAATAGGTCACGGTGACCAACGCGTCTTCCTTTTCACGGAGATCTCCGGAGCAAGCTATCGAATAGGCGGCTTCGGGAATCACCATGTTCAGCCTGCAGCGTTTTTCGCCGGACATGGATAGCGTGCGTGGCGGATGATCCTCGGTTTGAGAGAGCGCAACTGTTGGAAAGCCGATGGCCACGAGGGTGGTGATACAGGCGATGGTTGGCCAAATAGTCATTCGGGCGGCCTCTGAATCGAATTGCGCATTGTTGAAGGGATTTTTGCATCTCCGAGTATTAATAGCAGATAAGCCAAAGCGGCTTGGCGCGCAGAGAAATGAGTCGTCCCGCCATTGACAGCAATTGTCGCGAGACTGAACGAGGTAGATAAATCGCCATCGGCGTAGCGATTGATGTTTAGTTTCTTGTATTCCCGGCTCACCCAGAATTTGAGCGCGGAATCGACTGCCTCAAAGGCATTACTTGCCAATAAATTTTCTCGACCGTCGCTCGTGTAATCTTTGCCGCGATAGATACCGTAGCCGGCGTAATTAGAGCGGCCGGTGAGCTGAATGATCCCGCGTCCTTTGAAACGTGGGCCGTCTCCGGCTTGCGTGTTGCCGAGACTAGCTGCTTTTTCCTTAACTTGGTCAGGTCGAATGGATTTGTATTCTTCCAAGCTGTACTTGGCTTTTGTTTTGCGGTTGATATTGAGGTCAAATCGATTTGCAACGCTTTTGGGATTCGAATAGTCTTCAGCGCATTCCTGTTCGGTAATTACCTCATACATTGTCCGATAGTGGCGATCGTTGCCATACTCGACGACAGCCTTGAGTACATCGCTTTCAACCATGACCTGGCTGAAGAAAGTAGCAACTCTTACAGGTGACGACGACAATTGATATTTACGAGAGAGAACTTGCCAGTTAGGGTGTAGGTGGGGAGGCATTGATCCACGATCTTCGTCCAGTGCACCTTGTTCTAGCCGTTTAATTGCCTTTTTCCAATCCACACCTGCAAGCTTTGCGACTGACGATTTAGCCGGTATTATTTGAGCCATCTCTTTCAACGACATCCATCCATTCCTTCTAAAGACAAGCAAGAATTCACGCGGATTGAACCGCCACTTCGCCATCAAGATCTCTTTGTGATCGATGCAAAGCGCCCTCGCATGCTTTTTGAATTGCTCAAATCCCTCGGCATTCAACCGCGCCGGCACACCATTCTCACTGCGTGTCAGCCATGACCATCGCGCCTCCAGCCTGGCGGCATCCCACTCACTTTCCACCCTGCAGATCAAGCGAGAAAGCCGCTCATGCGCAGTCTGGTCATCCAGTGCCTTCAAGGCCTCTTGTTCCGTCACCTTGCCGTCGCCATCCAGATCCAGCCAGCGGGAGACGGCGTTGGCTGCGCATCGGCTATCCACGGATCGTGAATGCTCTTCTTCCCTGACGAGTTGCCAGTGCTGCCAGGGAGGGAAGTCGGCATCGCTGTATTTGCGGATTCCCGCGCCATTCAGGTTGACCCAGCCTTTGCCTGTGGGCAGCGCAATCTCCCGCCAGTGCGGTACATCGGACGGTACCAGCGGATCAGGCCCCACGATCCTGCCAAAGCGCAGCAGTTCATAGACTGCGCTGGGTGCCGGACGCTTGCCTTCGGGATAGGCCAGGCTGATCTTGTTGGCGCTGGCGTAGAGGAGATATTCCGCCTCCGGCAAGCGGAGGGATTGTCCTATCCGTTCCCCATCCGCACGATAGGTCGTGATGAGCAGGTCGCCACGCTGTGCGGGTGCGCCGTCACCTTCGGCATAACGCAGTCCGACGATCAGCATTTCCTTGCTCAACTGCAGCGTTTCGGTCTCCGGCGTACTCTGGTTACGTGGTGGTTCTTTCACATACAACCGAGTACCGGCAGGCAGCAGGAAATACATTTCACCGAAGAGCACATCGGTGCGTCCGTCGCGGCTCAGGTCCAGCTTGTTGTCGCTGCGCCCGATCAATTTTCCAAGGTTGGCGTCATCGCAAGCGATCTCGAAGTGGATCAGTTTGCGTGAGCTGTCATGGCACTGGCCGGCCATTCCCAGCAGATCCTTGCGGTAGACTTTTTTCCCCGCCTTGATGCCGGCTTCCACCTGGCTCAGATGCATGTAGAGCGAATAGAAGACGATCTGGGAGGCCGCTGCACCCTCGCCGATGTCGGTGTCATGGCGGATCACAACGCAGCCATCATCGGTCCAGCCCAGATAGTTCAGGGCATGTTCACGATTGTCGTTCTTTGGCGTGGTACTACGGCTGAAGATGACCGTGCCATCGGCAATGGCGTGGACCCATTCCGTACCCTTGGCGTGAGCAGGGGCGTGCACATGCAGACCGCCATGCCAGTTGAGATCACGACTGACAGGAAAGAACCCCTCGCCAGCTGGTGGATCGGGCAAGAGCTTGTTCAGCCATGCGGCATCGGAGAGATCGCCGGGGCGCGGCGGCAGAAATGGAGGGCTCAGCAGCATGGCAACTCACTTTGAAAACGGTGACCGGTTTTTTTCTTGAACAGGGGCTTTGGGCAAAAGAGGGAGTTCGAGCTTGATGCGTGCGGCGCCGTCCAGCAGCTTCTGCCCCGCATGGACTGTCAGCGTCCCCGGACACAACACCGTAATGTTCCCGCCCTCGATGACGATACTGGCCCCACCCGCCGTGGCCAGCGTGATCTTGCGCGCCGCCGCCCACGTCACACCGGCATTGGCGCTGACCACCTGCAACTGTTCCCGCGCCTGCACGGTCAAGTTGCCGGCCTGTGCCTGCACATCGATGTCGCGCTGCGCAGCGATCATCTGCAAGCCGATGCCCTTGTCGCCAGCAGCCGTGGCCCCGCCCAGCAGTCCGATAGCCTGCTGCGTGCGCAGCCGGAATTGCTGACCACTGACGTGCTGGGCATCCTGTCCGTTGATCAGGCTGACGCCGCCACCATTGGCCAGTTGCAGATGCTGTCCCGCCACCACGCCCAGCCCTTCCTTTGCGGCGATCTGGATCAGCGGTGTACTGCTGGCAGGCAGGTCCTGCTGCGCAATCTCGGCCTGCCCGGCGATGGCCTGCTTCATCGCATCGAGTCCCTCTGCCATCCCCACCGTGCGATGCGTGCGGACTGCCTCGTCGAAGGTCTTGCGGATATGTGCGGCCTGTCGTGCCATCGCCCGTTGGCCCGTGTTGTCCCCGGCCGGGTCACGATGCTGGGCGCGATGTTCCACCCGATAACTGGAGAACAGAATGCCGCGTCCCGCACGAATGACCCCATAGGCATCAGTACGCAATTCCACGCCCGTGCCACGGAAGCTGCCGCGATAATTGTCAGCGTTGTGGATCAGGTGACCGAGATTGAGTTCGCTGCCGGCCTGGGTGGTCTTGAGCTGGATACGGCCACGCTGGTTGCTGTCGTCGAAGAGCAGCTGGTTGTATCCCCAGCCGCCAAATTCCTTGGACCGGATGCCCCATTGCGCAGCGGGATTGCGGTGCCCGTCGAGATCGGCACTGGCACCATGCCACGTTGGCGCATTACCGCCAGCCAGATTGCCCTGGCCACTGATGGCGATATCGCCGGCTTGGTGAAAAACCCGGATTTCGGCAGAAACCTTCACTTCTCCGCCAGGCGTCGGGGCGACACCTCCCTCCCCGCGGCCGTTGTAGAGGGCACCGAGCACAATCGGTCGTTCCAGGTCGTTTTCGAGGAACTGCACCAGCACTTCCTGCCCGATGCGCGGCAGGAAGTGCATCCCCATGCCCGGGCCGGCGCAGCGCTGGCCCACGCGCACCCAGCAGGTGGCCGCCGCGTCGTCGTGCCGTCCCTGCCAGTGGAAACGGATGCGCACGCGGCCCAACCGGTCGCAGCAGATTTCATCGGGACCGTTGGGCTGGGTCTCGCCCCGGTAGCCGACCACGATGGCGCTCTGGCTACCGTGCGACGGCGCATGCGGACGGCGCTCCATGCCCGTGCCATCGGCCAGGACGGGACGCCAGGGAATATCGGCGCGGATCGCTTCGAACACATTGGCGTATCCCATGCGGCGCGCCAGTGCAATCAGGCCCTGATCACATGCCTGCGGCTGGACCATCCCGGTGGCCTTGAGACAGGTTGCGACAGCCTCCTCCAGCAAGACCGGCAAGGGCCCGAACAACTCAGCCAGTACCGCTTCGGTATCGGCAGGCAGATTGTTGACGCCCACACCGAGCACCGAGAGCACGGCATAGTCACGTTCCTGTCCGGCCAACGGTGCCTGCATCAAGGTGAAGCGCGATCCGGCCTGCAAGCTGCGTACCGTGCCGCGTCCGCGCCAGAGCTTGTTGCGGGCCTCGGCGGCTTCCATCATCAGGCGCGCGTGGCGGTCTGCGGCGTCGCTGTCGTCATGGGCGGCCAGGCCTGCACTGTCGTAGCTTTCCAGCCATGGCGCAGCGCGGCCGCCGAAGGCGTGATGGGTGGGGATGCTGGCGGCGATGGCTCGTTTGTTTTGGTCGTCGTAGGACAGCAGCGCATAGCTGGCCGCTTGCAGGCTGCGGCAGGCGGTCAGGGCCTGGATGCCATCCTGTTGCTCCTGCTCCCTGGCGCCATGAAAGCGGATGCCGCCATGGGCCGCGCTGGTCGCATCTTCGGGAAAGCAAGCGCGCGCAGTACTGTCGGCAAAGATCACCATGCGATGTCCCTGCGGGCTGGTCGCATGTTCTTCCATGCGCCATGAGAGCCCTTCGCCGGCCAGCAGGCGGCTGATGAAATCGAAATGAGTCTGCCGGTATTGCACGGTATAACTGCGCAGCGGCAAGCGATCCAGGCAGGCCAGCGCATCGGCGGACCAATGCCAGTCGGCGTGTTGCAGGAATTCGCGGAAGACGTCTTCGACCACTTCCAGCAGGCTTTTGTCTTGCCAGACGCGGCTGGTGCTGGCCTGTGTGAGCAACCACGGCCAGGGGGCCAGGCGCAGGCGATAACGGCAGAAACCGCCATCGCCGCCCAGCCGGGCGACTTCATGGATCAGCCCGGTACAACGATGGACACCACCATCGGCCAGGCGCATCTCCAGCGTGGCGCGGCAACCCAGCAGGGACTTCGCTGGCGCGTCTGCATCCAGGCTCAGGACAATCAGCTCGGTGGCACCCACCGTATGCAGGGCATCGACGGTCACATGGGCCTCGACCAGGAAACGGTCCTCGGTTTGACCGGCAATGTCCAGGCGGTACAAGCGCGTTGCCGCAGAAAAGCGCAGCAGACGGGACAACAACTGGCGGGTGGTATCCATGAGCAAGCCCGGAGCAATGATGGGCCGTCATTCTTGTTCGACGCGTTCGGCTTGCCAGAAAAACACCGAAAATCCTCGGCAAAGCTCGAAATGAACCGAAGAATGCTTCGAATTATTTGTGATTCCCGCTGACCAGGCCCTTGCTTGCACCGGTTCAGGCCGATTCGCAGCGCTTGCCACCGCCGCAAGCCGCGACAGCTCTGCACAAGACGCCGATGCTGCCGAATTGTGGAAAATTTAAGTTCGTATAATTTCAATATGCCAAATTAAATATTGGGTAAGAGGTTCAAATACAGAATTAATATTGGCATCAAGCACATAGAATCCGGTTGCCCATTTCCATCCCATTTCGACTCCAGACCATGACCACCGTCGCCTCCGCCGCCCCTGCGGCCTCCGCTTCCAGCCTGCCCTTTGGCTCTTTCCAGGCCGAGTTGCTGCCGGCCCCCAGCCCGCTGCGTGCGGCCATCACCGCCGCCTATCGTCGCGACGAGCGCGAGGCCGTTCAATGGCTGCTGCAGCAGGTGCAGGGCCAGCAACCCTGGAAGGATGCCACCCAGCAACTGGCCAGGAAGCTGGTGCAGCAGGTGCGCGAGAAGCGCACCCGGTCCTCCGGCGTCGATGCGCTGATGCACGAGTTCTCGCTGTCCTCGGAAGAGGGGGTGGCGCTGATGTGCCTGGCCGAGGCACTCTTGCGCATCCCCGACCGCCAGACCGCCGACCGTCTCATCGCCGACAAGATCAGCAAGGGCGACTGGCGCAAGCATCTGGGCGAGTCGCCCTCACTGTTCGTCAATGCCGCCACCTGGGGTCTGCTCATTACCGGCAAGCTGGTCTCCACCAGCAGCGAAAGCGGCCTCACGCAAGCCATCACGCGCCTCATCGGCAAGGGCGGCGAACCGCTCATCCGCAAGGGCGTGGACCTGGCCATGCGTATGCTGGGCAATCAGTTCGTGACCGGCCAGACCATCGACGAGGCACTGGAAAACAGCCGCGACAACGAAAAGCGCGGCTATCGCTATTCCTACGACATGCTGGGCGAAGCGGCACTGACCATGCACGATGCCGATGCCTACTACCAGTCCTACGAGAGCGCCATCCACGCCATCGGCCGCGCTTCCAATGGTCGCGGCATCAAGGACGGCCCGGGCATCTCGGTCAAGCTGTCGGCCCTGCATCCGCGCTACTCGCGCGCCCAGCATGCGCGCGTGATGGGCGAACTGCTGCCGCGCCTGAAGCAGTTGCTGCTGCTGGCCAAGCAATACAACATTGGCCTGAACATCGATGCTGAAGAAGCCGACCGCCTCGAACTGTCGCTGGACATGATGGAAGTGCTGGTGGCCGATCCCGACCTGGCCGGTTTCGAGGGCCTGGGCTTCGTGGTGCAGGGCTACCAGAAGCGCTGCCCCTTCGTCATCGACTATCTGGTCGATCTGGCCCGCCGCAACGGTCGTCGCCTGATGATCCGCCTGGTCAAGGGCGCTTATTGGGATAGCGAAATCAAGCGCGCCCAGGTCGATGGCCTGGAAGGCTATCCGGTCTACACCCGCAAGCTGCATACTGACCTGTCCTACCTGACCTGCGCGCAGAAGCTGCTGGCCGCCACCGACGTCATCTATCCGCAATTCGCCACGCACAATGCGCATACGCTGGCGGCGATCTATCACTGGGCCAGGCAGCACCAGATCGACAACTACGAATTCCAGTGCCTGCACGGCATGGGCGAGACCCTGTACGACCAGGTGGTCGGTGCCGACAACCTGGGCAAGGCCTGCCGCATCTATGCGCCGGTGGGGTCGCACCAGACCCTGCTGGCCTACCTGGTGCGCCGCCTGCTGGAAAACGGCGCCAACTCTTCCTTCGTCAACCAGATCGTCGACGAGGCCGTGCCGCTGGATCGTCTGGTGGCGGATCCCATCGAGACTGTGCGCGCCCAGGGCGGCGTGCCGCATCCGGCCATTGCCCTGCCGCAGCAGCTGTATGGCCAGGAGCGCAAGAATTCAGCAGGCATCGATCTCTCCAACGAATCACGCCTGCAGCAACTGGGCCAGTTGTTCGTCTCCATGGCCCAGCGCCAGTGGCAGGCCGCGCCGCTGATCGCCGGCGACATCGTTGCCCAGGCTGCACAGCTCGTACGCAACCCGGCCGACCATCGCGAAGTCGTGGGTCAGGTCAGCGAAGCCACCGTGGCCGATGTCGATACCGCGCTCACCGCAGCGACTGCCTATGCACCGCAATGGCAATCGACCCCGGCCGCCGAGCGCGCCGCCATGCTGGAACGCGCGGCCGACCTGCTGGAAGAAAATATCGCCGAGCTCATGGCCCTGGCCGTGCGTGAAGCCGGCAAGTCGCTGCCCAATGCGATTGCCGAAGTGCGCGAAGCGGTCGATTTCCTGCGCTACTACGCCATCGCCTCGCGCCATGACGGCAACGTGCTGGCCTGGGGACCGGTGGTGTGCATCAGTCCGTGGAATTTCCCGCTGGCGATCTTCATCGGTGAAGTCAGTGCCGCCCTGGCTGCCGGCAATGTGGTGCTGGCCAAGCCGGCCGAGCAGACCGCGCTGATCGCCCATCGCGCCGTGCAACTGCTGCATGAGGCGGGTGTCCCGCGCGCCGCCCTGCAATTGCTGCCGGGCCGTGGTGAGACCGTGGGCGCCGCGCTGACCTCGGATGCGCGCGTCAAGGGCGTGATCTTCACCGGCTCCACTGAAGTGGCACAGCTCATCAATCGCACCCTGGCCCAGCGCAAGCATGATGATGGCGATGGCAGCGGCGAACACGGCGAGGTCCCGCTCATTGCCGAGACCGGCGGCCAGAATGCCCTGATCGTGGATTCCTCGGCCCTGGCCGAGCAGGTGGTGCAGGACGTGCTGTCCTCGGCCTTCGACAGCGCCGGCCAGCGTTGCTCGGCCCTGCGCATCCTGTGCCTGCAGGAAGACATCGCCGACCGCACTCTGGAAATGTTGAAGGGGGCCATGGCCGAACTGCGCGTGGGCCGCCCGGACCGTCTCTCCACCGACATCGGCCCGGTCATCGATGCCGAGGCCCGGCAGAACCTGCTGGCCCACATCGAGCGCATGCGCAAGAGTGCGCGTGCCGTCCACCAGCTGCCGCTGGGCGAGGATTGCCAGCACGGTACTTTCGTGCCCCCGACCGTCATCGAGATCGACGACCTGGGACAACTGCAGCGCGAAGTCTTCGGCCCGGTGCTGCACGTGCTGCGCTATCGCCGCGATGCCCTGCCGCAGCTCATCGACGCCATCAACGCCACCGGCTATGGCCTGACCCTGGGCGTGCATTCGCGCATCGACGAGACCATCGATTTCGTGTCCCGGCACGCCCACGTGGGCAACATCTACGTCAATCGCAACATCGTCGGCGCGGTGGTGGGCGTGCAGCCCTTCGGCGGCGAAGGCAAGTCCGGTACCGGTCCCAAGGCCGGTGGTCCGCTCTACCTCAAGCGCCTGCAACGCCATGCGCAACTGCACGAAGAGCTGACCCGCGCACAACCCGCAGACGTGCCCAACACTCTGCTGGACAGTCTGCTGGACTGGGCCCGCACGCACGGCCATGAACGCCTGGCCGCCAGCGGCCAGCGCTATCACCGCGACAGCCTGCTGCAGCGCAGCCTCCTGCTGCCCGGGCCGACCGGCGAGCGCAATACCCTGGCCTTCGCCCCGCGCGGCCTGGTGCTGTGCGTGGCCGCCAGTGTCGGTACGCTGTTGAATCAGCTGGCCGCAGCCTTTGCCACCGGCAATACGGTGGTGGTCGACGAGGCCACGGCAGCGCTGCTGCCGGCTGGCTTGCCGGCCCCGGTGCGTGCGGCCATCCGCCGCGCCAGCCAGCTCGATGCCGAGCCGCTGCAGGCGGCCCTGGTGGACAGCCATCAGGCTGCCCCCTGGCGGGTACGCCTGGCCGCCCGTGAGGGTGCGCTGGTGCCGCTGATCCTGTGCAGCGAAGACGGCGCCATCCCCCTGTGGCGCCTGCTGGCCGAGCGCGCTCTGTGCGTCAACACCACGGCCGCGGGCGGCAATGCCAGCCTGATGACCATTTCGGTGTAATCGCTCCCGCTGCCTGAGACGGGCGCCCCGGCCTTGTGGCCCGGGCGCCCGTTTTCCTTGCGGGCGTACAATATCGGCCTCGACGGCGGCCCTTCCGATCTCATGACTTGCAATCCGGCGGGCCAGCCCCATCTCGACAGGAATGCGGAATCGGTACGTCCCTCCGCGGCTCCCAGGCACATATTGAACAGAGGCAAGCATGGAACAATTTCACGGCACCACCATCCTTTCCGTCCGTCGCGGCAATCAGGTCGCGCTCGGTGGCGACGGCCAGGTGACGCTTGGCAACATCGTCATGAAGGGCAGTGCGCGCAAGGTGCGCAAGCTCTATCACGGCAAAGTCCTGGTCGGTTTCGCCGGCGGCACGGCCGACGCTTTCACCCTGCTCGATCTGTTCGAAGCCAAGCTGGAAAAGCACCAGGGCAACCTGATGCGTGCCTCGGTCGAACTGGCCAAGCACTGGCGCACCGACCGCATGCTGCGTCGCCTGGAAGCCATGCTCCTGTGTGCCGACAAGGAAACCACCCTGGTCATCACCGGCAATGGCGACGTGCTCGAACCCAATGACGGCATCGGCGCCATCGGCTCCGGTGGCAGCTATGCGCAATCGGCGGCCAAGGCCCTGTACGACAACACCGACCTGGCGCCGGCCGAGATCGTCAAGAAATCCCTGACCATCGCCGGTGAGCTGTGCATCTACACCAACCTGAACCACATCATCGAGACGCTGGAATAAGCCGCGCAGCGCGCATTTCCTGCCTATTTCTCCGATGAATCGTCACAGCGAAAAGATCACCACCATGAATATGACTCCCAAGGAAATCGTCTCCGAACTCGACAAGCACGTCGTCGGCCAGGCCCGCGCCAAGCGCGCGGTGGCTATCGCCCTGCGCAACCGCTGGCGCCGCCAGCAGATCGAGGAGCCGCTGCGCCACGAGATCACGCCCAAGAACATCCTCATGATCGGCCCGACCGGCGTGGGCAAGACCGAGATTGCACGTCGCCTGGCCAAGCTGGCCGATGCGCCTTTCATCAAGATCGAAGCCACCAAGTTCACCGAAGTCGGCTATGTGGGCCGCGACGTGGACACCATCATCCGCGACCTGGTTGACATCGGTATCAAGCAGACCCGCGAGCTGGAAACGCGCAAGGTGCGCACCCGCGCTGAAGATGCGGCCGAAGATCGCATCCTCGATGTGCTGCTGCCGCCGGCCCGCGATTTCGGTTTTACGCCCGATGGCAATGCCAGCCCGGAGAAGGACGACAAGAACACCACCCGCCAGACCTTCCGCAAGCGTCTGCGCGAAGGGGCGCTGGATGATCGCGAGATCGAGCTGGAACTCAATGACGCTGCACCGTCGATGGAAATCATGGCGCCCCCGGGCATGGAAGAAATGACCGAGCAGATCAAGTCGATGTTCTCCGGCCTGGGCAACCAGCGCAAGAAGGCGCGCAAGATCAAGATCAAGGAAGCCATGAAGCTGTTGATCGAGGAAGAGGCGGCCAAGCTGGTCAACGAGGAAGAACTCAAGCAGAAGGCCATCGCCAACGTCGAGCAGAACGGCATCGTCTTCCTGGACGAGATCGACAAGATCGCCACCCGCTCGCAGAACGGCAATGCCGACGTCTCCCGCGCCGGTGTGCAGCGTGACCTGCTGCCGCTGGTGGAAGGCACGACCGTCAACACCAAGTACGGCATGATCAAGACCGATCACATCCTCTTCATCGCCTCCGGTGCATTCCACCTGTCCAAGCCCTCCGATCTGATTCCGGAACTGCAGGGCCGCTTCCCGATCCGCGTGGAGCTCGATTCGCTCTCCATCGCCGATTTCGAGCGCATCCTGACCGGCACCGATGCCTGCCTCACCAAACAGTATGAAGCGCTGCTGGCCACCGAAGGCGTGAAGATCGAATTCGCCGACAGTGGCATCCAGCGCCTGGCCGAGATTTCGCACACGGTCAATGAGAAGACCGAGAACATCGGTGCACGTCGTCTCTACACCGTGATGGAAAAGCTGCTGGAAGAGGTTTCCTTCACGGCCGGCGAAGCCGGTGTGGATGGCCTGCTCATCGATGCCGCGTACGTCAACGAGCGTCTGGGTGAGCTGGCCGTGGATGAGGACATGTCGCGCTACGTGCTCTAACGCCAGCAGGCGAGGAGATCGGGATGGCCAACAAGACCCTGGGAACGCGGCAGAAGCTGAGTTTTCGCGTCGAGCCATCGCAGTCCAGGCCACGCAATCCGGTGGCCCTGGCGGCACAGCAGCGTGCCGGTGGGGCCGGTGCACATCGCAAGAACGCCTCGGCACAGCGCCAGCAATTGAAGTCGGATCTGTTGAAAAAGCTGGTCGGTGATCCTGAAAAGGAATGAGGGCGCATCAAGCTCTGCTGGCAAGATGTATCAAAATGTTAGAAATCACGAGAAGCGCCGGTAGAGATACCGGCGCTTTTTCCTTGATGCGAGCCGATCCCGCAGCCGGGTCGCAAGCGCGCCATGGAAATTGACGATAAAAAAATACAACAATTGCCATTTCAATCTTTCGCTCCCGTCTAAAAAATCACTTCTATCGACCAAGGTGCAGTCACGCGCGGCGAGAAGCATTAATGTTTGCCCATCCGACTGCAAGTGCGGATCCTCAAGACTATTTTTAGAGAAGGACGTCACATGAAAAAATCTCTGCTGGCACTCGCCGTTCTGGGCGCGTTCGCAGGCGCAGCCCATGCGCAAAGCTCCGTCACGATCTACGGTATCGTCGATACCGGTGTTGTCTACCAAAGCAAGGTTGCTACCACCTCCGGTGGCACCGGCAGCAAGTTCGGCCTGAATTCGGGCGTCATTCAGGGTTCGCGTATCGGCTTCAAGGGTGTTGAAGATCTGGGCGGCGGTCTGTCGGCCGTGTTCAACCTGGAAGCTGGCTTCTCCAACGATACCGGTGCTCTGGATGACTCCAAGACCAGCAACACCCTGTTCCGTCGCAAGTCGGTCGTGGGTCTGACTGGTGGTTTCGGTAGCGTGCTGGTCGGTCGTCAAACCGACTTCGCTGACACCATCTCCGCTTACACCGCCGTGGCCGACTTCGGCGGCTGGGTCAGCAACTCCGGTTCGGGCCTGGATCGCCTGCAAGGCACCCGTACCAACAACTCCATCAGCTACACCACCTCGAACCTGAACGGCTTCACCGGTAACCTGATGTACGGCTTCGGCGAAACCGCTGGTCAGACCTCCGCTGGTCAAGCCTTCGGCGTTGGCGGCAAGTACGACAACGGTCCTCTGGGTCTGGGCATCACCTACTACCAGTCCAAGGCTGGTTCGACCGCGGCTGACACCTCCCTGCTGAGCAGCAGCACCACCACCAGCGTGGCCAGCGAAAGCAACCTGGCTGGCAGCACCGCTCAGAAGGTCTTGAACGTGGCAGCGTCGTATCAGTTCGGCCCGGCACGTGTGTATGGTAACTACTCGCGCGTCAAGCAAGATCTGAACAGCCAGACCAACCTGAGCGCCGCTGGTGTCGGTTCGCTGACCAGCATCGCCAACCGTACCCTGGCCAACTCCAAGAAGGCTGACATCTACGAACTGGGTACCGCTTACTCCCTGAGCCCGTCCCTGAAGCTGCTGGCTGCCGTGGATCACACCCGTGCCGACTTCGACGGCGTGTCGACCAAGGCCAAGCTGACTCAAGTCAGCCTGGGTACCGACTACTGGCTGTCCAAGCGCACCGACCTGTACGCCTTCATGGCTTACACCAAGGCTAGCGACCTGAACAACCCGGGCGTTTCCAACGCCACCGGTACCGATGGCAACCAGGGCGCCGTCGCCGTGGGTATCCGTCACAAGTTCTAATGTGACTTGAACTGCGTCGTCTTCCCGGCGGCGCAGTTTGATCTGCAACAGAGCAAGAGAAGCGCCGCATGAGGTTCATGCGGCGCTTTTTTCATGTGTGCAGGGCGTTTCATTTTGTTAGTTTCTGTAACAGTGTTTTCTTCGCCGCGCACGAATGCACCATTTTCGTGGCGTCCCCATTTTCTTCCTCGCATTCCAAACCAATTTGGTGCGCCTGGCGGCGCGCGGCCACGCTGGAAGGCCGTTTGTGGCACCGCAAAAAGCTCGCTTTAGCATCGTCAAATGCTGACGAAACCCTTACTGGTAGCGGGTCTTGATGTCAGTAAAGAAAGCGTAATAAGCTCTCGTCATTGCGCACTTTTTTGCAGCGCACTGCTCTAATAAGAGCGCTATTTCGATGCGCGTCGAGTTCATCCTCATCCATGACCCGCGCATCGCACCGCCCACTCATGCACTGGCGGGTCGCATTCAAATACTTAGTTTTTGATGCACACCGGACTGACGCAGCCTGCTGCGCCAGCGGGGATGTTTTTGCCTGCAGCTTTTGACTGTCGGGCTTGCTGAGAAAGGAACAAGAACATGGCAACGAGAGAAGAACTGGCCGTCATCAAGGCCGCCCGCGCCGGTGAATCGCGCGCACAGCTGGCCCTGGGCCGGCGCTACCTGAGCGGCGGCAGCGGACTGCCGCGCAGCAAGGGAACGGCCTTCTACTGGCTGCGCCGCGCTGCGCAACAGGGGGTCGATGATGCGTGGATGATCATCGGCCGCAATATCACCTATGAGCAGGTCAAGGAATTGTCCTCGCCCCAGGAAGCGGCCATCTGGTACGAGAAGGCGTTTGAAGCGGGCGTGCCGCAGGCTGGCGTGATCTTCGCGCGCCTGGTGCTGGAGCACACCGCACAGTTCGACAGCAATACCCATGCTCGCGCCATTGCTGCATTGTCCTTGCTGGCCAGCCGCGACGATCACGAGGCTCAATGGCTGCTGGCGCAGCAGATGCAGCGTCACGGGCAGCCCATGGTGCCTGGCCTGGCGGCCTCGGCGGTCGAGGAGAACCTGGTACGCGAAGCCGCCCGTGCGGGCATCGAGCAGGCGCAGTACGCCCTGCTGGACAAGGCCTGGCAGCAGGGCCAGGGTGCGGCCTTCGCGCGCGGTGCCGCGATACTGGTCAAGCGCCTGATGGAGCGCAACAGCGCCGCGCTGGCGCAGCTGGAGAAAGAGAGCGACGGTGCCGGGCTGGTCCGGCTCAACAGCGAGGAGGCTACGCTGCTGCTGCGTTATGGTCAGTGGCAGGCGGGTACGCAGCAACCTGACCTGGGCCAGCTGCTGCGCCTGTTCGAACTGGCGGCGCTGGCCGGCAATGTCGAGGCGCGCCTGGAGTTGGGCCTGTTGTGCGCCAAGATTGACCGTGCCGGCAATCGGGTGTTCATGGAACAAGGCCTGGCCAATTTCAAGAAGGCACTGCACTGGTTGCTGTTGGCCGGGGAGGGCGGTGCGGCTCAGGCATGGCATGCACTGGCGCGTATCTATTCGCGCTCGATCTATTCGCAGCGCAATCTGCAGGTGGCCCAGCAATATCTGGAGAAGGCCGCCGAAGCGGGATTGGTGCAAGCGCAGTGCGAGCTGGCACAGATCTTCTGGCGCAATCGCCGTGATGATCCCCTGCATGACGTCAAGGCCCTGTACTGGTGGCAGCAGGCCGCCAGCCAGGGCGATGCTGCTGCGATGCAAGCCTTGCACGCCTTCACGGTCCAGGAGCAGGGCCCGTCATGGGCGCTGCAGGCACGCCAGCAGCTCAGCGAGCGCCTGCGCAACAGCAATCCCTTCCTCAGTGCCCGCATCGAGCTGGCGGCCATCTTTGGGCTGACCAAGCCGGAAGCGCTGCTCATCGACATCAAGCAGGCTGATTACGGGCACTGTCTGGTGGTCGACATCTGCGCTCATCATGCCCGCAGCAAACGTCGCCTGATCGCGGTGCAGACCGAAGCCCAGCGTGCGGCCATCAACCGCGTGAGCCGTCTGTTCGGCGACGTCGACTGTGGGTTCAGCGGTCCCGAAGGCAATTACCGGCAGCGTCAGTACCGGCTGCGCACGGCCTTCCCGGATGTGGCCTGAACAGGCCCTGAGAAAGACTCCGGGCGGCGCCGGCCGCCCGTGGCACAAGCTCAGTGCAGGCTGATGACCTGCTCGCCATCGGCACCGCCATCCGGGCCAGCTGCGCCGAAAGAATAGAGTTCGTAGCGACTGCCCTCATCATCGGCCCCGTATTGGTAGGAGTTGCCCCAGGGGTCGCGCGGCAGGCGATCGACGTAGCCGCCGATCTGCCAGTTGCCCGGCACGGGCGGCCGCGTGGGCTTGATCACCAGCGCCAGCAGGCCCTGGGGGCCACTGGGGTAGCGACCGTTGTCCTGGCGATAGCGCTCAAGGCCTGCGGCAATGGCCTGCAGGTCTTTTTCGGCTGCCAGGGTTTGGGGGCTGTGGTCATGGTTCAAGCGTGCCACCAGCGGCGGCAGCAGCAGTGCTGCGGCCACGGCCAGCAAGGTCAGCACCAGGATCCAGCGCAGGCGCGCCAGTCCGCGCTGCAGGAACAGGAAGGCAGGATGTCGGAGGGATCGACGCATGAATGCTGCAGGTTGATTGTCTTGGACGGTGCAAGTCGGAAGGGCGCACGGGCAGGCAGCCGCCGCAGCGGCAGGATGCACGGACCGGCGCCGCGCCGGCTCAGGGCTGGATGGTGACGGGTACGCCCGCCTGGCTGCTGACCACATCCGACAGTGTGGCGTAAAGCTCGCTGCCATCGCGGGTGTTGAGCCAGTGTCGGCCGTCATATTTGTAGTGGAAGCCGCCGGAGCGCGCGGCCAGCCACATTTCCTGCATGGGGGCCTGGCTGTTGATGATGATCTTGGAACCATTGTCCACGCATTCGATTTCCAGCACGTTGCCGCTGCGACTGCATTCCACGTCCAGCTCACTGGCGTCGCAGGCGTCTTCCAGGGCCGTCTCGATGGCGTTGAGGGTGGCGTCAGCCAGGTCCAGGAATTCCGATTCGGTCATGCTACACTCCAAGTCATTCTAAGATTTCGATGTAATCCGTCATTTTATCGTGAAGTCACCCCATTCTCCCTTCCGTTGTGCAGCTTCCCTGGCGCTGTGCGCCGCCGTCCTGATGCTGGCCGGTTGCGGCCAGAAAGGTCCGCTGTACATGCCCAAGGTGCCGCCCGACCCGTTCGTGCGCACCCAGCCGGTCGCTCCGGCCAAGGACAAGGCGGCCGGCCAGGAGGGCGCGGTCTCTGCCGACACCTCCGCCGACACGCCCAAACGATGATGCCGGACTGAAACATCTGGCTGCATCGCGGCCGGTCCCCCAAAAAGCATGAAGGAGGGACCGCGCCGGATTTCCTTGTCGAACCGATTTTTCCGCTGATCTTTGCGCTGACCTTTCCGGAACCCCATGTCCCACTTCTCCTATCGCAACGGCGTGCTGCACGCCGAAGATGTCTCCCTGCAAGCGCTGGCTGAACAGTTCGGCACCCCGCTCTATGTCTATTCCAGGGCAGCGTTGGTGCAGAATTTCTCGGCCTATGCCGATGCCTGCCGCGCGGCAGGCCGCACCGACGGTGCCAAGGGCGGCGCCCTGGTGTGCTACTCGGTCAAGTCCAATTCCAACCTGGCGGTGCTGAACCTGCTGGGCAAGCTGGGTTCGGGCTTCGACATCGTTTCCGGCGGCGAACTGCTGCGCGTGGTGGCCGCCGGCGGCGATGCGCGCAAGGTGATCTTCTCGGGCGTGGGCAAGGGCCGCGACGAAATGAAGCTGGCGCTGGAGCACGACATCCTCTGCTTCAACGTCGAATCCATCCCCGAAGTGGCGCGCCTGAACGAAGTGGCCGGTGCACTGGGCAAGCGTGCGCGCATCTCGCTGCGTGTCAATCCCAATGTGGACGCCAAGACCCATCCCTACATCTCCACCGGCCTGAAGGAAAACAAGTTCGGCGTGGCCTATGAAGATGCGCTGAACTGCTACCGCGCCGCTGCCGCCCTGCCCAACATCGAAGTGGTGGGCATCGACTGCCACATCGGCTCGCAGCTGCTGGACGACTCGCCGCTGCTGGAAGCGCTGGAGAAGATCATCGACATGGTCGACGCGCTGGAAGCCGAGGGCATTCCGATTCACCACCTCGACATCGGCGGCGGCATCGGTATCCGTTACGACGACGAGCAGCCGGTGGCCATCGGTGATTACCTGGCGCGCGTGTTCGCCCGCGTCGATGCCTGGCGTGCCAGCAAGTACCAGGGCCGTCCCATCCAGGTCATGTTCGAGCCGGGTCGCTCGGTGGTCGGCAATGCCGGCCTGTTGCTGACCGAGGTGCAATACCTCAAGCATGGTGAAGAAAAAAACTTCGCCGTGGTCGATGCCGCCATGAACGATCTGATGCGTCCGGCCATGTACGAAGCCTGGCATGGCGTCAAGACAGTGAAGGAAAACGCCGGTCAGCCCCGCATCTACGACGTCGTCGGCCCGGTATGTGAATCCGGCGACTGGCTGGCCCGCTCGCGCGAACTGGCCATCGACCAGGGCGATCTGCTGGCACTGATGTCGGCCGGCGCCTACGGCATGACCATGGCCTCCAACTACAACACCCGCGGCCGGGCGGCCGAGGTGCTGGTCGATGGCGCGCAAGTCCACCTGGTCCGTGCGCGCGAGAATCCGGCAGATCTGTTTGCACTGGAAAAGATCGTCGACTGAGCCAATCTTGTTGTCGGCATGTTAAGCGGCAGTCCTGGAAACGGGGCTGCCGTTTCTTTTTGCACATCGTTTCTTGATAGCCCGGCAAGTCCCGTCCGGCTTGGGATGCAGATATTTTTTGCATAGCCGCATTTTTGTTTTGCCTTTCAGAAATTTCGGCGCAAAATAGCCATCCGTCCAAAAAACAAACGCAGCATCAAAACATGCCTTGGGGTGAAGTTACCCGCTTCTGGAGACCAGGCAAGCAAACACGGACGTGAGGGAGCACACCAGGGCCGCCAGGAGGGTGGCCGGTAGCGCAAACAGGGGAATTCCAATGCAAGTTCTGGAGCGTTCAGGGGAAGATCGCGACCGGCGCGCCGCCAGCGAGGGTGTGTGCGCGCATGCGCCGCATGCCGGTCAAGCGCATGCACCCGCGCGCACGGCCACGGTGCCACAGGTACTGAGCGAGGAGGAACTCGAAGTGCGTGCCTCGCACATCACCGCCGCAGCCGTGGCCGCCGCGGCGGTTACCGCGGCCGTGGCCACCTCGGCCACCAGTGCCAGCCAGCCGATCGAACAAGCCGTCGCGGAGGCGTCGGCGCAGCAAGAGCCAGCACCCATGGCCCGCCGCAGCGCACGCGGGCCGCGCAGCCAGGCGCAGCCGCAGGCATCGATGCGGGGGGCCTTGCTGGTCTCGTTGCTGACCCTGGCCATCATCGGGCTGGCCCTTTGGCTGGGTACGCATTGGCCCCAGCGCGCGCTCAAGCCGGTCATGCAGCCATTGCCACCCCAGTCCAGATCCGCCCCGCCCGAGCCGCTGGCCCCGGTGGTCAGCGCCGATCCGGTGGCCGCCAGCGCCAGCGACGCCCCTGGCTCCGAAGTGATTGCTCAGTTGCAACAGGAAGCCGACGAGCGCGCCCGTCAACTGGCCCAGAAGCGTGCCGCGGCTGAATCCCGCCATCGCCGCGAGGATGCCGCCCTGGCCCTGCGCGAGCAGCGTCGTCGCGAGGCCGAGGCGCAACTGGCCAAGGCCCGCGCCAAGGCGGAACGCGCCCAGGCCGTGGCGCCAGCGCCGGACGTGGTCCAGGTGCCGTCCCTGCCGACCCTGGCCGAGCAGGTCAGGCAATGCAGCGCGCTGTCGGTGTTTGCACGGGAACGCTGCCTGTGGAAGCTGTGCGACGGCAGTTGGGGCAAGAACGGCTGCCCCTCCTACGAGCGCAACAACGAAGGCGCCTGAATCCTCCTCTGCTGCGCTGCCGCTCCGGTGGTGCAGCAGGCTTCACTTCCGCTTCAATCCTCCCTGACAACATCTTCAATGCCGACCGCCTGCGGGCAGGAGCAATTCTTGCTTGCGCAGCAGACCGCCCGTACTGGCTGGCCAGCGCGGCTGTGGCCTGACGGCGACAGATGAAAAGTCTTGCCGCAAGCGGCTTTGCGCGAGGAAGTTGCCGCTATAATGCGCGTTTTTCTTACCCCCCCTGCAAGGAAAAAGGCATGAATGCACTGCTCTGGTTCGTCGTCCTCTATTGGGTCATCTCGGTCGGAATCGGCTTGTATGCCACCCGCTATGTGAAGAGTTCGAAGGACTACGCCGTGGCCGGCCGTTCGCTGCCGATGTCGGTGGTGACCGCGACCGTCTTTGCGACCTGGTTCGGGTCCGAGGCCGTGCTGGGCGTGTCCTCGACCTTCCTTCAGGAGGGCTTGGGCGGTATCGTGGCCGATCCCTTCGGCTCCTCCCTGTGCCTGATCCTGGTTGGCGTTTTCTTCGCCAAGCGGCTCTACCGCATGAATCTGCTGACCATCGGCGACTATTACAAGAAGCGCTTCGGTCGCGCTGCCGAAATGCTGGTCACGATCTGCATCGTCATTTCCTACCTGGGCTGGGTGGCCGCACAGATCAAGGCGCTGGGGCTGGTTTTCAATGTCGTCTCGGGTGGCTACATTCCCATGCACTGGGGCATGATCATCGGTGCCGGTAGCGTGCTGATCTATACCCTGATGGGGGGCATGTGGGCCGTTGCCATCACCGACTTCCTGCAGATGATCATCGTGGTGGTCGGTATGCTCTACATCGGATATGAAGTGTCGGGCATGGTCGGCGGGCCGGGAGTGGTCATCGCCCATGCGGCGGCGGCCGGCAAGTTCAATTTCTGGCCGGCGGCCGAACTGAAGGACGTGCTCTGGTTCTTTGCCGCCTGGATCACCATGATGCTGGGGTCGATCCCGCAGCAGGACGTGTTCCAGCGCGTGATGTCCTCCAAGAACGAGAACGTGGCGCGCAATGCCTCGGTGCTGGGGGGCGTGATCTATTTCTTCTTCGTCTTCATCCCGATCTTCCTGGCCTATTCGGCCACGCTGATCGATCCGGCCATGGTCTCGCGCCTGCTGGAAACTGACTCCCAGCTGGTGCTCCCGACCCTGATCATGGAAAAGATGCCGGTATTCGCCCAGGTGATGTTCTTCGGCGCGCTGCTGTCGGCCATCAAGAGCTGCGCCAGTGCGACACTGCTGGCCCCCTCGGTGACCTTCACCGAGAACGTCCTCAAGGAGATTCGCCCGTGGAAGAACGATCGTGAATTCCTCTTCTCGATGCGCGCCGTGGTGCTGCTCTTTACCGTAGGCGTGACCTCGCTGGCCCTCAACAGCCAGTCCAGCATCTACGAGATGGTCGAGAATGCCTACAAGGTCACTCTGGTCGCCGCCTTCGTGCCGCTGGCGTTCGGCGTGTACTGGCCGCGCGCCACCCGCCAGGGCGCGTTGATGGCCATGGTGCTGGGTCTGGTCTCCTGGATTGTCCTGGAATACCTGGCCCCGGATGGCCTGTGGCCGCCCCAACTGGCCGGTCTGCTGGTCTCCATCGGCGGCATGGTGGTCGGCTCCCTGATGCCCCAGGTGCTGGCCCCGGTTCCGCCCATGGCGGTGGCCCCGGCCGAGGGCAGCATGCAGTCCTGACCCTCTCCTGCCGCACTGAAACGGTCGCCCGGCCTTGCCGCGCGGCCGTTTTGTCTTTTTGCGCCAGCTCATCAGAACTGCTGGGCCAGCTGCTGTCAAAGAAGTTCGTCGCCGAAGTTTCGAATTTATTTGATATATGATTGGCAATAATTCGAGATCAAGCCGGAACTTATTTGCCTTACATCAACCTGAAATGGCATGACTGAGCACATTCGCCCCTACGATGTTGCTGCCGATGCGTTGTTTCTGGACTTCGACGGCACCCTGGTCGACCTGGCGCCCCAGCCTGAAGAGATCGTGGTACCGCCGCAGCTGATCACGCTCCTGCAGCGCATCCAGCAAGAATCGGACGGCGCGCTGGCCATCGTCAGCGGCCGCCCGCTTGATCAACTGGACTTCTTCCTGGCCCCGCTACGCCTGCCGGCGGCGGGCGTGCATGGTGCCGAGCGCCGCACGGCGGATGGCCGCATCCTGCAGCAGCCGGTGCCGGACGTGCATCATCTGCGCCAGCGCCTGCTGCCGCTGGTCGAGTCGCATGCCGGCTTGCAGCTTGAACTCAAGCGCGGGGCCCTGGCGCTGCATTACCGCCACGCCGCCCATCTGGAGCAGCGCTGCGTGGAAACCATGATGGATGCGCTGCGCCACGAACCCGGCTTTACCTTGCTGCACGGCAAGATGGTGGTGGAGGCCAAGCCGCACATCAACAAGGGCGATGCCGTCGCCGCCTTCCTGCATGAAGCGCCTTTCCGGGGCCGACGTCCTGTCTTCATCGGCGATGACGTCACCGATGAAGCCGGATTTGCCATCGCCCAGGGGGAGGTCTTCGGCGGACTTGGCATCAAGATCGGCACCGGTCCCAGTCAGGCTTTGCAGCGCCTGGCCGATCCGGCCGCCGTGCTGGACCTGCTGCGCCAGAGCGTGGAAGGGCGCAGCAACTCCTGAGAACCGTATTGCCGGCATGCCTGCCGGCCCCCGCAGCACATCGCCTTCCATCAAGAAATCTGATCCACAGAACAGAGCACGAGGAACCATGAGCCAGCCCAGTCCCGATCCGCGGCAAGAGTCGCAACCGCAGCCGCACTCCCAGACGCAGCATTCCGAACAACCGCATCTGGCCGCCCAGGCCCATGATCTGCCCTCGACCTCTTCGCTGGAGCTGGGCGTGATCGGCAATTGCGCCTTCTCGGCCCTGGTGGACAAGATGGGCCGCATCGTCTGGTGCTGCCTGCCGCGCTTCGACGGCGATCCGGTCTTCAATGCCCTGCTCGATCCCACCGACAATGGCGCACTGTGGTCTTTCCAGCTGGAGAATTTCTCCCACAGCGAGCAGTGGTATGAACCCAATACCGCGGTGCTGCGCACCCGCCTCTACGACACGCTGGGGCAGGGCATCGAGATCACCGACCTGGCGCCGCGCTTCCAGAGCCGTGGTCGTTTCTTCCGTCCGCTGCAACTGGTACGCCGCATCCATCCGCTTTCGGGGGCACCGCGCATGCGCGTGGTGCTGCGTCCGAAGTTCGACTGGGGCCGCGAAGTGCCGCCGCAGACACGCGGCAGCAACCATATCCGCTATGTCGGCCAGGAGCAGACCCTGCGCCTCAATACCGATGCGCCCATCAGCTACATCGTCGACGAGACCGCCTTCGTGGTCAGCCGCCCGTACAACTTCATTCTCGGCCCGGATGAAACTCTGCATGGCGGCATCAACGATACCGCCCGCGATTTCGAGCAGGAAACCACCGCCTATTGGCGCAACTGGAGCCGTGCCCTGGCCACCCCGCTGGAGTGGCAGGACGCGGTCATCCGTGCCGCCATCACGCTCAAATTGTCGGTCTATGAAGATACGGGCGCGATCATCGCCGCCATGACCACCAGCGTGCCCGAGGCACCGGGCAGCCAGCGCAACTGGGACTACCGTTATTGCTGGCTGCGTGACGCTTTCTTCGTGGTGCGTGCCCTCAACAGTCTCTCCGAGCTGGGCACCATGGAGGACTACCTGCGCTGGCTGACCAATGTGGTGGTGCGTTCCGGTGGCGGCCATGTGCAACCCCTGTATGGCATCGGCCTGGAAGAGGCGCTGCCCGAGCAGATCCTCGGCCACCTGCCGGGTTACCAGCACCACCAGCCGGTGCGCGTGGGCAACCAGGCTTACGAGCATTTCCAGCATGACGTCTACGGCAACATCGTGCTGGGTGCGGCGCAGGCTTTCCACGACATGCGCCTGCATCATCGCGCCGGCGCCGAGCACTTCCAGCATCTGGAAGCCGTAGGCGAACGTGCCTACGAGGTCTACAACCAGCCCGATGCCGGCATGTGGGAGCTGCGTACGCGCTCGCGCATCCATACCTCGTCGGCACTGATGAGCTGGGCCGCCTGTGACCGCCTGGCCAAGATCGCTGCGCGCGTCGACCTGCCCGAGCGTGCCCGCTACTGGGGCGACCGGGCCAAGGAAATCGGCGAGCGCATCCTCAGCGAAGCCTGGAACGAGCAACGCCAGGCCTATGCCGAAAGCTTCGGCGGCCGCGACCTGGATGCCAGCGTGTTGCTGATGGTGGAAGTGGGCCTGATTTCGCCTACCGATCCGCGCTTCATCTCCACCGTGGAAGCGCTGGAGAAATCGCTCTGCGATGGCCCCTACATGCGCCGCTACGAGGCTCCGGACGACTTCGGCCGTCCCGAGACCGCTTTCAACATCTGCACCTTCTGGCGCATCGACGCGCTGGCGCGCATCGGCCGCAAGGAGCAGGCGCGCGAGATCTTCCAGGCCATGCTGGATGCCCGCAACCACCTGGGCCTGTTGTCCGAGGACACGCATCCGGTCACGCGCCAGATGTGGGGCAACTTCCCGCAAACCTATTCGATGGTGGGCATCATCAACTGTGCGATGCGCCTGTCGGCATCGTGGGAGGCGGTAATCTGATGGCCAGACTCGTCGTTGTTTCCAATCGCCTTGCCGATCCACGCAAGCCTGCTGCGGGCGGTCTGGCCGTTGCCCTGGGCGAAACCCTCAAGAAGACCGGCGGACTCTGGTTCGGCTGGAGCGGCAAGGTCATCGAGAACGGCACGCCCGGCGAGGGTGAGCTGCGCGTCAACCAGGCCGGCCCGGTCACCCTGGCCGAACTCGACCTGTCGCAGGAAGACCATGATGCCTACTATCGCGGCTACGCCAATGGCGTGCTGTGGCCGGTGTTTCACTATCGGCTGGACCTGGCGCATTTCGAGGCGGGTCACCTGGGCGGCTATCGCCGGGTCAATCAGCTCTTCGCGCGTAAATTGTTTCCGCTGTTGAAGCGCGATGACATCGTCTGGATCCACGATTACCACCTCATCCCGCTGGCCGCCGAACTGCGCGCCATGGGCTGCGAGGCGCGCATCGGCTTCTTCCTGCACATCCCGCTGCCGCCGCCGCCCATCCTCACCGCCATCCCTTCGCATGAATGGCTCATGCGCGCACTGTTTGCCTACGATCTGGTGGGCTTCCAGAACCACGCCGACCTGCAGCACTTCGCCCAGTACGTCCAGGCCGAAGCGACCGCCGAGCCGGTCGGTCCCAACCAGTTCCGCGCCTTCAACCGCACGGTGCATGCCAATGCCTTCCCGATCGGCATCGATGTGGCCGAGTTCCAGCGCCTGGGTCAGGCCAGGGAGGCGCGCGATACCTATGAAAGTACCAAGGCCGAGTATTCACGCCGGCGCCTGCTGATCGGCGTGGACCGGCTGGATTACTCCAAGGGCCTGCCGCAGCGCATCCGCGCCTTCCGCGAGCTGCTGCGCCTGTATCCGGAGAACCGCCACAGCGCTACGCTCCTGCAGATTGCCTCACCCAGCCGCGAGGACGTGGAAGCCTACGGCGACATCCAGCGCGAGCTGGAAAGCCTGTGCGGTTCCATCAATGGCGACTTCGGCGACTTCGACTGGATGCCGATCCGCTACATCCACCGCACCGTGGCGCGCCGCCGCCTGCCCGGGCTGTACCGGGCCTGCGCCGTGGCCCTGGTCACGCCCCTGCGCGATGGCATGAATCTGGTGGCCAAGGAATTCGTCGCCGCCCAGGATCCGGACGATCCGGGCGTGCTGGTGCTGTCGCGCTTTGCGGGGGCCGCCGAGCAGATGAAACAGGCGCTCATCATCAACCCCTACGACACCCATGGTGCCGCCCAGGTGATTCAGCAGGCCCTGCAGATGTCGCAGAGCGAACGGCGCGAGCGCCACGCCGCGCTGATGGAGAACATCCGGCGGTTTGACGTCCATTGGTGGTGTAGTGAATTTCTCGACACCCTGCGCAGCAGCCGTGCCGCCCCGGTGGAGAGTTGAGCCGCAAAGGCAGCGCCGGCCGGGCAGGGTGGTGAATAAAATTTCCAAAAAGCAAATATTTGCCGGGTGCGGCGGTACAGGCCGTCGCGTCAGCGCATCGCCCGCGCGGGCAGGTTCAGTAAAACTCCGCCAAAAGCCTTTATAATTCAGGGTTTTGGAAGTTTTTTGCGGAGTTTTCATGCCCATTTACGCGTATCGCTGCCAAGCGTGTGGTTTTGCCAAGGATGTTTTGCAGAAGATCTCTGACGATGCGTTGACCGTTTGCCCCTCCTGCCACCAGGACAGTTTCCGCAAGCAGTTGACTGCGGCCGGCTTCCAGTTGAAGGGTTCGGGCTGGTATGTGACCGATTTCCGGGGCAATGGCAGTGGCTCGGCCAACAGCAAGGGTGCCAATGGCACCGGCATCGCCGGTTCCGCCGACGCCCCGGCCCCTGCTGCGGATGCTCCCGCTGCTGCGGCGCCGGCTGCTGCGGCCCCTGCGCCTGCACCTGCCGCGGCCCCTGCGGCGGCGCCCTCCACCCCCAGCGCCAGCTAACGAGGCCATCCTTCCCCCATGCGCAAATACTTCATCACGGGTCTGCTGATCCTGGTTCCCCTGGCCATCACGCTGTGGGTGCTGAACCTGATCATCAGTACCATGGACCAGTCGCTGCTGCTGTTGCCGGAGGCCTGGCGGCCGGCGCACTGGCTGGGCCACAACATCCCGGGCCTGGGCGCGATCCTGACCTTGCTCATCGTGTTCCTCACGGGCCTGGCCGCGCGCAACTTCATCGGTCGCCGCCTGGTCCTCTTGTGGGAAGGCATGCTGACCCGCATCCCGGTGGTGAAGTCGATCTACTCCAGCGTCAAGCAGGTCTCCGACACGCTGTTCTCGCCCTCCGGCAACGCCTTCCGCAAGGCCGTGCTGATCCAGTACCCGCGCCAGGGGTCGTGGACCATCGCCTTCCTGACCGGCGCGCCGGGTGGTGAAGTCAAGAACCATCTGCAGGGCGACTTCATCAGCGTGTATGTGCCCACCACGCCCAACCCGACTTCCGGTTTCTTCCTGATGCTGCCGCGTGCCGATGCCATCGAGCTCGACATGTCGGTGGATGCAGCCCTGAAGTACATCGTCTCCATGGGCGTGGTCGCCCCCGAGATGGTCACCGACAAGAAGATCATCACCGACGCGGCGGCACCGAAGAATTGAGGGGGCGACCGGCTCCTTGCCCGGCCAGCCCCACCTTCGCCCTTAGCGTCTTCTCTTTCGAATTCAACAAGAACACTGTCAACGGAATCACAACCATGTCCATGCGAACCCAATACTGTGGCCTCACTACCGAGGCACTGCTCGGCCAAACCGTCAGCCTGTGCGGCTGGGTGCACCGTCGCCGCGATCACGGCGGCGTGATCTTCATCGACTTGCGCGACCGTGAAGGCCTGGTCCAGGTGGTCTGCGACCCGGATCGCGCGGACGTCTTCAAGAACGCCGAATCGGTGCGCAACGAGTTCTGCCTGCGCATCACCGGTCTCGTGCGCAACCGTCCGGAAGGCACCACCAACGCCAACCTGAAGTCGGGCAAGATCGAAGTGCTGTGCCACGAACTGGAAGTGCTGAACCCGTCGGTGACGCCGCCGTTCCAGCTCGATGACGACAGCCTGTCCGAAACCACCCGCCTGACCCACCGCGTGCTGGACCTGCGTCGTCCGCAGATGCAGAACAACCTGCGCCTGCGCTACAAGGTCGCCATGGAAGTGCGCAAGTTCCTGGATGCGCAAGGCTTCATCGACATCGAAACCCCGATGCTGACCAAGTCCACCCCGGAAGGCGCCCGTGACTACCTGGTGCCCTCGCGCGTGAACGCCGGTGAATTCTTCGCCCTGCCGCAGTCGCCCCAGCTGTTCAAGCAGCTGCTGATGGTGGCCAACTTCGACCGCTACTACCAGATCACCAAGTGCTTCCGCGACGAAGACCTGCGCGCTGACCGCCAGCCCGAATTCACCCAGATCGACTGCGAAACTTCCTTCCTCAACGAACAGGAAATCCGTGACCTGTTCGAAGGCATGATCCGCCTGGTCTTCAAGAACGCGCTGGACATCGACCTGCCGAACCCCTTCCCGGTGATGGACTTCGCCACCGCCATGGGCATGTATGGTTCGGACAAGCCGGACATGCGCGTCAAGCTCGAATTCACCGAGCTGACCGATGTCATGAAGGACGTGGACTTCAAGGTCTTCTCGGGCGCTGCCAACAGCGAAGGCGGCCGCGTGGTCGGCCTGCGCGTGCCGGGCGGTGCTGAAATGCCGCGTTCGGAAATCGACGCCTACACCCAGTTCGTCGCCATCTACGGCGCCAAGGGCCTGGCCTACATCAAGGTCAATGAAAAGGCCAAGGGCCGTGACGGCCTGCAGTCGCCCATCGTCAAGAACATCCACGATGCGGCCCTGAACGCCATCATCGAGAAGACCGGCGCACAAGACGGCGACCTGATCTTCTTCGGTGCCGACAAGGCCAAGGTGGTCAACGACGCCATCGGCGCGCTGCGCGTGAAGATCGGCCACAGCGAATTCGGCAAGAAGAACGGCCTGTTCGATGACGCATGGCGTCCGCTGTGGGTGGTCGACTTCCCCATGTTCGAATACGACGAAGACGGCCAGCGCTGGGTGGCCCTGCACCACCCGTTCACCTCGCCCAAGGATGGCCACGAAGACTTCATCTCGACCAACCCGGGTGCGGCCATCGCCAAGGCCTACGACATGGTCCTGAACGGCTGGGAACTGGGCGGCGGCTCGGTCCGTATCCACCGCGCCGACGTGCAGAGCAAGGTGTTCCGCGCCCTGAAGATCGATGACGAAGAAGCCCGCCTGAAGTTCGGCTTCCTGCTGGACGCCCTGCAATACGGCGCGCCCCCGCACGGCGGCATCGCCTTCGGCCTGGACCGCCTGGTCACCATGATGGCCGGTGCCGAATCGATCCGCGACGTGATCGCCTTCCCCAAGACCCAGCGCGCCCAGTGCCTGCTGACCCATGCGCCTTCGGAAGTGGACGAGAAGCAGCTGCGCGAGCTGCACATCCGCCTGCGCAATACCGAGCCGGCAGTGAAGGCCTGATCGTCTTATCGATTTTCTCGATAAGCCCATCGAAAAAAGCGCGTGCAGAAATGCACGCGCTTTTTTCATTATCTCCGGCGCCTCGAATAATGGTTTAAATAATATAGATAATTAATCGCATAATTCACTAAATCATTTGCCGACGCATGCGCCCAGAGCATGGCTGCATGCACAGATATCATTTCCGCCTGCCCCTTGCTGACCCTATCATCGGCCGAACATTCAACGTCCGACATGAGGGGAGAGCATGCAAACAACGACATTACCAGCCGACGGGATTGCGCTGGTGACCAATCACCAGCGCCGCCGCGCGATCATTGCGACCGTGATCGGCAATGGTCTCGAATGGTTCGATTTCACCGTCTACAGTTTCTTCGCGGTGATCATCGCCAAGCTGTTTTTCCCCACCGGCAATGACCTGACCTCGCTGCTGCTGGCGGTGGCCACCTTCGGTGTCGGTTTCTTCATGCGCCCGGTGGGCGGCATCCTGCTGGGCATCTACGCCGACCGCGTGGGGCGCAAGGCCGCGCTGTCGGTCACCATCCTGCTCATGGCCGTGGGCACCACCATGATCGGACTGGCGCCGACTTATGACAGCGTGGGCCTGTTTGCGCCGCTCATCATCGTCCTGGCGCGGCTGCTGCAAGGCTTCTCGGCCGGTGGCGAAATGGGTAGCGCCACCGCCTTCCTGACCGAATATGCCCCCGAGCGTGAACGCGCCTATTACTCCAGCTGGATTCAGGCCAGCATCGGCGTGGCCGTGCTGCTGGGTGCGGCGGTGGGTACCTTCGTTACCGCCAGCCTGGATGCACAGGCACTGGCCAGCTGGGGCTGGCGCCTGCCTTTCCTGCTGGGCATCGTGATCGGTCCGGTCGGATACTACATCCGCAACCACCTTGAAGAGACCCCGACCTTCCTCGAAGAAAAGGACAAGACCGATTCGCCCTTGAAGGACGTGATCCGCAACTTCCCGCGCGAGACCTCGGCCAGCTTTTCCATGGTGATCCTGTGGACGGTCTGTACTTATGTTCTGCTGTTCTACATGCCGACCTACTCGGTCAAGGTCCTGAAGCTGCCGCAGACGACCGGGTTCATCGCCGGCATGGTGGGCGGGCTCTGCATCATGGTGCTGGCACCCATCGTCGGACGCCTGGCTGACCGCATCGGACGCCGTCCGCTGCTCTCCGGCTCGGCTGCGCTGATCCTGGTACTGGCCTATCCCATGTTTGCCTACATCAACAGCGCGCCCAGCCTGTCGACGCTGCTGATCTTCCAGCTGGTCTTCGGCACCCTGATTGCGGCCTATACCGGTCCCATCCTGGCGGCGTTCTCCGAACTGTTCCCGGCCAAGGTGCTCTCGACCGGGTTGTCGGTGGCCTACAACCTGGCCGTGACCATCTTCGGCGGATTCGCCTCCTTCTTCATCACCTGGCTCATCGCCGCCACCGGCAGCACCATGGCCCCGGCCTTCTACGTGATGATCGCCGCTGCCATCAGCTTCGTCGGCACCCGCTTCGTGCGTGAGCCGCAGTACCTGCAACAAACTTGATTTCTGACATGACCAAGATTCTCCTCAAGGGCGGCAACGTCCTCGATCCGGCGCTGGGCAGCCTGTTTCCGCGCCATGATGTCCTGATCGAAAAAGACCGCATTACCGAAGTTTCCTCCACCCCGCTGGAGGTGAGCGGCGCGCGCGTGATCGACGTGAGCGGCAAGACCGTCATGCCCGGCCTGATCGACTGCCACGTCCACGTGCTGGCTTCGCTGGCCAACCTGGGCCTGAACGCCTTGCAACCCGGCTCGCTGACCTCGATCCGTGCCTTGCCCATCGTCGAAGCCATGTTGAACCGCGGCTTCACCAGTGTGCGCGATGCCGGCGGTGCCGACTGGGGCCTGGCGCAAGCCATCGCCATCGGCCTGGTGCCGGGTCCGCGCATCTTCCCGTCGGGCAAGGCACTCTCGCAGACCGGTGGCCATGGCGATTTCCGCCCGCGTTCCGACGTGCTGGAGCCGTGCTCCTGCGCCTTCCGCGCCGGTGCCATTGCACGGGTGGCCGATGGGGTGGATGCGGTACGCCTGGCCGCGCGCGAGGAATTGCAGAAGGGCGCCACCCAGATCAAGATCATGGCCTCCGGTGGCGTCGCCTCGCCAACCGATCCCATCGGCAACACGCAATACAGCGAAGATGAAATCCGTGCCATCGTGGCCGAGGCCGAAGCCGCGCAGACCTACGTGATGGCGCATGCCTACACCGGCCGCGCCATTGCCCGCGCCGTGCGCTGTGGCGTGCGCACCATCGAGCACGGCAACCTGGTCGATGCCGAGGCTGCGCGCGTCATGCGCGAGCACGGCGCCTTCGTGGTGCCCACGCTGGTGACCTACGACTCGCTGGCCCGCGACGGTGCCCGCCTGGGTTTGCCGCCGGACTCGGTGGCCAAGATCGAATCGGTGCGCCAGGCTGGCCGCGACTCGCTGCGCATCTATGCCGAGCATGGCGTACAGATGGGCTTCGGCTCGGACCTGCTGGGCGAGATGCACCAGGACCAGTCGACCGAATTCCTGATCCGCGCAGAGATCCTCGGCAACCTGGAAACCATCCGTTCGGCGACCTCGATCGCCGCCGCCATCCTCCAGCGCGAAGGCGAACTGGGCACCGTGCGTAGCGGCGCCCTGGCCGACCTGATCGTGGTCGATGGCAACCCGCTGCAGGACATCACGCTGCTGACCGGGCAGGGCGAGCACCTGTCGCTGGTCATGCAGGCCGGCCACATCCACCGCACTCGCTGATCTGCGGCACCGCGTCCCTGCCGCCGCCGCTTTCCCTCTGCAACAGGAAAGCTGCGGCGGGCATGCTTTTCGCTCTACCATCTCGATCTGGATGAGACCTTTCGAGCTGGAGCGCCGACCATGCGTATATCGCCACTTCCCCCACTGCCTTCGCTGATCGCGTTTGAAGCCGCCATGCGCCATGGCAGCTTCACCCGCGCCGCTGCCGAACTGCACCTGACGCAAAGCGCCATCAGCCGCCAGATCGCCCAGCTGGAACGCTTTCTGGGCAAGAAGCTGTTCCTGCGCGAGCCGCGCGCCTTGCGCCTGACCGTCAGCGGCCAACGTTACGCGGCGCTGGTGCAGCGCCTGCTGGTCGATTGCGCCGAAGCCACCGAAGACATCATGAAACGCAAAGGCCACCAGGAACTGACGGTGGCCTGTTCGCAAGGCGTGGCCGTACTGTGGCTCACGCCGCGCCTGGCACGTTTTCGTGCTCTGCATCCGGATTGCCACCTGCGCCTGATCGTCAACGACAGCCTGGCCCAGCTCTCAGAAACCGATTTCGACATGGGCATCTATTTCCTGCGCGATGGTCCGCCCTCCGGTATGGCGGTGCGCCGGCTGTATGACGAAGAAGTATTTCCGGTCTGTTCCCCGGCCTATCTGCGCGGCCGTACCCTGACCCCGGCCGACCTGCGCCAAGAGACCCTGCTGATGCTGGAAGACGGGCAGCGGCAATGGATGTCCTGGCAGAACTGGATGGCACACAATGAAGTGCCGGATGCACGCATCGAGCACCAGATCCTGTCCAATCAATATCCCGTGCTGCTGCAACTGGCCATGGAAGGGCAGGGCATCGTGCTGGCCTGGCGCCACATGATCGATGCCTGCATACAGCAGGGGCTGCTGGTACCTGCCTGTGCGGCCAGCGCCAGCCTGGGCGGCGGCTATTACGCCGTGTGGCCGCGCGACCGTATCGAACACGCGGCTGCACGGGCCTTTCGCAGCTGGCTGGTCGCCCAGAGCGAGGCTTCGCTGCTCTGAAACGGCCGTCCCGATACAATGGAGCCTTTCCCGCATCACGGACAGGCCATGACGCAAGCCAAGCCCTACAAGATTCCCGAATCGGTGCTGGTGGTGATCCACAGCGCCGACCAGCATGTGCTGCTGATCGAACGCGCTGACCAGCCCGGCTTCTGGCAATCGGTTACCGGTTCCAAGGACAGCCTCGATGAGCCCTTGTCGGAGACCGCCCGACGCGAAGTCGAGGAAGAAACCGGCATCGTGGTCAGCGATGGCGGCGTAGACTCGATGCCGGGTGACGGAAACCGTGTGCCGCGCTCGCACCTGCGCGACTGGCAACTTTCCAACCTCTATGAAATCTATCCCGTCTGGCGGCATCGTTATGCGCCTGGCGTGACCAAGAATACCGAGCACGTCTTTGGCCTCCTGGTGCCGCGCGACATTCCCGTGACGCTGGCCCCGCGCGAGCACACCCGCCATGTGTGGCTGCCGTATCGCGAAGCGGCCGACCGCTGTTTCTCGCCTTCCAATGCCGAGGCGATCCTGCAGTTGCCGCGCCACCTCGCCCCATAGCACGGCCTTGCGCCAGGACGGCGCCGGACAAGAACAAGAGAAAGGCTGCATCGATGAAGCTGCGCGTTGCCACATACAACATCCACAAGGGCGTGACCTCCTTCGCTGGCCGCCCGCGCATCCTGGCGTTGAAGCAGGCGCTGGCACAACTGGATCCGGACATCCTGTTCCTGCAGGAAGTACAGGGCCGCCATGATCTCAACGCCTTGCGCCATGCCTCCAACTGGCCGCAGCAGGGACAGCACGAATACCTGGCTGGCGACACGCATCATGCCGCCTACGGCATGAACGCTGTCTATGACCATGGCCACCACGGCAATGCCCTGATCTCGCGCTTCGAAATCGCTTCCGTACGCAACCAGGATGTATCCGACCATGCCTACGAGTCACGCGGCATCCTGCATTGCGTGGTGCCGGTAGAAGGGGTGGAGGTGCATTGCTACGTGATCCACCTGGGCTTGTTCGCCGGGGGCAGGCGGCGCCAGATTGATGCGCTGATCCAGGCGGTGAGCACTTCCTCACCGCCCGATGCGCCCCTGCTGATTGCGGGAGATTTCAATGACTGGACCAACCAGTTGAGCCGGACCTTGTACCACAACCTGGGCGTGACCGAGGTATTCGATCAGCCGCAAGCGAAGTCACGCGGTGTCATGCAGGGCTTGCGCCGGCTCGGTGGCCTGTCGGCCACGATTCGTCCGGCGCGCACCTTTCCGGCCATGATGCCGTGGCTGCGACTGGACCGCATCTACGTGCGTGGTTTCCGGGTGGAGACGGCAGAGGTCTTGAAGGATGGCCCCTGGGCGCGCCTGTCGGATCATGCACCCATCGTCACCGAACTTCACCTGGCCTGATCTTGCGTCATCTCGCCTTCACCGACGGCAACCAGATTGCGCTGCTGCATAGTGGCGCGGGTTTCTATCCGGCCTTGATCAGCGCCATCGACGCTGCATGCGTCGAGATCTACCTGGAAACTTATATTTTTTCTCTTGACGATACCGGCGTACTGGTCTGCGATGCCCTGAAAAGGGCCGCCGGACGTGGTGTTGTGGTCTATGTCATCAACGATTGGCTAGGTACAGGACGGGAAAATACTAACAAATTGCGATTGGCGCTGACCTCCGCAGGGGTGCAGCATCGCTCCTTCAACCCGTGGTTCCGGCGTGGCGTAGCGCGCAGCCATCGCAAGTTGTGCGTGGTTGATCGGCAGGTGGCCTTCGTGGGTGGCCTCAACATCAATGACGACATGGTCTCTGACCGTGACCATGCCCGGCCCCTGCCGGCACCGCGCTGGGATTTTGCCGTGAGCGTGCTCGGCCCGCTGGTACAGGACATCTATCATGAAGTGCAGGCGCAATGGTTGCGTGTGGGGCGCATGAAGCTCAAGGCGCGCTGGCGCAACTTCAGGCGTCTGCGCCATGGTCATCCCGGGCCGGTGCATGACCAGACCCAGGCCGCGCTGGTGGTGCGCGACAACTTCCGCAACCGGCGCACCATCCAGCGTGCCTATCTGCAGGCTCTGGGTCGTGCACGCGAGACGGCGTTCCTGGCCAATCCTTATTTCGCCCCGGGACGCAAGATGCGTCGTGCGCTGGAAGAGGCCGCCATGCGCGGGGTGAAGGTGACCTTGCTGCTGGGTGTGGGACAGTTCGTGATGCAGGATGCGGTGGCGCATTCCTTCTATCCCAAGCTCTTGCGCGCGGGGGTGCGCATCGTCGAATACACCCATACCGAACTGCATGCCAAGGTTGCGGTGGTTGATGACCGGTGGGCCACGGTGGGCTCCAGCAACTATGATGGTCTGTCCCTCTTCGTGAACCAGGAAGCCAACGTGGTGGTGCAGGATCCGGCCTTTGCCGACTTTCTGCGCCAGGAGATCGAGACCGGGGTGGCGCAGGGGCGGGTGGTGCACCTGTCGGACTTCATGCACGTACCGTGGTACAAGCGCGCGGCCTATGGTGCCGCCTTCCTCCTTTATCGCACGGTAATTCACATCATTACGCTGGGGAAAGACGCTTAGGACTTTTTGCCGGGTGTTTGATTTACCGAAAATTCACCATATCGCCTTCGCAGCTGAAATGGAATAAGATGACCATCCCGGTTTTCGAAGGGCGGCCGCACGCGGCTTCCTGCACTTTCAATAAAAGGAGCGAGTTATGGATGATGTGGTCATTGTCGCAGCACAGAGAACGGCGATCGGCAAATTCGGCGGGTCCTTGTCGAAGATTGCGGCGGCCGATCTGGGTGCGCAAGTCATCAAGGCCCTGCTGGCCAAGACCGGCATCAAGCCCGAAGCCATCAGTGAAGTCATCCTCGGCCAGGTGCTGACGGCGGGTCTGGGCCAGAACCCGGCGCGCCAGTCGGTCATCAAGTCGGGTCTGCCCGACATGGTCCCGGCCTTCGTGGTCGGCAAGGTCTGCGGCAGCGGCCTGAAGGCCGTGCAACTGGCGGCCCAGGCCATCCGTTGCGGCGATGCGCAGATCGTCATCGCCGGCGGCCAGGAAAACATGAGTGCGTCCCCGCACGTGCTGAACAATTCCCGTGATGGCTTCCGCATGGGCGATGCCAAGCTGACCGATACCATGATCGTCGACGGTCTGTGGGACGTCTACAACCAGTACCACATGGGTATTACCGCCGAGAACGTCGCCAAGAAGTTCGAGATCAGCCGTGAAGAGCAGGACGCGTTCGCTGCCGCGTCGCAGAACAAGGCTGAAGCGGCGCAGAAGGCCGGCAAGTTCAAGGATGAGATCGTCCCCATCGAGATCAAGGGCAAGAAGGAAACCGTGGTCTTCGATACCGATGAATTCGTCAAGCATGGTGTGACAGCCGAAGCGCTGGCGGGTCTGCGTCCGGCCTTCGACAAGGCGGGTACGGTGACGGCCGGCAACGCTTCGGGCATCAATGATGGCGCCGCTGCGGTGGTGGTCACCTCGGCCAAGCTGGCCGCTGAACTGGGCCTGCCGGTGCTGGCCAGGATCAAGGCTTACTCTTCGGCCGGCCTGGACCCCAGCATCATGGGCATGGGCCCGGTGCCGGCTTCCCAGCTGACCCTGAAGAAGGCCGGCTGGAGCCCGCAGGATCTGGACCTGATGGAGATCAACGAAGCCTTTGCTGCGCAAGCCATTGCGGTGAACAAGCAGATGGGCTGGGACACCAGCAAGATCAACGTCAACGGTGGCGCCATTGCCCTGGGCCACCCCATCGGCGCCTCGGGTTGCCGCGTGCTGGTGACGCTGCTGCACGAGATGGTGCGCCGTGATGCCAAGAAGGGTCTGGCCAGCCTCTGTATCGGTGGTGGCATGGGTGTGGCGCTGGCGGTGGAGCGTTGAGTCGTCCACTCGGTTTGTTGTGATGAGGAAACGCCGGCTTGATCGCCGGCGTTTTTCTTTGGAGCAAGACAATGCTGACTTGCTCAACAGTTCAATGTCCGTGCTCTTCGGAATGCAGAGGATCGAAGTTGCGGATGGTGATGTCTTTACGCCCCGAAGGCAGAGGCTGATTTGCCTGATCCAGCCATTGCCACTGAATATCTTTTGGAGAAATATCCAGACCGCGTTCACGCGGATCCGGGAAAGGCTGTCCTTCTTCGACATAGGCCTGGCGCGTCCATAGGTTGAAGACCTTTGCCAGGGGATGGGCAAGATCGATGTGGCCGTGCCAGATGCCAGTAGCAGGAGCCGGGAGCAAGCCGCTGGAGCGCAATTCGCGTGAGGGGACGGGGATCTCGCGCAGCACGCCTTGCGGGACCCGCCAGTCAGGGACATGCCGTGCAGCCAGTGGTTTTGGAACAGGCGTGCCGAGATAGTGGAAACGAAGAACGCCGGACTCTTTTGTAAAGTCTTCTGGGGGTGTGAAGGATTCGCCCTGTGCGTAGTACATGGGTATCTGTGCAGCATTCCACGCCACTTGCTTGGGTGTGTAAGGTTTGGCCAATTGCGCTAGCCAAAACCCGCTGATGATGGCATCGGTGTGCAGACGCTGGATCAGGTGGCCACCTTGCGGCTCGTCGGGGAGGACAAAGCCGTCGGGGATATGAGCGCGGCCCTGTCGCAGTGAAGCAGGGGCAGGTTTGATGTCCGCCAGTGAGCTTGTCTTGACGGGTTTGGCGCCATTGACCAGGGTTTCTTTTTCGCCATCCCAGTAGGGGAGGATGGCCGGAGGCAGAGGCAACACCTTGTCCAGGTTGGGAAGGCGGAGGTCGGGGTTGAGGCGGAGCAGGTCGGCGATGGCAGCGTATCTTTCCGCACGACTTTTATCCTGAAATTTATCGACCACCTTTCGTCCATCATCAAATTCGACGAACAGCTTGTTAGCACTGTCTTCGCTGCCAAACTTGACCCCATCGTGAAGAATATGTAACGCCCGCTCAAACCGCTCATGAAAGCTCAGCTCGTGACCTAACAAATACGCAGCGTTTCCATTTTCCTGTTGGTAACCACATTCCATCATCTTGATGGCCATCCCTCTGTTTCCCCAGAAGGCTCCTTTGGGATCATCGTAAGAGGCGTTGAGCTTGTCGCCAAGGTAAGCTAATGCATCAGAACTTCCCATGTTGGCGGCATGCGCCCAGAAAGCATATGCTCGGGTGGCATCTTGCTTAACACCAGTTCCATTCATGTGATAGGTTCCCATCAGGTCAAAGGCCTTTGGGACGCCCAGTGACATTGCCTTCTCCACCAGTTGAACAGCGCGCTCACTGTTGCGCTCAACCCCGGTTCCTTGCAAATGAAGAGTGGCAAGGTTCAGAATGGCGCGCCAGTGATTTTGTTCAGCCGCTTTCGTCCATAGAATGGCAGCTTTCCTGTAGTCTCGATCTTCGGGCCAGAGATCGTAACTGGTTGCAGCGAGGCCTTCTCTGTACCACTGCTCAGCCTCGTCGTTGACCCGTGGCTCCAGGCTTCTTTCATATTGGCAGTAAAATTCTGTTCGATGCGGATCAAAGGCGATCAATTTCATATTGCGCGGGAGAGTTTGCATGATGCATCCAGGGATAAACATCGCTGAGATAACGATGAAAAATGTGAGTAGAGAAAATGAGGTTCCGGACCTATTCAAGTGCATACGTATTCCCATGTTCTAAGCCAGCCTCAGATTGGACGTTCGGTCATCAAAAAATGGAATAAGAAACCCTTGCGGCCCTGACTGCGCGTTCTTCTCTCGACGATTGTCACGTAGCAGATTTCCCCATTTCCTAAACGTGCTGGAAATCTCAGCGGTACTGCCGCTCCCACCGTCACACCCTGCAGCGTTGGCTGAATGCATAGCAAACACCTCCCTACGGAGTTTCCCGCTCAACAACGGATCATCACACCCGATATTGATCTCAGCATCCACCGCCATGCTACGCAGATTCATGTTCGCGCTACCTAAGGTAAAGAACGCATCGTCGATGATCATCAACTTGCTGTGGATGTAGATCTCGCGATATTTTTCCCCCTTGCTGTCCCCGGCGTGATCGTAGGTCCAGAGACTTGCCACGAGGGTTTTGATGCCAAGGGAATCGAGCTCCTTTGCAATGTCTGCATTGCTCCGGGATTCACCGTCGGGAGTGGCCGGCTTGGGTCCCCGCACCAGCTCCGGCGGAGTACCATTTTTCCTTTCCTTGAACTCGTATGTCGCCAGTTTTTTCTCCTGTTCCCGAACAGCCAGCTCTCGTTCCACCTCCTTGTCCTGATTGGGCATCGATGTGCCATGCCCGAGCGCCTTGACGGTCTCATGCGTGGCCGGAACCATCTGTGTGCGCTCTGGAGTGGGGATGACGATGAAGACATGCAGATCGGGAAGTTTATTTAACGGCTGCCCCGCCGCTTTCCATCCTGCGATGAAATCACGGCGCAGCTGCTTGAGATACTTTGCCCACTCTGCGTACTGGAAATACTGGTTCTCGATGTAGATGTAGTTGGAAGCGAAACTGGTCGCTTGTCGATAGAGGCGCTGGATGGTCTTGTCGCCTTCCTCGGCCTGTGTGCGCACGATCTGCGCGCGATGAGCGGCCTTGCCAGCGCGAACCTTCAGGCCAGCCGGTGGCGAACGCAGGTCGTGTGCACGCCGGATTTTCTGATCAGCGGTGGCAACCCGATTCCAGGCATCCACAAAATTCTTGCTCACGCTGATCAAGGCTTCGCCGCAAATGCGGCAGGCATAGTCCTGCAGCGGTTTCAGGCCGGGAAATTCATCCCCACCACCTTCCCATGATTGGCCCCGGCGCGGATCGTGAAACAAGTGCTTTCTGGTATCCCAGTAGTCTGTGACGCTGTTCAATCCCATCACGTAACCGACGGCATGTTCTCCGTCTGCATGGTCGTAGTCGATGAGTATCGTTTTTTGATGCGCAGTCGATGCCTCCATGAGGGAGGTAAATTCCATCTGCGGCAGGATCTTCATCTTCTCCTGCGCAATACTCTGTCCGATCTTGTCGGAATTGGCCGCGCGAACCTTGAAGATGAGATGAGGATGCGTAGCATGGGTAGCTTCAAAGAACCACAACGCATTGAAGTAGCTGCGTCGCTCCTGCGGCGTGAGACCAGCTTCGTGCGGCTTGCCGGAGAGGCGCTCATGATGCCGGATGCGTTTGACCTGATCGGCGTCGAGCGTACCGTAGCCTGGCGTATTCTTTGCGATGGCAGAGAGCATCCCCTCGTGCCAGCACAGCACCCGTACCTCGACCGGCTTGCCGTTGTTGTACTTGCCGGCCGCAACATCTCTCAGCAAATCCCCCCAGGTCGGACCGCGAGGCCAGGTGTGGCCCTTGCGTTCCAGTTCCATGGCCGGGTCGAAGCCCCAGCAAATGATTTCCACACTGTGCTTGGCCTGTCGGATGTCGTGCAGGATACGGGAAAAACCTTCTTCACCGCAGATCAATACTTCAAGCTGGTTGGCGTGATAGATCGGAGAGTTGCTGTCTTCTGCGCGCTCCAGCAGCCATTGTGCCGTTGCGGTAGCACTACGTTTGCGCAGGTCGATGGGAACGCTGCCTGGGTGGTAGGTCTGTGTCATGGAGATGATCCGGGAAAGGAAATGGTTCAGGCGCCTGCATGGCGCAGGCGGCTCTCTGTGTCCGCTTCTGTGCTGCGGTAGCCCGAGGCCGCCAGCTGTTGGTCCAGTGCACTGATCTGCTCGTGGACCGGTAAATCAAAGCGGTAGCCATTGGGGAGCTTGACCGAGTAGTTGTCGTCGCCCGGTTGATGGCCTTCGATCCGCAATCGCCCGGCCGCGTCAGTGACGCCCACGGCGATCTGCGCCCCCTGCTTGAAGAGCGTGTAGGGTTGCTGTGCCAGCGGCCTTCCATCGCGCGCATGACTGCGCAGGCGGACCATCAAACTGGCGCTGTGCTGCAGTTCTTCGTAAGTGGTCGGCGGCGGGATATCGGGCGGCGGGCAATTCGCCGGGCCCAGTACATGATGTGTGGCCGCCTGCTGGCGCCATTCTCCGGGAGTACCGTGCTCGATCATGTCGGCATTCCAGCGGCTGAAGCTGCCCCCGCCGCTGACCTCCGTGTTCTCGCGCGAACGGATACTGATCTTGGGCGCCTGCAGGATGATCTCTTCGCTGGCCTCCAGCAGAATGCGCCGCGCGGCAGAGAGGTCGATATGTTCTTCGTGGGCCTGTACCTTGATGCTGCCTTTGCCGCTGATCAGCTTCATGTGCTTGGCCGCAAAAGCCGCCAACATCTCGCCGGCCCGCATCAGGAGGCTGCGCCCTGTGCTGACCTGGGTATTGGCCTGGCTGACCATGTCGATGTGTTGCGCTGCGCCCAACACCATGGTGTCCTGGCTCGTGATGCTCACGCCCGCCGGTGCGTCCACGGCGACCATGGGCGTCTCGGTGCGCACTGCTTCGCTGCTGGGATCGCCCGCATCCCAGGCCTGCAGTTGGCTGCTGATGCGCTCCAGCTGGGCCAGATCGGTTGCCTCGGCGTGATGCCTGGCGGCATCCTGGCTCAGGCGCTGCGCCAGCTCTTGCAGATCGCGCAGTGTCTCCAGCAGGACGGCACGCTCCAGGATGCGACCGCGTCCTCGGTCCTGGTGTTGCGCGGTGATCAGGACGCCCTTGCCGGCACGCAGCACGCCGTGTCCGTCAGTTCTGGTTTCCACGCCCTCGCCACGATCATTGCCTTGGCCGTCGTGGCGTGGTTCGGTCAGATAGCCCAGGTTGATCTGGCTGTGCTGGTGTTCGCTGGCCAATTGCGTGCTGATCTGGCCGGGGGTGTCATCCAGGCGCAACTGGTTGTAGCGCGCGCCGTCTATCTCCTTGGACTTGATGCCGGACAGGAAGCGGTTGCCCGGCAAACCGCCTGCGTGGCTGAAGCGCGCCGGCAGGTTGAGGCCGTTGTGCAGGACCCCGGCGACGAACATCTTGTCCGGATCGCCACCGAGAAAATCGATCAGTACTTCCATGCCGACCCGGGGCACGGCATCGTGTCCATAGCCTGCCCCGGCCCAGGCGCTCGATACGCGCACGAAGGCGCTGTCCTGGTCATGGCCGCTGGTGCCCGCACCTTGGGCATGGGCGTGGTCTTCCGCTTGCAGGCCCTGCAACTGCACCTTGATGCGTCCCAAGGCATCGCAGTACACCTCTTCCTGTGCCGGCCCCACCACCAGCGCCGTGATCGGATGCACGGCAGGCAGATGCCGGCGCGGATCGTAATGCGGGGTCAGCGAGGCAGTACGCCGCACGCAGGTGAGGCGATTGTGATAGCGCAGATCGCTTGTACCTTGCGGTGCTCCGGCTTGCCACTGGAGTTCCGGCAAGAGTCGGTGGATGGAAGCCTGCAAGACCTTGGGGAAATTGTTTTCGGCGCGCTGCTGCAGCGAGGTGACGATGAATTCGCGCTGCGAGGTATTCCGGTAGCGCATATCGGGGTGCCGTTCCAGAACGAACCAGTGCCCTACCGCCAGGTCGCGCACACTGCCACTGGCCTGGAAGGATTCGCAACGGCCTTCGTGCGCCAACATGCGTGCATCGGCCAGGCGTACCTGGTCCAGCAGGTTCTCTGCCACATGGGGTGCCTCGATGAAGCGATCGGTGATGGCCAGGCCGAGTTCGGTGCCGGCCCTTCCCTGGTCCACGATGCCATGGCTGACCACGTCATCGATGCGTACCGATTTATAGTCCCAGCTGGCGCGTTGCACGCTGGCCGGTGAGAGGCTGCGTTCGCAACTCCATGCGCTGATGGTGTCGCGTTCTTCGGTGGCGCCGTCGCGGTGATAACGCACGTTGGCCGCGCTGGCTTGCGGCAGCAGCGCCACCTGGTCGCAGAACACCAGGGTGTGAGCTGGCGTGGTTGAGGTGTCGATACCGTCCGACGCCTGGGGTGTGGCGATGTACCAGGTGATACCCTCGCGCCGGCAAAGCCGTTCGATGAAGTGCGCATCAGACTCGTTGAATTGATGACTGATCTCGCGGATCGGATAGCGCGCATCGTCGAGCCGGTCGAGGTCGAACGAAAAGGCACTGGCCAGCACAGGACTTCGCTGGCGCCATTCGCGCAGCATGATCTCAAGGATGCTCGGTACGTTCTTGCCGCGGAAGACGCGCGTGTTGACCCGTTCCCTCATCACCGAGAGCGCATCACGCAGCGTCAACTGATAGACCCGCAGCGCCCCATCGGCATGGCCGGCCCGCGCATCGGTGATCAAGCCATTGATATGGTGCAGGCCGCCGCGGTCGGTCACCATCTCTACGCCGATCGGCTGCCCCAGCAGTTCTTGCAGGGGCAGATCGGGATCGATGGACAGGCAAGTCAGCTGTCCTTCCAGTCCCTCCAGCAGCGCTTCGCGCAGCTCTACCCGTTGCACCAGCAGTTGTTGGGAGAAATGGGTTTCACGCTGGCTCCAGCGCAATCGGAGGGGACGATATTGCTGGGTCAGGATGGCCTGGGTGAAGGCCGTCGTGACTGTCGAGAGGTCGTCGGTCATGGCGGGTACCGGAACAATGAAGGCGGGTTGAGCAAGCCGCAAAGCATAAGTACACCGATCCACAGGGAAAGCGATGAGCCCGATAAAGACCAGGTTTCCCGATTTTCTTGTGTATATTTTTAGAAAAATATCGATAATTACCGCAAGACCATTTTTCTCCCATCCCCAACAGCATGGACACAACGCGCATCGACAAATGGTGCTGGGCTGCACGCTTCTTCAAGACGCGTTCGCAGGCCACCGAAGCCGTGGAGCGCGGCCGCATCAAGCTCAACGGCGAACGCACCAAGCCCGCCCACAACGTCAGGAATGGCGACCGCCTGGACATCGACAACGGTTCCACCGAGTGGGAGGTGCTGGTTACCGGCATCGCCGACAAGCGTGGCTCGGCCGCCATTGCCGCGACCCTCTACCAGGAAAGTGAAAAGAGCATCGCGCGCCGTGCCGCCCAGGCCGAGCGTCATCGTCTCTTCCGCGAACCCTCGGCCGAGATCAAGGGGCGACCGACCAAGCGCGACCGCCGTCTGCTGGATCGATCCTCCTCCTGAGCAGGTGACAGCGCCACCGCAGCGCAGGCTCGTTGTAAGATGAGGACCGGTTTTTGTGGCCCGTCTTTTCTCCAACCCAGGTGCAAAGGTGCAGATGTCTCAGGTGGTTTCTTCCGAATCGACGCAGCCCGTTCCGGTGACGCGGCCGCTCCGCAAGGAGTGCCCGCCCGGCGCCTGCGACTGCCAGCGCGAAGCCCTGCTGGAATGCCTGCACGCCCCCGAGGCTCGCGTGCTGTGGCTGACCCGCGAAGAAGAAAAGCGCCTGATCGAACGCATCACCCGCATCGCCACCTATGACGAGCTGCTGCACGTGCGCAGCCTCATGCGCAAGAACCTCGGCATCCACCTGCACATCAGCCCCGGTCCCAACGAAGTGCGCACCGTGCGCGGCCTGCAGATCCACCTGGCCGAGCAGCCCGGCCTGTGCCGCAAGACCCGCGACACCATCCCGGCGGCCATTCGCAAGTGCCTGGAAAACAACCCCACCATCGTCTACGCCCTGCTCGATGCCCATGACCTGCTGGGCAGCGCCAGTCCCCCTGCCGAGTCCGCCTGAAGGCTTGCCGCCCGGAAAAAACCCTGCGGCAAGCCGGCCCGATTTTTTGTTTGACATTTGCGGCGCGATGAATAATAGTACGATCGTTCGAATAAATTCTGCATGAAGAATAATTCATGCCGAATCCATCAGGGCACAAGACAGCGGACCCCGAGCCGCGCCCGTCGAACCGGTTCCTTCCCGCCGCCGCCTGCGGCGGATATCAAAGAGACAACGATGACTGAGACAAGCAAGGTGACCACCGCGCCCGCCCGGCCCAAGTTCCTGCGCAAGGGCGAGCAGACCCGCGCCGCCATCCTCGATGTGGCGCTGGAGCTGGCCAGCCGCGATGGCCTGGAAGGGCTCACCATCGGCCTGCTGGCCGAGAAGATGAAGATGAGCAAGTCCGGCGTCTTTGCTCATTTCGGCTCGCGCGAGGATTTGCAGATCGAGGTCGTGCGCCTGTACCACAACCGTTTCGAGCAGGATGTGTTCTATCCCTCCATCAAGGAGCCGCGCGGCCTGCCGCGCCTGGAAGGCATGTTCGCGCGCTGGATCAAGCAGGTCACGGTGGAAATCGCTCTGGGCTGCATCTACATCAGCGGCGCGGTCGAGTACGACGACCGCCCCGGCGCCATCCGCGATCACCTCGTGGCCATGGTCCAGGCCTGGCGCGATGCGCTGGAACGCTGCATCAAGCAGGCCATGGAAGCCGGCCACCTGCGCACCGACATCGAGGTCAGCCAGATGGTCTATGAAATGTATGGCCTGATCCTGGCCCTGCATCACGATGCGCGCTTCCTGCATATCCCAGGCAGTGTCGAACGTGCCGAGGCCAGCTTCCGTCGCCTCATCGACAGCTATCGTCCGCAGGGCAGCCACAGCAAGAGCGGCAGCGCGACCACGTCCAAGAATTCCAAATCGGCTGCCAGGAAGGCAGCGTAACCCGTCCGGAGACATTCATGCCCCAATACAACGCCCCCTTGCGCGACATGCAGTTCGTGCTGCACGAGCTGCTCAATGTCGAGGAAGTGTTCAAGGAACTGCCGCCCCACGCCGACACCAACCGTGAACTGGTGGATCAGGTGCTGGAAGAGGGCGGCAAGTTTGCCTCGCAGGTCCTGTTCCCGCTGAACCATTCGGGTGACCGCGAGGGCTGTCACTACGATCGCGAGAGCAAGGCCGTGACCACGCCCAAGGGTTTCAAGCAAGCCTACCAGCAATACGTGCAAGCCGGCTGGGCGGCGTTGTCCTGCGATCCGGAATTCGGCGGCCAGGGCCTGCCGCTGACGATCAACAACTCCTTCTACGAGATGTTGAACTCGTCCAACCAGGCCTGGACCATGTATCCCGGCCTGTCGCATGGCGCCTACGAGTGCCTGCATGCGCACGGTTCGGATGAACAGAAGCAGCTCTACCTGCCCAAGCTGGTCTCGGGCGAATGGACCGGCACCATGTGCCTGACCGAAGCGCACTGCGGCACCGACCTGGGCCTCTTGCGCAGCAAGGCCGAGCCGCAGGCTGACGGTTCCTACAAGATCACCGGCAACAAGATTTTCATCTCCGCCGGAGAAAACGACGTTTCCGACAATATCGTTCACCTGGTGTTGGCGCGATTGCCCGATGCACCGGAAGGTTCGAAAGGAATTTCACTTTTCCTGGTTCCCAAGTTTTTGCCCAATGCCGACGGCTCGCTGGGCGCGCGCAACCCGATCTTCTGCGGCGCCATCGAAGAGAAGATGGGCATCCACGGCAATGCCACCTGCCAGATGAACCTGGACGGCGCTACCGGCTGGCTGATCGGCCAGCCGCACAAGGGCCTGCAGGCCATGTTCGTCTTCATGAATGCAGCCCGCCTGGGCGTGGGCATGCAGGGACTGGGCCTGACCGAAGTGGCTTACCAGAACGCCCTGGTCTACGCCAAGGACCGCCTGCAGATGCGTAGCCTGTCCGGCATCAAGGCGGCCGACAAGCCGGCTGACCCGATCATCGTGCATCCCGATGTGCGCCGCATGCTGCTGACCGCCAAGGCGTTTGCCGAAGGTGGCCGTGCCTTTACCTCCTATGTCGCCCTGGAGCTGGACAAGGAACTGACCCATCCGGACGAGCAGGTGCGCAAGGACGCCGCCGACATCGTGGCCCTGCTGACCCCGGTGGTGAAAGCCTTCCTGACCGACAACGCCTGGATGGCCACCTCCGAGTGCCTGCAGGTCTATGGCGGCCACGGCTACATCGCCGAATGGGGCATGGAGCAATACGTGCGCGATGCCCGCATCAACATGATTTATGAAGGGACCAACACCATCCAGTCGCTGGACCTGCTGGGCCGCAAGATCCTGATGGACAACGGCGCCAAGCTGAAGAAATTCGGCGCGCAGATCCAGGCCTTCGTGGAAGAGCACGGCACAGATGAATCCATGTCTGAATTCATCACCCCGCTGGCCGACATCGGCGACAAGGTCACCAAGTTGACCATGGAAATCGGCATGAAGTCCTTCGCCAACCAGGATGAAGCCGGTGCGGCTGCCGTACCTTACCTGCGCGTGGTGGGCCACCTGGTGTTCTCCTACCTGTTCGCCCGCATGGCCAAGATCGCGCTGGAAAAGCAGGACAGTGGCGACAGCTTCTATACCGCCAAGCTGGCCACGGCGCGCTTCTACTTCGCGCGCCTGCTGCCGGAAACCGCGATGCTGATCCGCCAGGCCCGTTCGGGCGCCGGCAACCTGATGGCGCTGGACGCAGCGTTGTTCTGACCGCAACACCATGCCGTGTGCGGGCTGTCGGCCTGCACGCGGCGTTGATCCACCGCAATATGGGCCGCCATGGCGTCACGTGGACGTCACTGCGGCAGGGCATGCTGAGAGCCGCCGCCTTGCAAGGGACAAAGAGCGTACAGTAGTTGCTCGTCCCAGCGGCGCAGCACCTTGCCAGGCCCGAATTCATGTTTCATGTTTGCAGCACCAGCAAAGGAGATTTGCGTGTCCAATTTCATCGTCAAAAAAGTGGCCGTGCTCGGCGCGGGCGTCATGGGGGCGCAGATTGCCGCCCACTGCATCAATGCCCGCGTGCCGGTCGTGCTGTTCGACCTGCCGGCCAAGGAAGGCCCGAAGAACGGCATCGTGCAACGCGCCATCGAGAACCTCAAGAAGCTCAGCCCCGCACCGCTGGGCAACAAGGATGACGCGGCCCTGATCCAGGTCGCCAACTACGAGGATGACCTGGCCGTGCTGGAAGGCTGCGACCTCATCATCGAAGCCATCGCCGAGCGCATGGACTGGAAGCATGACCTCTACAAGAAGGTCGCCCCGCACATCGGCCCCAAGGCCATCTTCGCCTCCAATACCTCGGGCCTGTCGATCAATGCCTTGTCCGAAGGTTTCGATGCCGGCCTGAAGGCGCGCTTCTGCGGCGTGCACTTCTTCAACCCGCCGCGCTACATGCACCTGGTCGAACTGATCCCGACCCAATCGACCGAACCGCACATCCTCGACCAGCTCGAAGCCTTCCTCACCACGACGCTGGGCAAGGGCGTGGTGCGAGCCTTCGACACCCCCAACTTCGTGGCCAACCGCGTGGGCGTGTTCGGCATCCTGGCCACCATCATCGAAGCCGAGAAGTATGGTCTCTCGGTTGATGTGGTCGATGACCTGACCGGTGCCAAGCTGGGCCGTGCCAAGTCCGGTACCTTCCGTACCGCCGACGTGGTGGGCCTGGATACCATGGGCCACGTCATCAGGACCATGCAGGACAACCTGAAGGATGATCCCTTCTTCTCCTCCTATGCCACCCCGCCGCTGCTGGCCAAGCTGGTCGAGCAGGGCGCACTGGGCCAGAAGAGCGGTGCCGGTTTCTACAAGAAGGTGGGCAAGGATATTCTGCGCATCGATCCGGCCAAGGGCGATTACGTCCCGGGCGGTGCCAAGGCCGATGACATCATCGCCCGCATCCTCAAGGAAAAGGATCCGGTCAAGCGCATGAAGGCGCTGCATGATTCGACCAATCCGCAAGGCCAGTTCCTGTGGGCCATCTTCCGCGATGCCTTCCACTACATCGCCGTGCACCTGGAATCGGTGGCCGACAACGCACGCGACCTCGACTTCGCCATGCGCTGGGGCTTCGGCTGGAGCGTCGGTCCCTTCGAGACCTGGCAAGCCGCCGGCTGGAAGCAGATCGCGCAATGGGTCAAGGAAGACATCGATGCAGGCAAGGCACTGTCGAGCGCTCCGCTGCCCGACTGGGTCTTCGATGGCCGTGATGGCGTGCATTCGGAGAAGGGTTCCTGGTCGCCCTCCAAGAAGGCTGACGTGGCCCGTTCCGAACTGCCGGTCTACCAGCGCCAGGCTTTCCGCGCCCCGCTGGTGGGCGAGGGTGCAGCCGATGGCAAGAGCGCCGGCACCACCTTCTTCGAAGACGAATCGGTACGCATCTGGCACCAGAATGACGATGTGCTGATCCTGTCCTTCAAGACCAAGATGCACGTGATCGGCCAGGGCGTGATCGATGGCATGAACAAGGCCGTCACCGAAGCCGAACAGAACTTCAAGGGCCTGGTGATCTGGCATCCGGATGCAGCCGAAGGCGGCGCCTTCTCGGCCGGCGCCGACCTGCAATCGATGCTGCCGCTGTTCATGTCCGGTGGCGTCAAGGCCATCGAGCCGGTGGTGCACCAGCTGCAGCAGGCGCACCAGCGCCTGAAGTACGCCAGCGTGCCGGTGATCGCCGCGGTGGCCGGCCTGGCCCTGGGCGGTGGCTGCGAATTGCTGCTGCATACCGCCAAGCGCGTGGTCTCCATCGAGTCCTATATCGGCCTGGTGGAAGTGGGCGTGGGCCTGATCCCTGCCGGGGGCGGCCTCAAGGAAGCCGCCGTGCGCGCTGCCCGCGAAGCCAAGGGCAACGACATCCTGCAGTTCCTGAAGGAATACATGCTGGCGGCAGCCACTGCCAACGTCTCCAAGTCCGCACTGGAAGCGCGCAAGCTGGGCTACCTGCGCGAGGATGACGTCATCGTCTTCAACCCCTATGAATTGCTGCACGTGGCCAAGGTCGAGGCGCGTGCGCTGTTCGACGCCGGTTACCGTCCGCAGCTGCCGCCGCAGGTGCCGGTGATCGGCCGCAACGGTCTGGCCACCATCATGGCGCAGCTGGTCAACATGCGTGATGGCGGTTTCATCTCGGCCCACGACTTCAAGCTGGGCAAGATGATCGCCGAGACTGTCGCCGGTGGCGAGGTGGAAGAGGGCAGCATCGTCAATGAACAATGGCTGCTCGACATCGAGCGCAAGTTCTTCATGGAGCTGCTCAACCACCCCAAGACCCAGGAACGCATCATGGGCATGATGCAAACCGGCAAGCCTGTGCGCAATTAATGAAACCTCTCTCCCCCTGAAGGGGAGGGAGAGTCCAAGGAGATTTGGTAATGAGCAAACAACTGCAAGACGCCTACATCGTCGCCGCCACCCGCACCCCTATCGGCAAGGCGCCGCGTGGCATGTTCAAGAACACCCGCCCGGATGACCTGCTGGTGCGTGCCATCCAGTCCGCCGTCGCACAAGTGCCGGGCCTGGACCCCAAGCTGATCGAGGACGCCATCGTTGGCTGCTCCTTCCCCGAAGGTGCACAGGGCCTCAACATGGCGCGCAATGCCGTGCTGCTGGCCGGCCTGCCCAATACCATCGGCGGTGTCACCATCAACCGCTACTGCGCCTCCGGCATCACCGCCATCGCCATGGCCGCCGACCGCATCCGCGTCGGCGAGGCCGATGTGATGATCGCGGCCGGTGCTGAATCGATGTCGATGGTGCCGATGATGGGCTTCCATCCTTCCATCAACATCAATGCCTTCAAGGATGAGAACGTTGGCATGGCCTATGGCATGGGCCTGACCGCCGAGAAGGTGGCGCAGCAGTGGAAGGTCTCGCGTGAAGCCCAGGACGAGTTCTCGCTGGCCTCGCACCAGAAGGCCATCGCCGCCCAGCAGGCCGGTGAATTTGCTGACGAGATGACCTCGGTCGAGATCGTCGAGCGCTTCCCTAATCTCGCCACCGGCGAGATCGACATCAAGACCCGGACCGTCGCCCTGGACGAAGGTCCGCGTGCCGATTCCAACCTGGCCGCGCTGGCCAAGCTCAAGCCCGTCTTCGCCGCCAAGGGCAGCGTCACTGCGGGCAACAGCTCGCAGACCTCCGATGGCGCAGGTGCGCTGATCATCGTCTCGGAAAAGATCTTGAAGCAATTCAACCTGACCCCGCTGGCGCGCTTCGTCTCCTTCGCCGTGCGCGGCGTGCCTCCGGAAATCATGGGCATCGGTCCGAAGGAAGCGATTCCTGCGGCTCTCAAGGCAGGTGGCCTGACCCAGGACCAGATCGACTGGATCGAACTGAACGAAGCCTTCGCTGCGCAAGCATTGGCCGTCATCGGCGACCTGGGCCTCGACCCGAGCAAGGTCAACCCCATGGGTGGCGCGATTGCTTTGGGCCACCCGCTGGGCGCCACCGGTGCCATCCGTGCTGCCACCACCATCCATGCACTGCGCCGCAAGAATCTGAAGTACGGCATGGTGACCATGTGCGTGGGTACCGGCATGGGTGCCGCGGGCATTTTCGAACGCGTCTGATCCGCGCCCGCAAGGCCTGATGCAAAAGCCGCACTGCGCATGCCGTGCGGCTTTTTTCATGAACCTTATAAATCATTTATAACATTCAAGGAGACCTGTGCAGATGGATATCCAGCTCACCAAGGCCGATGGCATCCTGACCATCCACTTCGACCGCGAAGACAAGAAGAACGCCATCACCGCCGCCATGTACCAGCAACTGGCCGATGCCCTGAAGGAAGCCGAGACCGACAACGCGGTGCGGGTCATCCTCTTCACCGGCAAGCCCAAATCCTTTTCGGCCGGCAATGACCTGGAAGACTTCCTGAAGAATCCGCCCAAGACCCAGGATGCACCGGTATTCCAGTTCCTGTGGCAGATTAGCCATGCCAGCAAGCCTATCGTGGCTGCCGTCTCGGGCGTGGCCGTGGGTATCGGTACCACGCTGCTGCTGCATTGCGATCTGGTGTATGCCGCCGACAATGCCAAATTCTCGATGCCCTTCACGCAACTGGGTTTGTGCCCGGAGGCCGCTTCCTCTCTGCTGTTGCCGCATATCGCCGGTTACCAGCGCGCCGCCGAAAAGCTCTTGCTGGGCGAAGCCTTCGGCGCAGACGAAGCCTGCCAGATGGGCATGGTCAATCGCGTACTGCCGCTGGAAGAGTTGCTGCCCTATGCGCAGCAGCAGGCGGCCAAGCTGGCGGCGCTGCCGGCAGCGTCGATCCGGGTAACCAAGCAGTTGATGAAAAAAAACCGGGTGACAGCGACCGAACAGCAGATGGTGGCCGAGATCGAGCACTTCTCGCGCATGCTCACGGCACCGGAGGCCAAGGAAGCCTTCACCGCTTTCTTCGAGAAGCGCAAGCCGGATTTCACGCGGTTTTCCTGAGCGCGGCGACGGCGGGCTCGCCTGCCGTCACTTCCAGCTGCTCTTCCCCGAAGCAATCACCTCCACCGGCTCCACCCGCCGCTCATACGGATGCCGCAACACAATGCGGCTGGCGAATTTCTCGATGCCGATCTCATCCTCCAGCAGGCGTTCCATCAGTTCCTGGAACAGCCCAACAGTAGGCGAGACGATCTTGAGCAAATAGTCATACCCCCCGCTGACGTTGTAGCACTCCACAATTTCCGCATACCGCGCTGCGCCGTCTTCGAACTTGCGAAAGTCCGCGGGACGGTGGCTGCCCAGCGTGATTTCGGAAAACACTACGACGTGGCTTCCCAGCTTCTCCAGTGCCACCTGGGCCGCATAACCGGCGATGACGCCGGTTTCTTCCATGCGCTTGGTCCGGGTCAGGCAGGGGCTGGGACTGAGATTGACGGCCTCGGCCAGCTCCACGTTGGAACAGCGGCCCTCCCGCTGCAAGTGCTCGAGGATCTTGATGTCGGTGCGGTCGATGGGGTCGGGGGTGCGCATGGATCGATCATAGCACCGCATCATCGGCCTCAGCCGCGCGCCGCAGCTGCCCGGGCTTCGGTCAGCGACTCGTCCAGCGCATCGATCACCATGCCCGCCTGGTCGGCCGACAGCACCAGCGGCGGCCGGATCTTGAGCACGTTGTGGCCCATCGCGCAGGCACTGAGCAGCACGCCCTTCTGGCGCATCCGGTTGACCACTTCGCTGGTGAGCGCCCGATCCGGCGTACGCTGTGCCCGGTCCGACACCAGTTCCACGCCGACGAACATGCCCGCACCGCGCACGTCGCCGATGGCTTCATGGCGTTCGGCCAGCGCACGGATGCCTTCAAGCAGAACGCCACCGACCTCCCGTGCATGGGGAACCAGGCTTTCGCGCTCTATCGTCTTCAGTACCGCCAGCGCGGCAGCACACGAGACCGTATTGCCGGCGAAGGTATTGAAGTAACGCGAACGCTGCCCGAATTCCTGCAGCACATCGGCGCTCGCCAGGATGCCTGCGACCGGCTGGCCATTGCCCATCGGTTTGCCCATGGTGACGATGTCGGGCGCGACGCCATGGCGCTGGAAACCCCACATGTGCTGGCCGGTGCGGCCGAAGCCCGGCTGTACTTCATCGGCGATGAACAAGCCGCCTGCCGCCTTGATGGCCTGCACCGCCCCCTGCAGAAAGCCCGCCGGGCCGGGGAGGATGCCGTCGCTGGTGAAAAGTGAATCCACGATCAGGGCAGCAGGCCGGATGCCGTGCCGTTGCAGGTCGGCGATGGCGGCTTCGACGTCGCGTGTGAATTTTTCTCCCAGGTCCTGCCCCGGCGCATGATAGGCGCGCGGGGCCGGTACCAGGCGCACATGCGGCCCCAGGTTGACGCTGCTGCCCAGCGAGGGCGAGAACTGCGAGACGGTATCGGTGATGCCGTGATAGGCCGTGTCAGTGACGATGACGCCGGTGCCGCCGGTATGCACCTTGGCGATGCGATAGGCGAGGTCATTGGCTTCGCTGCCGGTGCAGGTGAGCATCAGGTGGGCCAGCGATGTCTCCGGTACCGTCGCCAGCAAGCGCTCGGCCAGCTCCAGGATGGTGTCGTGCAGGTAGCGCGTATTGGTGGCCAGCGTCTGCACCTGCTGGCAGATTGCCTCGGTGACGGCCGGATGGCAGTGTCCCAGCGAAGTGACATTGTTGTACACATCCAGGTAGCGCCGCCCCTGCGGATCGATCAGCCAGACGCCTTCGCCGCGCACGATGTGCAAGGGATGTTCATACATCAGTCGATAGGCCGGCCCCAGCAGGGCATTGCGGCGCTCGATCAGGGCCCCTGTCACGGGTCCGACGTCGGCGCGGCCGGGAATGTAGGCGTTGACCATGGTGAGGTCGGTGGTGGTGGTAGTGCTCATGCAATGCTCCTGTGTCGGATGTCGGAAAGCAGGCGGTCACGTGCGTCCTGGCGCGGCAGGTCGGCCAGCTGGCCGAGCGCCTCCCAGGCCGCCGGGTTGTGCCGCATGATGTAGGCGCGGTTGTGGGGATATCGCACGGCGCGCCATTCCGAGATGAGGGCCGTGACCAGATGGCGCGTGACCATCAGGTCGGTGACGATCTCCTGTTCGGGTGCGCTCAGCGGCAGCACGGCGTGATAGGCCGCCACGAATTGGGCCGGCCCGGTAAAGGGATCCTCGTTGCCTGTCATGTGGAAGGCCGCCGCCGTGGCGACTTCACCCACCAGCGGCGCATGCAGCATGTCGCCGAAATCGATGATGCCGGTGATGCGCTCCTGCTCGTGCGGGGCCACCAGCACGTTGTAGAGGTGATAGTCGTTGTGAATCACCTGCGCACGGACGTCGCGCAGGCGCGGCAACACCTGCTCTTCGAAGCGCGTCATGAAGTGCCGTGCCAGCTGGCGTTTGGCCGGATCCTGCAGGCTCTCCATCTTGTCGCGCAGCCGGTGCGCCGCAGAGACGTTCCACAGCAGGTCGTGATGCGCCCCGGCGTGGTTGAAGCCTTGCAGGGCCAGGTCCAGTCTGGCCAGGCCGCTGCCCATGGCGCGCCGCTGGCCGTCGCTGCGTTCGGTATGCTTGATCTGCACGCCGTCGAGGTAGGTCAGCATGCGCACCATGCTGATGCTGCCATCCGGCAGCCTCACCCGTTCGATGCTTTGCCCGCCCAGGGAGCGCAGCACGCGCGGGATCGGCAGCTCCGGTGCCGCCTGCGCGATGTGATCCAGCGCGGCGATCTGGAAATCCACCACGGTGGCCTGTTCGGAGGGATTGCTGATCTTGAGTACGTAGCGCGTGCCATCGGCGCTCTCGAGGCAGGCGTTCTGGTCGCGTTCACCGCCCAGCGCAGTGGCCACGCCTTGGATGCCGTAATGTTGCGCGGCCAGCCTTTGCAGCGCCGACGCCGGCAGGTCAGGTGCCGCCGTGCTGAGGGCGGCGGTATCGGTCGAAGCGGTCTCAAGCATCATGCGTCTCGCGTCGCGTAAACGGCCCGGCATTCATCAGAGGCCCACCAGCGCGGCCAGCTGGCGGAAGTCGGTCAGCCGGCTCACGCCATAGCCATCGCAGTAGGGCTCGTGATGGCGATCGATGTAAGCCTTGCCCATGAAGCCGAGATCCTTGGCCGTCATCAGGTCGTAGCGGAAGCTCGACGAGCAGTGCACCATCTCTTGCGGACCGCAGCCGAGCTGGTCGAACATGTATTCAAAGGCCTGTCCGCGCGGCTTGTAGGCTTGCGCTTGCTCAGCGGTGTAGACCGCATGGAAGGGCGCCTTGAGGTGCGCCACGCTGTGCGGGATCAGGTCGACCATGGAGTTCGACAGGATCACCAGCGGGATGTGCGGGGCGATCTTCTCCAGCGTCTCCACTACATGCGGATGCGGCTGCCAGGTCGGGACGGCCGCATAGAGCGCCTGGCCATCGCTGTCCCGGCATGGCACGCCATGGGCGTGGCAGGTGCGACGGATGGCATTGTCCACCACTTCCAGGAAAGGCTTCCAGGCACCCAGTACTTCGTCCAGACGATAAAAACGGAAGCTGTCCAGGAAGGCCGGCATGCGCTTTTCATCGACGCGGTCGGCGAAGAGCATGCGGGCGGTCGGACCCATCTCGAAATTGATCAGGGTTCCATAGCAGTCAAAACTGATGTACTTCGGCTTGAAAGTCATTTGCTCAAACTCCTTCGTTGGGGATGGAAGAAGTATGGCCGCGCGCCTCCAACTAATAATTCTTATTGCGCCAGGAACGGAGCAGCTTCTACTTTTAAAAGACGGCTTTCCGGCATTTTGCATTGCGCCCCGGCCTGCCTTCGCAAGTGTAGTTCCTCTACGGACGGTGTCTCTGCGAGCATTAAGCTGCGTTTAATGCTGTGTTCAATGAGCATTAATCCCTGCCTGAGGAGCGGGCAGCATAATCAGTACCTACCCTGCTTCGGCCACGCCATCTTCGTTCATGGTCCGGCCTGCCGATTGTCGATGGAGCCCCCGATGCAACTGACGTCGTACTGGCTGGACACCTCCCCTCCCTTCATTACCACCCACACCACCTTGCCCGACGATGGCTGCGACGTGCTGGTCGTCGGTGGTGGCATCACCGGTTCGGCTGCGGCGCTGGCACTGGCGCGCAAGGGCGCCAGGGTGGTGGTGTGTGAAGCCGGTATCGTCGGCGGCGCCGCTTCCGGACGCAACGGTGGCATGTGCAACAACGGCTTCGCGCAGGACTACGCCGCGCTGTCACAGCGTCTGGGAACGGAATGGGCCAACCGGCTCTATCGAGCCTTCGATGCCGGTGTCGATACCGTGGAACGGCTGGTGCGCGAGGAATCCATCGACTGCAGTTTTGCCCGTTACGGCAAGCTCAAGCTGGCGGCCAAGCCCGAGCACGTCGACAAGCTGGCGCGCAGCCAGGCCCTGCTGGCAGCCAACGTGGATCCCGACACGCGTCTGCTCAGCCGGTCCGAGCTGAGCAAGGAGCTGGGCAGCGATCGCTACTACGGCGGCCTGCTGATGGAAAAAAGCGCCGGCATGCACGTGGGCCGCTATGTGCGCGGCCTGGCCCATGCCGCCCAGCGGCGCGGTGCGATCTACCTCGAACATACGCCCGTGCTCGGCCTGAAGGCGCAAGGTGGCCATTATCAGGTACGGACGCCGACGGGCAGTCTGCGCGCCGGCCAGGTGCTGCTGGCCAGCGGCATTTCCCAGGTCGGACCGTTCGGCTGGATACGCCGCCGCATTGTCCCCGTCGGCGCTTTCCTGATCGTCACGGAACCCTTGCCGACTGCATTGCTGGACCAACTGCTGCCGACACGGCGCATGTACACGGATACCAGGAATTTCGTCAATTATTTCCGGGTGACACCGGACAATCGCCTGCTCTTCGGCGGACGCGCGCGCTTCGCGGTTTCCAATCCGCAGTCCGATGCCAGGAGCGGCGAGATCCTCCGAACCCAGATGCTGAACGTCTTTCCGCAACTGGGGTCGGTACGCATCGATTACTGCTGGGGCGGCATGGTCGACATGACGGTCGACCGCCTGCCGCGTGCCGGCCAGCGCGATGGGTTGTTCTACGCAATGGGCTACAGCGGGCATGGCACCCACATGGCCAGCCTCATGGGGACCTTGATGGCCGAGGTCATGGAAGGCAGGGCAGACCTCAATCCGTGGAAAGATCTGGACTGGCCTGCCATTCCCGGTCACCTGGGCAAGCCCTGGTTCCTGCCCCTGGTCGGTGCCTGGTATCGACTCAAGGACTGGCTGCAGTGAAGTTTGCCGGGTTCACGACGAGTCGATTGCGGCCCGCGCGCTTGGCGTCATACAGCGCCGCATCGGCCATTGCCAGCAAGCTTTCCAACGCCAGTGCCGGCGTCGAGTAGAGACTGACGCCCACGCTCAGGCTCACCGCATCAGGCGTGGGCACCCCCTTGAGCGCCACGTGGGCGAAGGCTTCCCGCAGTTGTTCTCCCAGATGCGCCACTTGCTCCGGGCGAACATCCCGCAACACGATCACGAACTCATCCCCACCCAGCCGAGCGGCCAGCGCATCCTCGGGCAGCACCTCGCGCAGCAGGGTGCTCAGGGCTTCCAGCAGCTTGTCACCGGCGGCATGACCGTGCAGGTCGTTGACCTGCTTGAAGTTGTCGATGTCGATGAGCAGCAGCGCGCCCGGATGCGCCTGGCTGGCTTGCGCCAGCAGCGCCGGAGCCCGTGCCAGCAGCGCCCGCCGGTTCAGCAGTCCGGTCAGGGGATCGCGCGCGGCCAGTTGGCCCATGTGCTCTTCGCGGCGATGACGCTCGGTGCCGGTCATCGACAATGCGATCAGCATCACCGCCATCGAGCCCTCCACCAGCGAGACCTGGATCAGCACGCCGCCAAAGGCCGCCAGATCCACAAAAGCACCCAATGCCAGCGCCCAGACCGCCTTGGCCACGTAGAACAAGCCGTGGATCAGCAGGACGAAGCGCAGCTGCACCGCACCTACGCTGAGCGAGGCACCATGGGGCCGGAGCAGCAAGCTGGCGCGCAAGGTGAGGGCGGCGATCATCAGCGATTGCAGGCCCAGCATCACGCGTGACCACCAGGCATGCGCAGGCAGCAACAGCATCAGCACCCACAGCAGCGCGATGAGCCACCAGCCGCGTGAAACGCGGGATCGCGTGAACCAGGCCACGCCCGCCAGGAAGCAGGCGTGCGCGGCGATCAGCAAGCCGTTGGCGAACCAGATACCGACCAGCAGATAGCCCCGCGAGCGCAACAGCGCCAGGAAGGAGCCGATGGTGATGATGGCAAAACCGCTGCTCCATAGCAGCAGCGAGCGTTCTCTGACGCTGTTCCATTCGATGGCCAGATAGAGCGAAGCCGACGCCGCCAGCGCGATGGTGAGGATGAGCAGAGTGGAGGGATCGAGAGCCATGACAGAAGCAGCGCCAGTTTGCCGCGCAATAGATACGGCTCCATTTTAGCCTTCCGGCGGGCTGCCTCCTCAGATGCTTCCGAAGGATTTGTTGCTGTTGTGAAACTCAGGGCGTCGCAGCGCCTCCCGCCGAGCTTTGCGGCGCTGCGTCGGGCGCAGCCGTGGCGGCTCCCTCGGTACCTTGTTGCGGCGAGAGTTGCGGCAGTTTTTTGTGAATCAGGGGTAAGTCCTGACGTTCGCTGCCATCGGGCATGACGGCCTGTTCGGCCGATAACCAGTTGCCGTTGTCTTGGGCCATGCAGTTTCTCCAGGTTGTGAAAGGGGATCAGCAAGGTCGCAGCTTGTCTCTTTCGCGCCAACAACTCGTTGATACATCTCAATGGCCCCATTGTTTTGACAAGAATTCTTCTTATTCATTGGATAATACCCCGCAGCCGCTGCGGGCTCCCTCGGGAAAGGGACGCCTCCGATCCTGCCACGCCTTTCGGCGGGCAGCGCAGCCGGGCATGACGGGATGGAGATGTGAGCGAACTGAAGACAGAAACCGGCGTCGGCGACCAAGCGTCCCGGCCTGCATTGCGAGAACTGATTCGCGCGGACCAACTGACGGCGGCCCGCCACACGGTCATGCTGTCGATCCCGGTGGCTTTCGTGCTGAGCGCCATCTCGACTTTCGTCGCCTGGCATTCCGGCAAGCTCTGGATCGCCCTGGCGTGGCTGGCCTGCGCCACGCTGGTCAACCTGGTGCGTATCCCGCTGTGCCGCCTCTCACCGCAGCGCGTGGCGCAACTGGTGCCGTGGATGCAGCCGCGCGGCGCGATCCTCGGCCAAGGCGACGTGGTGGAATTGAACCTGCGCCTGCACTGGATCCTGGCGCTGGTCTCCGGCTTCGCGTGGGCCGGCATGCCCTGGCTGAGCGAGGGCTACACCACGCCCGAAACGCTTTTCTATCTCACCTGCGTGTGCGGCATCACGGCCGGTGCCGTCACCCACGGCTTCGCCTTTGCCCGCATCCCCATCAGCTTCATCACGCCGCCGCTGTTGTCGGTGATCTTCTGCCTGTCCGTCTTCAATCGCAATCCGACCCGGCTGGCGCTGGCCGCGACGGCCGTGATCTACCTGGCCGGCCTGATTCGCGGCGCCCGCGTGGGCGAGCGCATGTTTGCGCGCGCCTGCGCCCTCAAGAATGAGGCCACCACCGCCAACCAGGCCCTGGCCGTGGCCCATGAAGACCTGCGCCAGTTTGCCGCGCGCATGCAGTATCAGGCCGAACACGATCTGCTGACCGGCCTGCTGGACCGCGCCGGCTTCATGCGGGTCGCCGCGCAGGTGCTGGCGCGCCAGCCGCACCGACAGTGCCTGATGTTCCTTGACCTGGATGGTTTCAAGGTCATCAACGACGCCTATGGCCATGAGGCGGGGGACCAGGTGCTCATCGAAGTGGCACGGCGCCTGCAGTCCTGTCTGCCCGAGAGTGCGACGCTGGCGCGCCTGGCGGGTGACGAATTCGTGATTCTCTACCCGCTGACCGCCCGGGCAGAGTCGCCGGAGCAGCTGGCGCAGCGCCTCATCACGGCGATCCGCCAGCCGTTCGCACGACTGGCCCATCGCCACATCGGCCTGAGTGTGGGGATCTACCTCTCGCGCGGCGATGATATCAACGAGATGCTGGTCTGTTCGGATGCCGCCATGTATGAGGCCAAGCGACGTGGCCGCAATCAGTATCAGGTCTTCAACGCGGCGCTGGATGCGCATCTGCAGATGAAGCGCGATGTCGAGCGCGATCTGGCCCAGGCGCTGGCCGATGGCGAACTGCAGGTGTGGTTCCAGCCCATCGTTTGCGAGGACGGGCGTGCCCTGGACGGTTTCGAGGCCCTGGTGCGCTGGACCCATCGCCGCCATGGCCCGATCGCACCGCCTGACCTGATCGAGATTGCAGCGCTGGCGGGGCTGTCGGAGGAACTGCTGCGCTTCATCATGAACGAAGTGGCGCGCATGATTGCGTTCATGCAGGACACTGGTCGCAGTGACTTGCGCGTGTCGATGAATATCTCGCCGCGTGAAATGGAGCGCATCGTCATCGAGGACCTGGTGGCGGCCACCCTGAAACAGCAGAACCTGCCAGCGCACATGCTGGAAATCGAGATCACCGAAGAGACCGCGCTCGACCTTCAGGCGGCCACACAGACCCTGACGGCGCTGGCGCTGCAGGGCGTGAGCATCGCCATCGACGACTTCGGCGTGGGCTATTCCTCGCTGGGCTTCCTGCGTCAGATGCACGTCTCGCGCGTGAAGATCGACCGCAGCTTCGTCACCGGCCTGGCCGACCAGACCGAGAACCAGGCCCTGGTTTCTGCGGTGCTGCAACTGGCGGCATCGTTCGGTTTCCAGGTGGTGGCCGAAGGCGTGGAGAGCGAGCAAGACATGCAGGTCCTGCAATCCATGCACTGTCACGCGATGCAGGGACATTACTTTGCCGAACCGATGCCGGCCGAGATGGCGCGCCGACACGTGCTGGCACTGGCCCAGGTCTGAACGCGCCAGCATGGCTGCATGCGGTCTGACAAAGTTGAAGCAGATCAAGCTTTGTGCTCTCTGCCCCCTTTGCGGGCAGTGCCGCAATTGAACTCACCTCCGCCTGGGGATATGCTGCGACACAGCAAGCCCGCATGAGCGCGTCCTGCCTCATGCCACCCCTTCAGGAGGACGCCATGTTTCCACCGACGCAGGCCACGCCTGCCGAGCGCTACGGTCAACTCATCCGCGATGCCCTGGGCGCGCAGCCGATGCGGGTGGCCGTGGTCCACCCCTGTTCTGCCGAGGCCTTGCAGGGCGCGCTGGAGGCGCACCAGGAAGGTCTGCTGGAACCGTTGCTGGTCGGGCCCGAAGTCAGAATACGACGTATCGCCGAGCAGGCCGGGCTGTCGCTGACGGGCTTGCAGATCGAGTGCACCGAACACAGTCATGCGGCCGCAGCCCGCGCCGTCGAGCTGGCCGTGCAAGGGCGCGTGGCCGCGCTCATGAAGGGCAGCCTGCACAGCGACGAACTACTCGCAGCGGTGGTGGCGCCGGGTGCTGGTCTGCGCACCGAACGTCGCATCAGCCATGTCTACGCCATGGCCATTCCCACCTACGCCAAGCCCCTCATCATCACCGATGCCGCCATCAACATCACCCCCACGCTGGCCCACAAGCGCGACATCTGCCAGAACGCCATCGACCTGCTGCACGTGATGGGTGTGCCGCGTCCGCACGTAGCGGTGCTGGCAGCCGTGGAGACGGTCAATCCGGCCATGCCTTCCACCCTGGATGCGGCCGCCCTGACCGTGATGGCCACGCGCCACCAGATCACCGGCGCGGTGGTCGATGGCCCGCTGGCCTTTGACAACGCCATCAGTCTGCAATCGGCCAGCATCAAGCAGATCGCCTCGCCGGTGGCGGGTAGCGCCGATATCCTGCTGGTGCCCGATCTCGAAGCGGGCAACATGCTGGCCAAGCAGTTGATTTATTTGTCCCAGGCTGAGGCTGCCGGACTGGTGCTGGGCGCGCGCGTGCCGGTGATCCTGACCAGCCGTGCTGACAGCTTGCGAGTGCGCCTGGCCTCCTCGGCGCTGGCCCGTCTGTTCGCCTCGCGCAGCAAGCTGTGCGCGGTCGGCAAGGAACGCTCATGAATCGCTGGTTGCTGACCTTCAATGCCGGCTCGTCCACGATCAAGCTGGGCGTGTTCCGCCTTGATGGTCCGCGCGCCGGCAAGATCGGCCACGGACAGCTGGATCTGCATCTCTCGCCCTTGCGGCTGCGTCTGGAGATCGAAGGTGTCACATCGACCGTAGCCATCGATGCCGATCCCGTGGCATCCATGGACAAGGTACTGGAGCAGGTGCTGCACCAGCTCGAAGTCGGTCACGATCAGGGAGCATTGTGCGCGGTCGGTCATCGGGTGGTGCATGGCGGCCTGCACCTGGCGCAATCGGTGCTGCTCGATGAACGCATCGAAGCGGAGCTGCAAGCCCTGGCGCCCCTGGCACCGCTGCACCAACCGCAGAACCTGCGCCTGATCCGCGCCGTCGCGCGACTGCGGCCGGGACTGCCGCAGAGCGCGTCCTTCGATACGGCCTTCCATGCCGACCAGGATGCGCTGGCGCGCCGCTTTGCACTGCCGCGCGAGCTGCACGAGCAAGGCGTGCTGCGTTATGGCTTCCACGGCCTCTCCTACAGCTACATTGCGGCCGAACTGCGGCGCCGCCAGCTGCCCGAGGCCCACGGCAATGTGGTGGTCGCGCACCTCGGCAACGGCGCCAGTCTGTGCGGTATCCAGAACGGCCGCAGCGTTGATGCCAGTACCGGCTTCTCGACCTTGGACGGCGTGCCGATGGGCACGCGTTGCGGTGCGCTCGATGCTGGCGTGCTGCTGTATCTGCTGCAGCAGGGGATGACACCGGCGGCGCTGGAAGACTTGCTGTATCACCGCTCCGGCCTGCTGGGGGTATCCGGTGTGAGCGCCGATGTACGCACCCTCCAGCAGAGTCAGGCGGCGCCTGCGCGCGAGGCGCTGGAACTGTTCGCCCTGCGCTGCGCCGGCGAGGCCGCCCGCCTGGCTGCTACCCTGCGCGGCATGGATGCTCTGGTCTTTACCGCCGGTATCGGCGAACACGACGCGCGCATGCGCGCGGCCATCTGTGCGCGTCTGGACTGGCTGGGCGTGCAGCTCGACGAGAGCGCCAATGAAAAGCACCAGGAATGTATCAGCCACCCGGCCAGCCGCGTGCGCGTGCTGGTCATTCCGACCGATGAAGAACAGGTCATTGCCGACGATGCGGCAAGACTCATACACGGGAGTACATCATGACGACCTCACACACCGGCCATGCGCCGCTCGTTGCCGAGACTGCAGAGGGCTGCGGCCCTGGCTGCGTTCCGCTGTTCTGGCCGATGATGCTGGCCAGCGCAGTGTTTCGCCAAGGTCAGGATGTGGTGGACAAGCAGCTGCGCTTTCTGGAAGAAGAAGCCAAGCTGCACGCCATCCACCATCCGCAGATGGCCACCGCTCATCAGGTGCGCCTGAAGCTGCGTACCCTGACCCTGCGCGAATATGGCAAGGCCAGTGGCGCCCACGCCGTCCCCACGCTGGTGGTGGCGCCGTATGCCGGCCATACCTCGGTGATTGCCGATTATTATCCGGGCCAGAGCCTGGTCGAAACCCTGCTCGACCATGGTGTGCCGCATGTCTTTCTGACCGACTGGCATAGTGCCAGCGAGGACATGAAGGACCTGGAGATCGACAACTATCTGGCTGACCTCTGTGTGCTCATCGATGAACTGGGCGGGCGCGCCAATCTGGTCGGACTGTGCCAGGGCGGCTGGATCTCGGCCATGATCGCCGCGCGGTTCCCGCACAAGGTGCAACGTCTGGTGCTGGCCGGCTCACCCATTGATGCCGGTGCCGGCGAGGGGCCGTTGAAGCAGATGGTGGAGCGCACGCCGATCCGCTTCTACGAGGACCTGGTACGTACCGGCGGTGGGCTCATGCGCGGCAGCTTCATGCTGCAGGGCTGGAAGAACATGCACCCCGACGAGCACTACTTCACCGAACACGTGGACCTGTTCCAGCATATCGATGATCCGGTCTACCTGGCCAAGCGCGAGACCTTCGCCGCCTGGTACGAAACCCCGATCGATCTGCCGGGACGCTGGTATCTCCAGGCCATTCGCCAGATCTTCAAGGACAACCTGCTGGCGCGCGGGCAGTTCGTTGCGCTGGGCAAGATGCTGGACCTGCGCGACATCACCTGTCCGCTCTACCTGCTGGCGGGCGAGCGGGATGACATCACCACGCCCGAGCAGGTGCTCAATGCGGCGCAACTGGTCGGTACATCCTCTGCGCACATCACGCAGCGGGTGGTGCCGGGCGGGCACATCGGTCTGTTCATGGGGGGGCGTACACTGGCCGAGGCCTGGCCGCAGATTGCACAGTGGCTGGCCGCCCCGCTGAAAACCGGTGGATAGCCACTCTCAGGCAGCAGGCAGGGTTCTCTTGCGGGCGGCGGCGGGTTTGCGCGCCGCCTTTTTGATTTCCGCGGCGGGCGGCTGATCTGCGGGAGCGGCCACTGCAATGGACGCCTTCAGAAACCACGCCAGCACCGACTCGGCCGTCTTGCCGTCAACGATGTGCGGCACGCAGCGGTAGGAAAAACTGACGCCCTCGCACAAGGCCATCAGGCCGATGGCGATCTCGCGCGGCGGTGCGGCCGGGGCGGTACCGGTCAGGTGGCAATAGGCTTCGACAAAGCGGGTGATCTGAACGTAGCGCTGCTCCAGGAAGCTGTCCAATTGGGCACGGAATTTCTCGTCGCGCAGCGCGATGATGCGCGCCTCCATCCACAGCAGGCTGCACTTGTCATCGCGGTACAGTGCCGAGTACTGCACGGCCAGAGCGTCGCGCAGGGCATGCGGATCGGTCAGACCGCCGCCGAGAATGCGCTCGAAACCCCGGTCGATGCTTTCCCCTTCGCGGCGCAACAGCTCGAAGAAGAGCTGCTCCTTGTCATCGAAGTTGGAATAGAAGGCACCGCGCGAATAGCCCGCTGCGGTGCTGATATCTTCCACGCTGGCCTGCGCATATCCCTTCTGCATGAACATCGCGTGCGCCGCCTCCAGCAGACGTTCCCGGGTCTGCTCACGGCTTTGCTCGCGGCTGAGTCGTTGGCGTGTCATGGGGCTGGATTCTAACACTGTTGTATTCGGATACAGTGTTGCATTTGAATTCATATCTGCATTAGAATCGCTGAACTTTTGTAAAGACGCCCACGAGGCGGAGCGCGCCGCGGTCCGACCCTCCCGACACTCCCTTTCCCGAAAGGAATGCTGTGAAGCCTGTCTCACGTTCGTGTCCCGGTCCTGCTTCCCTGGCTTTTTCCGTACGCCGCGTCCGGCTGGCGCGCATGGCCCTGCTGGCCGTTCCCTTTACGCTCTGGCTGGCCGGATGCAGCAAGCCGGCCCCCGTGGCCGAGGTGCCGCGCGAAGTGGTGGTGTTGCAGGCGCAGGAGCGCGTCGGCACCCAGCCCCTGCACCTGCCGGCCGAAGTGCAGTCGCGCTATGTGACCTCGCTCTCCTTCCGGGTGGCCGGACAACTGGTGGAACGTCGCGTACATCTGGGCGATGTGGTGCGCAAGGGCCAGATCCTGGCCCGTCTCGACCCCGCCGATGCCGACCAGAACGCCGCGTCGGCGCGCGCCGAACTGGCGGCCGCCCGCCAGCATCTCGACGCAGCCGAGAAGCAGCTGCAGCGCGATACGGCGCAGGCCGCAGAACAGCTCATCAGCGCCCAGCAGCTGGAACAAAGCCAGGATGCCCATGCCGCCGCGCTCTCGCAATGGAAGGCCGCGCAGGCCCGTGCCGCGGTGGCCGGCCACCAGCGTGACTACACCACGCTGGTGGCTCAGCATGACGGCGTCATCAGTGCCGAGCAGGCCAATACCGGCGATGTACTGAGCCCCGGTCAGCCGGTCTATTCGCTGGCCTGGTCGGGGGCGGTGGATGTCGTCACCGACGTGGCCGACCGCCAGCTGGCCGGCCTGCAACCCGGGGTCGCTGCCGATGTCACGCTGGCCGCCCTGCCCGGCAAGACCTGGAAGGGGCGTGTGCGTGAAGTCAGTCCGGCAGCTGATCCGCAGAGTCGTACCTATCGCGTCAAGGTCACGCTGGAACAGCCTGACGCCAGCGTGCGCCTGGGCATGACCGGCGAAGTGACGATCACGCCGTCCAACACGACGCAGACGCAGGTTCTGCTGCTGCCGGCCACGGCCTTGTTCCATCAGGGTGACAAACCGGCAGTGTGGGTCGTCGGTGCCGACGGCAAGCTGGTACTGCGTCCGGTGACGGTGGCCGCGTATGGAGAGCGCAGCATTTCGCTCTCGCAAGGCGTGGCTGCCAGTGACAAGGTGGTGGTGCAGGGCGTACATACCCTGACCGTGGGAGAAAAGGTCAAGCCGGTGGCGCCGCTGCACGCCGAGGACTTCGCCCTATGAGCGCACCCGGCCGATTCAATCTGTCCGCCTGGACCTTGCAGCACCAGGCGCTGGTGACCTTCATCCTGGCGCTGGTGACCTTGCTGGGCATGGGTTCCTATTCGCGGCTGTCGCAATCCGAAGACCCGCCCTTCACCTTCAAGGTGATGGTGATCCAGACCGACTGGCCCGGCGCCACCGCGCGCCAGGTGCAAGAGCAGATCACCGACCGCATCGCCCGCAAGCTGCAGGAGACACCGGACGTCGATTTTCTGCGCAGTTATTCGCGCGCGGGGCAGTCGCAGCTCTTCTTCACCATCAAGGACACGGCCCCGGCCTCGCAGGTGCCGCAGACCTGGTACCAGGTGCGCAAGAAGGTCGGTGACATGGCCGCCACCTTGCCGCAGGGGGTCAAGGGACCATACTTCAATGACGAGTTCGGTGATGTCTACACCAACATCTACGCACTGGCCGGTGACGGTTTCACGCCAGCGCAGTTGCGCGACTATGCTGACCAGTTGCGCGGTGAACTGCTGCACGTGCCGGGCGTGGCCAAGATCGATTACTTCGGGGATCGTCAGGAACACATCTACATCGACATCGGCAACACCCGCATGACGCGCCTTGGCATCAGCCCGCAGCAGCTGGCCGATGCCATCGGTGCACAGAATGCGGTGGTGCCGGGTGGTCTCATCACCACCGACAATGACCGCGTCTACGTGCGTCCTACCGGCCAGTTCGACAACCTGCGCGCGCTGGAAGACAAGATCATCCATGTCAACAACCGCAATTTCCGGCTGGGTGACATCGCCACCATCACGCGCGGTTACGACGAACCGCAGGAACAGGAGATGCGCGCCAACGGCCAGCCCGTGCTGGGCATCGGCGTGACCATGCAGCCTGGCGGCGACGTGATCCGCCTGGGCCGCGCGCTGGACGAGCGCACTGAACAATTGCGCAAGCGCCTGCCCGCCGGGCTCACGCTGACGGCGGTTTCCAGCATGCCGCATGCAGTGGAAAAATCGGTAGATGACTTTTTGGAAGCGGTGGCCGAGGCGGTCGCCATCGTGCTGGTGGTGAGCCTGGTCTCGCTGGGCATTCGCACCGGCATGGTGGTGGTGATTTCGATTCCCATCGTGCTGGCGGTGACCTCGCTGTTCATGTACCTCTTCGACATCGGCCTGCACAAGGTCTCGCTGGGCACTTTGGTGCTGGCACTGGGGCTGCTGGTTGATGATGCCATCATCGCCGTGGAAATGATGGCGGTAAAACTGGAGCAGGGCTGGAACCGCCGCCGCGCCGCCGCCTTCGCCTACACCAGCACGGCCTTCCCGATGCTGACCGGCACGCTGGTGACCGTCGCGGGCTTCCTGCCGATTGCACTGGCCAAGTCGGGGACCGGTGAATACACCCGTTCCATCTTCGAGGTCTCGGCCATTGCATTGCTGCTGTCGTGGCTGGCGGCGGTGGTGCTCATTCCGCTGCTGGGCTATCACCTGCTCAAGGAAAAACCGGGTGCGCTCACGGATGAACAGATCGCCGCCAACCCGCATGCCGGCCATGATGAGGAGGACCACGACCATCCCATCTACCAGACCCGCATCTACACCTGGCTGCGTCGTTCGGTGGCCTGGTGCGTGGCCTTCCGTGGGCGTGTGGTGATCGCCACCACGGTGCTGTTCATCGGCTCGCTGGCCGCCTTCGCACTGGTGCCGCAGCAGTTCTTCCCCAGCTCCGACCGCCCCGAACTGCTGATCGACCTGCACCTGCCGGAGCGTGCTTCCTTTGACGCCACGCAGCGCGAGGCGATCCGCATGGAAGCCCTGCTCAAGGGCCGTCCACAGATCGATCATGTGGTCAGTTTCGTGGGCGTCGGCGCGCCGCGTTTCTACCTGCCGCTGGACCAGCAACTGGCCAGCCCCAACTTCGCGCAGTTCGTCGTGACGGCCAAGTCGGTGGAAGACCGCGAAGCCCTGGCGCGGGCACTGGAGGAGCCGCTGCGCCAGCAGTTCAGCGGTGCGCGCACGCGCATGACGAGGCTGGAGAATGGCCCGCCGGTCGGCTTCCCGGTGCAGTTCCGCATCAGCGGCGAACAGATCCCCAAGGTACGCGCCATTGCCGAACAGGTAGCCGCCGAGTTGCGCAAGGAAAGTCGTGCCACCAACATCCAGTTCGACTGGGATGAGCCGGCCCAGCGTTCGGTGTCCTTCGAGATCGACCAGAAACGTGCCGCCGAGCTGGGCTTGAGCAGCCAGCAGATTGCCAACTTCCTGGCCATGCAGTTGTCGGGCGTGACCGTGACGCAATATCGCGAGCGCGACAAACTCATCAGCGTCGACCTGCGCACCCCGCGCAGCGAGCGCGTCGATCCCTCGCGCCTGGCCAGCTTGTCCATGCCCACCGCCAATGGTCCGGTGCCGCTGGCCACACTGGGCCAGTTCCGCAATACGCTGGAATACGGCGTGATCTGGGAGCGCGACCGCCAGCCCACCATCACCGTGCTGGCCGACGTGCGCCCGGGCGTGCAGGGCATCGATGTCACCAATGACGTCAACCGCAAGCTCGATGCCCTGCGCGGCGAGCTGCCGGTGGGTTATCGCATCGATGTGGGCGGTCCGGTGGAAGAGAACGCCAAGGCCCAGTCCTCCATCTCGGCGCAGATGCCCTTGATGGTCATCGCCGTGCTGCTGTTGCTGATGGTGCAGTTGCAGAGCTTCGGCCGCACCCTGATGGTGGTGATGACTGCACCGCTGGGCCTGATCGGCGTGGTCGGCGCGCTGCTGCTGTTTGGTCAGCCCTTCGGCTTCGTGGCCATGCTGGGCACCATTGCCATGCTGGGCATCATCATGCGCAACTCGGTGATCCTGGTGGACCAGATCGAGCAGGACATCGCCGCCGGTCGTGGCCGCTTCGATGCCATCGTCGGCGCCACCGTGCGCCGCTTCCGTCCGATCACGCTCACTGCTGCCGCGGCCGTGCTGGCATTGATTCCGCTGTTGCGCAGCAACTTCTTCGGACCGATGGCCACCGCGCTCATGGGCGGCATCACCATCGCCACCATCCTGACCCTGTTCTACCTGCCGGCGCTGTACGCGCTGTGCTACCGGGTCAAGCCGGATGAAACCCATCACCGCGACCATGCCGCGCAAGGGAGTCACTGATGAGCGCCGTTCGTTTGATCTTCGCCCCGCAGCTGCGCCCCGTGGCGCTGGCCGCCGCGCTGCTGCTGTCCGGTTGCGCCCTGGGACCGACCGGCGAAGCGCCGGCCATGCCGCAGCCGGCCCACTATGCCGCCCAGGCCACGCCTGCCACGCTGGGACCTTCGGAGGCGCGCCAGACCTTCGTGCTGGGTCAGCGCACGGTGCCGCACTGGTGGCGTGCCTATGGCTCGCCGGAACTGTCGGCCTGGGTCGAGGAGGCCTTGCGCAACAATCATTCGCTGGCCGAGGCCGATCGCAATCTGGCCAGTGCACGCCTGCAATTGCGCGCGCAGATCGATGAGTCGCTCTGGCCCACCATCGATGCGGTCGGACAGGCCCAGCGTCAGCGCGCTCTGGGCCTGCCCAACATCGGCCCGACCACCAATCTGTACAACGTCTTCGCCGGCCAGATCCGGGCCAGCTATACCTTCGACCTGTTCGGGGTGGAACGCTTCGCCAATTCGGCCCTGGCCGCGCAGGTCGATGCCCAGTCCTATCAGTTCGATGCGGCACGGCGGGCAGTGGCAGCCAACGTGGTCATCACGGCCATCAATGCCGCTTCATTGCGCGCACAGGTGAGCGACACCGAGCGCCTGGTGGCGCTGGCCGATGCCGATGTGGAGGAATTGCAGCGCCGTCTGGCGCTGGGGGCGGTGTCCGCTGACGAGCTCTTGTCCGCGCGCGCCAGTGCGCAATCGCTGCGCGCCAGCCTGCCCGGTCTGAAGGCGCAATGGCAGGGTGCGCGTCATGCGCTGGCGGTCTTGATGGGCCGCACCCCGGATGCCGCACCATCCGATCTGGAGATGGCCAGCCTGAAGTTGCCGCAGCAGGTTCCGATGACGGTTCCCTCCGAACTGCTCAGGCAACGGCCCGACATCCTCGCGGCCGATGCGGCCTTGAAAGTGGCTGCGGCCCAGCAGGCGGTGGCCACGGCCGAGATGTTTCCCAGCCTGTCCATCAGCGCTTCCTTCGGCCAGTCCGGCTTCTCGTGGGCCAAGGCCACCGGTGGTGCCGGTGCGGTGTGGGGCCTGGGGGCGTCGCTGACACAGCCGCTGTTTCATGGCGGGGCCTTGCGCGCCAAGCGGGACGCCAGCAAGCAAGCCTATTTCGCGGCCGAGGCCCATTATCGCCAGACCGTGTTGAATGCTTTCCAGAACGTGGCCGATAGCCTGGTGGCACTGACCGAGGATGCCGATGCTCTGCAGGCGTCGTCGGCGGCGCGCATCGCTTCCGAGCAAGGCTGGCGCAATGCGCAGCGGCGCGCGCAACTCGGGGCCTATCCGGCCAGTGTCGCGCGCACCGGCGAGCGCCAGTATCTCAATGCCAGGCTGGGCGAGATCCGCGCCACGGCCAGCCGCATGAACGATACGGCCACCCTGTTCCAGGCCATGGGCGTGGGGCTGGAGGAAGCGCCCGTGGCGGCACCGCCACCGACGCAGCCCTGAGTCGGCAGAGCTTGCTCAACCCTTGCTGGCGCCGAAGGTCAGTCCGGCCACGAACTGCTTCTGCATCACGAAGAACAGGATCACCGAAGGCAGCGCCGCCAGGATGGAGCCGGCCGAGACCAGGTTCCAGGAGGTCGTCCACTGGCCGCGCAGCGCCGCCACGCCGACGGTGATGGGCGCCACATCATCGCCCTGGGTCAGCACCAGCGCCCAGAAGTAATCATTCCAGACGAAGGTGAAGACCAGCACCGCCAGCGCGGCCAGGGCCGGCCGGATCAGCGGCAGCACGATGCGATAGAACACGGTCCACTCGCTGGCCCCTTCGATGCGCGCGGCTTCGATCATCTCGAAGGGCAACTGCTTGATGAAATTGCGCAGGAACAAGGTACAGAATCCGGTCTGCATGGCGATGTGGAACAGCATCATCCCGGTGATGGTATTGAACAGCCCCAAGGACAGGGTGAGGTCCCGTACCGGAATCATCAGGATCTGTTGCGGCACGAAGTTGCAGGCCACGAAGGTGGCGAAGAGTACGGTGTTGCCGCGAAACTGATAGGTCGACAGCGCAAAGCCGGCCATGGCCGCCAGCGAGATGGCACCGATCACCGACGGGACGGTGATGAGGCAGCTGTTCCAGAAATAATGCAGCATGGGCGAGGCGGTCAGCGCCTCGCGATAATTGTCCAGCATGGCGAAGTCCTGCGGCCAGCCCCAGTAGTTGCCGGCCATCAGTTCGTCGTTGGAGCGTATCGAGGTCACCAGCGCGGTCAGCATCGGCAACAACCAGATCAGCAGCGCCACCGGCAGCGAGGCGCGGTAGAGCGCGCGGTTGATCGGCTTCCATTTTTCTATCGGCATGGGAAACATGGCGATCTCTCTTTTCTCGTTAAGCGGTTGACGATGGGCGTTTGCGTTCAGCGTTCAGCGTTCAGCGCGCAGCATGCGGCGCAGCTGGAAGACGATGTAGACCAGCATGATGGCAAAGAGCGTTACCGCCACCGCCGCCGAATACCCCTGGCGGTAATACTTGATGGCCTGGTCATAGGCGTAATACGCCAGCACGGTGGAACTCTCGTAAGGGCCGCCGCTGGTCATCACCGAGATCAGATCGAAGCTGCGCAGGGCCCCGATGATGCTGACCACGAAGGCCATGAAGGTGGTCGAGCGCAATTGCGGCAGGATCACGTAGCGCAGCATGGTCCAGCCCTTGGCGCCTTCCATGCGGGCGGCCTCTACCTGGTCATGGTTCAAGGCGGTCAGACCGGTCAGGAAGAGGATCATGCAGTAGGCGGTCTGCGGCCACAGGGCGGCGAAGATGATGCCGAAGGTGGCATAGCGCGCATCACCCAGCACCGGCACACCATGGCCGAGGATCAGCGACAGCAGGCCGAAGCTGGGGTCGTAGAACCAGCTGTAGATCAGCCCTACCACCACGCCCGAGAGCACGAAGGGCGCGAAAAACAATGACTTCACCACGCGCATGCCGCGCACCTTCTGGTTCAGGTAGAGCGCGATGGCCAGGCCCATGGGCGGGGCCAGCAGGAACATGAGCAGCCACAGCACGTTGTTTTTCAGGGCCGTGTAGAAGGTCGGCGCATGGAACAGTTCGATGTAGTTGGCCATACCCACGTACTTGGGCGCAGTCATGCCATCCCAGCTGAAGAAGCTGAGATAGATCGTATAGAGAATCGGGTACAGCACATAGACCAGCGTCATGACGCAGGCCGGCGCCAGGAACCAGAAGGCGGCACGGTTGCGGCGGGCGGCACTGCGCTGCGGGCCGGTCACCGGCGTGGCAGAGGCTTGGGTCGCAGACGGCTGCGCGGCGGATGTGGGCGCTAGCATGGCGGGGTCTCCTTCTTTTTCTGCGGGCCATTCCGCTGCCGCACGCGGCAGGGGAATGACCCGGATGGACTACCTGGACCAGCCAGGCATCAAGGACGATCAGGACTTCTTGTAGATACGCTTGCGGCTTTGTTCCAGCTCATTGAGCACGTCATCGATCTTGGTCGGGTCGCTGACGAACTTCTGCATGCCCTTCATGCCTTCATCGGCCATTTCCTTGGTCATGTCGCGATCATAGAACTGCGAGATACCGCCCTTGGCGTTGGAGAGGATCTCGAAACCGATGCGCGAAATCGGATCGGTGGGCGCCGGCGACTTGCTGTTGGCCGGCAGCGAACCCAGGCCCTCGGCCAGCTTGGCGCTGATGGCCGGGGTACCGACGAAGGCGATGAAGCGGTGCGCATTGGCCTTGTTGCGGGCCTTGGCCGGGATGTGAATGGATTCGGTCGGGCCTTCTTCAGCCGTCGGCACGTTGGCATCGATGATGGGGAACTGGAAGTAACCCATCTCCGGCGCCAGTTTGGCCGGGAAGCCCTTGGCAATGAAGGTACCCATCAACATCATGGCGGCCTTGCCCTGGAACAGGAAGGGTTGTGCGCCATCGAGGTCATAGGACAGGGCGTTGTCGATGAAATACTTGTCGTCGATCAGGCTCTTCCAGGCGGTGTAGACCTTCTTGACGCGCGCATCGGTGTAGGCGACATCGCCCGCCATCAACTGCTGGTGGAAGGCGTTGCCGTTGATGCGCAGGTCCAGATAATCGAACCAGCCCGCCAGGGTCCAGGCGTCACGGCCACCCACGGCGATGGGGGCGATGCCGGCGGCCTTCAACTTCTTGCAGGCATCCAGGAATTCATCCCAGGTCTTGGGTTCGGCGCTGATGCCGACCTTCTTGAACAGGTCCTTGCGATAGAACATGCCCCAGGAGTAATACACGGTCGGCGCCGAATACTGTTTGCCGTGCCAGGAAGAAGCTTCCTTGGTGGAGGCGTAGGTCGTATCCCAGCCGTTCTTCTTCCAGTCGTCACTCAGGTCTTCCAGCAAGCCTCGGCTGGCGTAGAAGGCCATGCGCTCGCCGTTGTGCCAGTTGATGATGTCCGGAGCCTGGGTCGAGAGCCAGCCCGGCAGTTGGACCTTGTAGGCTTCTTCCTCGATGAAGGACACCTTGACGTCCACATCCGGGTTGGCCTTCTTGAATTCATCGACCGTGGATTGCCAGACGTTGCGCTGTACTGCGCCCTTGTAGGCGATGTTGACGGCCAGGGTACCGGCCATGGCAGCGGCGCCCCAGGCGGCGGATGCAGCCAGGCAGCCGGCGATCACGGTCATGCGAATCATCTTCTTCATTGTTGTCTCCGAATGTTTGGTTCAAGCGGTTCAGGCAGTTCAAACAGCTAAACGGTTTATAAGGTCAAAACGGTTTAAAAAGCAAAACGGCTGCGTCATGGATCTCGCAGCTTCTTGTACGTTCACGGTACAGCGATCTTGCGCAGGTCTGTGGCCTGCTTGTGCAGGCGGCCGCAGCCGCCGTGCTGTCTTCCAGAGTGAGGCCGGCGTATTGCTCATGCTTGCGTGTGCGGACGGTAAATGGCCACGCCCTGCGGCTCCAGCGCTGCCTGTCCGACCAGGAACTGCGCGCCGTCGGCGTGCGGCAGCGTGATCGGTGCGTCACTGTAGTTGAAGGCGAACTGCAGGCCGCCCCGCTGCTGCAGGCGCAGGCCTTCCGGCAGGCGTTGCGGAGCCAGTCCGGCGGCGCGCGCCACGTGCTCGAAGTAGCGCGTGGTCAGCTCGGTATCGAAGATGCCGGCCAGGTAGTGCGCGCGCTCCTTCTGCACGATGGCTGGATGGCCGTCACCGAAGCTGGCAATGGTCTGCAGGCCCTCGCCATCGGCTTCGATCAGGTCGCGCCAGTAGCGGGCCTGGCCTTGTGTCGTACCGAACTGTACTGTTTCGCTGACGTTGGGGCGCATCGATTCCACCCGCCATACGCGCATCGGCAGCAACTGTTGCAGCGGGCCCGGCGGCAGGGTCGAAGGAATCTGCAGCGACTGGGTCTTGGAGCCGCTGCGCGGACCGAATACCACCTGCGCACCGCTCTCTGCGATGCGGCCCGGCAGATCGTCCGGCACGATGGGCAGCGGCGGCACCACGATCATGGCGTAGCCTTGCAGATCGGCGTTGAGCGGGACGATGTCCACATCCAGGCCGAGCGAACGCAGGGTCGAGTAATAGTCGAAGGCGAAATGCGCATATTCGAAATCGATGCCCTGGAAGTGGATCTCGAAGAGCCACTTGGCATCGTAATCGAACAGCAGCGCCACCTTGCCGCGCGGCTGGGCCAGCGCGCCGTTGGCGTTTTCCACCGCGAGGATTTCCCGGGCCACGCGTTCGGCTTCGCTGCCGCCCACGTCCAGGCGATTGTCGGGACGGTTCAGGCCGGCGTGCAGTTGTTCCTGCGCGAACGGGCACTGACGCCAGCGGAAGTAGGACACGCAGCCCGCACCGTGGGCAAAGGCTTCCCAGCTCCACAGGCGCACCATGCCGGGCAGTGGGGCCGGGTTCCAGTGCGCCCAGTTCACCGGGCCGGGCTGTTGTTCCATCACCCAGAACGGCTGGGCCGACATGCCGCGATAGAGGTCGTGGTTGAAGCTGGCGAAATCGGGATGGCCGGTGCGCAGCCAGCGCGCCTTGGTTTCCGGGTCGTACCACATCACTTCCAGCGCGCCCAGCGGATAGCTGTCCCAGGTGGCGACATCGAGGTCGGCGGCGACCGGATAGTGATCGAACTCCAGGAACATCTGCATGAAGTTGTGCACCATCAGACGGCCCGGCGAGAGCGGACGCAGGATCTCGACCTGCATGCGGTTGTAGCGCACCACTTCATCCGACGCAAAGCGGCGATAGTCCAGGCGATGCGAGGGATGGGCCTCGGTGACGGTGCCCACGGGCGCATCGATCTCCTCGAAGCTGCGGTATTCCATGCTCCAGAACACCGTGCCCCAGGCGGTATTGAGGGCATCGATACTGCCATAGCGCTGGCGCAGCCACTGTCGGAAGCGGCGCTGGGCCGAGGGCGAATAGCTGACCACGGTCTGGTGGCAGCCGTATTCATTGTCCAGCTGCCAGGCGGTGACCGCCGGATGCTGGCCGTAACGTTCGCCCAGCAGGCGCACGATGCGCTGTGATTCCTCGTAATACGAGTCCGAGGAAAAATCATAATGACGGCGCGAACCGAAGGCGCGCTCGCGACCGTTGGCATCGACTGCCAGCACGTCGTCATGACGGTCGATGAGCCACTTCGGAGGCGTTGCGGTCGGGGTGCACATCACCACTTCCAGGTCATGTTTGGCCAACACCTCGATGGCGCGGTCGAGCCAGTCCCAGCGCAGGTCTCCGGGCGAAGGTTCGATGCGGCTCCAGGCGAATTCGCCGATGCGCACCTGCTTGATGCCCAGCGCCTTCATGCGCCGGGCATCGCTTTCCCACATGGCCTCGGGCCAATGTTCAGGGTAGTAACAGACTCCCAATCGTAACGACATGGTCGTGGTTCCTTAGCGGTAGTGAAGCGTGGAGTGAAGAAGGGCGCGTACGCGGCCTGTTCAGGCTGCGGCGGCCAGGCCCGGATGAACTTCTGTGCGCGCCAGCGCGACCCCGTCCTCATCGAAGAGGTAGGCACAGCTCGGCGTCACCGTTACGCGCAGGCGTTCGCCGCGGGCAATGCGGGCATCGCCCGGCGCCTTGGCCACCAGCGGCTGACCGGCCGGTTCGTCCAGGTGCACGTAGGTCTGCTCGCCCAGGCGCTCCACCAGCATCACTTCGCGGGTGATGCCGTACTGGCCCTGGGTGCCGATCTCCATGTGTTCGGGACGCACGCCCACGGTCACCTGCTGGCCCGCTTGCACCGGACCTTTGGCGGCGACCAGCAGGGTTTCTTCGCTGTGCTGCAAGCGGATCTGGATGCCATTGTCCTGGGCGCTCACCACCTGTGCCGGCAGGAAGTTCATGCGTGGAGAACCGATGAAGCCGGCCACGAAGCGATTGCGCGGATGGTGATACAGCTCCATGGGCGCGCCCACCTGGGCGATGCTGCCAAAGCGCTGGGTATCGGCGCCGGCATGCAGCAGCACGATGCGATCGGCCAGGGTCATCGCCTCGACCTGGTCGTGCGTGACGTAGACCACGCTGGCCTGCTCGAACTGGCGATGCAGGCGCGCGATCTCGATGCGGGTCTGGCTGCGCAGGGTGGCATCGAGATTGGAGAGCGGTTCGTCGAAGAGGAACACCCCGGGGCGCCGCACGATGGCGCGGCCAATCGCCACGCGCTGACGTTGGCCGCCGGAGAGTTCCTTGGGCTTGCGCTGCAACAGTTCTTCCAGCTGCAGGATGCGCGCAGCTTCGCGCACCTTCTGTTCGATCTCGGCCTTGGGCAGCTTGGCCAGGGTCAGACCGAAGCTCATGTTTTCATACACCGTCATGTGCGGAAACAGTGCATAGCTCTGGAACACCATCGCTACCGAACGCTGCGCCGAGGGCACATCATTGACGCGCTTGCCACCGATGAAGAGGTCACCGCTGGTCAGATCTTCCAGCCCCGCGATGCTGCGCAGGAGCGTGGATTTGCCGCAGCCGGACGGGCCCAGGAAAACACAGAATTCATGTTCGCCAATGTCGAGGTCGACATTGCGGATCACCGGCGGTGCATCGCCGTAGGCTTTTTGTGCTGCACGCAAGCTGATGCTGGCCATCACGTTTTCCTAACAGAAATGGATTGCAGGGCAGGGCGCCACGAGGCAGGTGCGGTGTCAGGTTAAGCGCTTAATCAAGCGAGCCAAAAAAAAGATCGCTTGAGTTTCCTGTGTGCAATCGGGGGTTGTCTCCACGTCGTTGTTCTGAGCGTGTTGCCGTGTTGGGTTGGCAAATATTTTGGTTGATCATACCCATCTTGCATGCCCTCCGCAACAACAATCCTGTAACCACCAGCTGCCAGCGATTTGTCAGGAAACGCTCATGCGCATGTGCGAGGGGCCGGCGAACTTTGCGTAAATCGTTTCCGTATTTCCTGCGGGCTGCGCATTCATGGCGTGCATCGTGGCTGACGCGTGCGCGTTGACAAGGCCGTCATAAGCGGTTTGAATGCGAGGGCTTCCAACTCCATGCACCCATGACCACCTTATCCGAAGTTGCCCGTCTGGCCGGTGTTACCTCGGCCACTGTGTCCAACGTCTTGCGCCAGCGCGGCAAGGTTGGCGAGCAGACGCGCCAGCGCGTGCTGGAGGCGGTTGCCCAGCTCGGCTATCGGCCGCATCTGACGGCCCGTGCGCTGGCCGAAGGTCGCGCGCCGACACTGGCGCTGGTGGTCTCCAGCATCGCCAATCCCTTCTATCCGGAATTCGCCCTGGCCGCCGAACGCGCGGCGCGCGAGCGCGGTCGTTTCCTGATCGTCTGCAATACCAACGACGACCCCGATACCGGCCGTGCCTATCTGGACCAGATCGCCGGCACGCTGTCGGACGGCGTACTCATCATGAATGCCAACCTGCCCATGGATGAGTTGAAGAAGACCGAACAGCGCGGCGCACCGGTCGTACTTTGCATGTGGGAAAAACCCGATGCACCGCCCGAGCTGCCCTGCATCGCGGTGGATTTCTTTGCGGCCGGCGCCATCGCTGCGCAGCACCTGGTGGGGCTGGGCCATCGCCACATCGGTGCGCTGGTGGGCAGCAAGAAGAGCGGCATCCATGCCGAGCGCTATCGCGGCTTCGTGGAAGCCTGTGCCGCCGCAGGTATCAAGCACACCCTGCAGCGCACCCGCTATATCGGCGACACGGTCGAATCCGGCTACCAGGCCACCATGACGCTGCTGCGCGAGGAGCCGCAACTGACCGCCATCTTCGCCAGCAATGACCTGCCCGCGCTGGGCGCGATGAATGCCATTGCCGACCTTGGTCTGAACGTGCCACGCGATATCTCCGTGACCGGCATCACCGACATCCAGTGGGCGCGCGTCTCACGGCCCGCTTTGACCACGGTGGCGGTGCCGACCGAAGAGGCGGCCCGCATGTCCATCGACCTGCTGCTGGCCCTGATCGAAGGGCGCAGTCCCTCGCCCGTCATGCGCGTGACCGCGACCCCGCAACTGGTGCAGCGCGCCTCCACGGCGGCACCGCGCAAGCGCAAGCAATGACGCCAGCGTCAAGGCGGTAGCTGCTTCTCCAGATACGCACGGAACATGTCGGCGATGGTCTCCGTGTGCCGGGTCTGTCGATGCGGGTGGCCATGGTTTTGCTGGGCTCAATGAGAACAGGCAACAGAGCAAAACATCTGCCTCGTCCATACGGGAGGGGTGGTGGCAATGGAAGCAAAATCTAGAAAACATACTAAATAATTTCCGTTGGCTGTTCGGTAGCATGCAGAGCTTTCCCTTCGCTGCGTTCCGATCATGACAGTCACTTCCTCGATGACCTCTGCGCCTCCGGGTGCGTTGTTGAATCTGCTGACGCACGAGCGTCGTCTGCTGAGGCTGCACTGGCCTGCCTCTGCCCCTGATCCTGTTCAGCGTCTGGTCGCCTTGCAGGTCAGCGGAACGGAGGCTGTCTGCGGCAATGTGCTTTATCGCTTGCAGTGCGCCAGCAGTACACTCGATATTGCCATTCACGATCTGCAAGGACTTCCCGTCGGCTTTTCCGTGAGGGATGCCGAAGGGAGCCCGGCATTGGTATGCGGCCTGACCAGCGCCGTGCGGCAAGTCCACTCGGAAGCCGGCGCAGTCCTGTACGAGCTCGAGCTCTGCGACGCACTGCATCTGCTGGAGCAGCGCAAGACCTGGCGCGTCTTCTGTGACCGTTCGGTCTTGGACATCAGCGAGCAGATCCTCACCGAGCATGGCCAGGACAATAGCGTCCTGGCCGCCGCCTTGCGCTGGCATACCAGTGGCCTGCGCAACACCTATCCACAGCGGGCCTTCGTCATGCAGGCCGGAGAAAGCGATGCCGCTTTCCTGCAGCGGCTGTGGCGCCAGGAAGGCATTGCCTGGCATTTCCGCTTTACGCTGGAGGGTGATGAACCCGTCCATCATCTGCATCTGGCTGACCATCCGATGGCCTATCCCGACCGGTCCGCAGTGGCCTTGCGTTACCACCGCGCCGACGCACTGGAACAGACGGATACGGTGACGCATTGGGAAGCCTGGCGCGAGCAATCGATCGAGGCAGTCACGCTGGCCGCCTTCGATTACAAATCCAACCGGTGTCTGCAAGCGCAGGAGGATGCGCTGCGCGGAGAAGGGACGACAGGTCTTGAGCTCGCACGCACGTTGGGCCATTACGAGTATGCTCCGCCGTTCCTGGCGGCCGGACCGGCTCACCAGCGAAAAATGGCCAGAAACCGGATGGAGGCTCATGAACTGGCTGCCCAAGGGTACCGCGCCCGCAGTGTGGTGCGCGTCTTGCGCGGCGGTACCGTATTCGCCTTGAGCGGACATCCTCTCGTCGATACTCTGCCCGAGCACGCTCGCCGCTTCACCGTCACGCAGATCACGCTCTACGCGCGCAATGGCCTGGTCCTTGATGCGCCATGGATGGCCGCGCTGATGCAGGAGTGGTTGCCGGCGCGCGCCCATCTGGGTGACCAGACTGCGCTGGACGTACCGGTCTACTGCAATGCGTTTGAATGCGTCCAGCGCGATACCGCCATCGTGCCGTCGTATGACCCGGACCAGGTGCCCAAGCTGGGGATGATGAGTGCACTCGTCGTCGGGGATGGAGACAAGGAGGTCGATGTCGATGAGATGGGGCGCATCGCCGTGCGTTTTCTCTTTACCCGACCCGAAGAACATCCGCGTCAGCGTGGCGCCAGCGGGACCACCGGCGACTCAGCCCGCATCCGCGTTCTGCAGCCCTGGGCCGATGCTGGTTTTGGCGCGGCCTTCTGGCCCCGGGTGGGCAGTGAAATCCTGATCGGCTTTCTACAGCATCACCCCGACAAGCCTGTGGCCCTGGGCGGTCTCTACGATGGCGATCACTGTCCGCCGCTGTTTTCCCATCGGGGCAAGCTCCCGGAGAATAGTGCCCTGTCGGGCATCCGGAGCAAGGAGCTCAAGGGCGACCGGCATGGCCATCTACGATTTGACGATAGCTCAGGGCAGATCAGCAGCCAGCTCTTGTCGGACCACGCCGCCACCCAGCTCAACCAGGGCTGGCTGGGCTCGCCGCGCACGGACGGGCAGTCGGCGCCGCGCGGCGAAGGTTTCGAACTGGCCACGGATGCCGCAGGTTGCTTGCGCACGGCCCATGGCCTGCTGATCACGGCCTTTGCGCGTCTCAATGCCAGTGGCCACCAATTGGCGCGCGAAGAAACGCTCACACTGATGCAGCAATGCGTGCAGCTCTTTGCTGGTATCGGCGAATACGCAGCCCGGCACCAGGCCATGGCGACTGATCAAGCCGCGCATGAGCGCCTGGTTCGGCACGTGCAGCAATGGGAAAACGGCTCCAACACCGCGCCCGCTGCAGAGGGTGGCAGTGCGCCCGTGGTCGCCGTCACGGCCCCGGCGGGCCTGCATTTCAGTACGCCCGAGACCGCCGTCACGCACGCAGGCGAGAACTGCGACACGGTGGCGCTGCGCCATATCCAGCTGGCCAGCGGCGAACATCTGACGGCCAATGCAGGCAAGGGCATTTCTCTGTTTGCCCAGTCGGAAGACCTGAAGCTGATCGCGCATCAGGGTGAGCTCAGGCTGCAGTCGCAGCACAACGATACCAAGGTGGCTGCCGCCAAGAACCTGAGCCTGAGTGCAAGCGAGGGCAAGGTGCAGATCATTGCGGCCGACGAGATCTTGCTGGCCGCCTCCGACGGCAGCTATCTCCGCCTGGGCGGCGGAAAGATCGACATCGGCTGCAGTGGGACAGCGACGATACATGCAGCCACGCACCGCTGGATCGATGCACAGACTGCGTCCGGCGAATTGCCCCGCTTTGCGAAAGATGAGGTGGGTCGCAAGCCTGTCCTGGCACGCCCGACTGACGACCAGAGCGTGGCAGGCGCGCGCTTCGAGATCGACCACGGCGATGGCTCGGGGACGGCGGGGAAGACCGATGATCAAGGCAAGGCCGGCACGATTTCCAGAAACGCGTTCGAGCAGATGCGTATTCGATTTCTCGATACTGATTCATGAGGAGAACGCCACCATGAGCAGCCCATCCGATTCCGATCAGCCCTTCCGCGTGATAGGCGGTGGCAAGTTCGCGCTCTTGCCCGATCATGGCGAGGCACGGTTCTACAAGACCTTGCCCTTGCCCGGGGTCATCATCCTGGTTCACGGGGTGAACTCCGATGGCGAGTGGTACGAGAGCACGGAACGCGGCCTGTGCGAGGGGCTCAATGAGCGGCTGGCCAGACTACCGGAGCAAATGGCCTACAGCGGGCCGACATCGGGACGCCTGATGCCGGCGCACTATACGCCGGAGCTCACCGCCGATGGCTACCTCGCGCCCCAGCGTAGCGCAGACAATTTCATCAATGGCGCATCTCATTATTCGCCTGTCATCCGTTTTCGCTGGGGATACAAGGCCGGCAAGATGGAGATGAGGCAATTCGGCAAGAACGTCTGGCTCAACGAAAACGATTACTGGGGTGGAGGTCCCTTTGCCAACGGTTGTTCGGCCATTGCCGATCTCTGGACGGAGGGACTTAACGACCGCCTTTTCCTCTGGCTGACCGCTCAGCATCTCAATCCGGTGAGCGGTCGCGATGTCTATCGTTGCCCGCACCGCGCCTACTACGTTCACGCCGCGCTGCGCCTGGCGCGGCTCATCAAGTCCATTCGCCAGCGGCAGGCGGATTGCCCGATCACCGTGATGTGCCACAGCCAGGGCAACATGGTCGGTATCGCTGCGGCCTTTCTCGCTGAGCGGCTTGGTGTGCAGGCGGACAACTATCTGCTGTGCAATCCGCCGCTGAGCCTGTTGCCGGACAACATGATGGAGAGCTGGAGCCAGCGCGGCAGCAGCGATTCCCAGGGTTCGCTGGGACGCCAGACGCATCGCGCGCGGGTAGAGACGCTGAAGAATTTCTTTGCGCTGTTACGTTCCCGCGCTGCCTGTGCACACGCGGATGAGAGGGTCGACAAGGAGATGGCCAATAGTTCGCCCAAAGTAGGTACCGCGTTTACAGCGGCCGAAGACCGCCAGCGTCATGGGCTCAACGGTTCCACATTTGGTCGCGTGACGCTCTATTGCAACCCGCACGATCAGGTGATTTCAGCCGCCACCGTGCAAGGGATAGGCTGGCGTGGCATGAGTGCGCAGGAAATCGAGATGACCAACGGCAGGGGCGTATTCGTGCAGCGTGTTTTTGCCCATCGATATTCGGTCGGCCAGGCACCCGGCAAGTCTTATCGTTATTGGGACGACCGCTGGAACAAGGATGCCGGTGCTGGCAAGGACGGGTTCTGGCATCCACCGTCACCCATCGTCACGTATCGATTGCGCCAGGGACTGGCCTCGAGCGAGACGATCATCGAGAAAATCCTGTCCGTGATCACCGGCCCCTTGGTCGGTTTGATTGGCCTTGCCAAACAAGGCGTCAATGCGGATGTTGACAAGGGCTGGTCCATCCCTGTCGATGCCCCTGAATTGCCTCGGCAATTCCTGCCGACGGCCTATCGCTATGGAAAGCCGAGTCCGCAATTTGACGAGGGTGTGGATGCCGTCGGCAGTGCACGCGACGCATCCAAGAGCGGGGATAAAAAGAAGGCTGGCGATCCCTATGACGAGCATGCCACGCGCCAGGCTCAGGACGGTTCTGCTGACGATGCCCCGCAGGGTGATCAAGAGTCGGAGGCGCAATTACGTTACGAGCACCGGGCGCGCTTGCGCATGCAGGCCAGGCGGGATGACATGGTTGATGCACAGGGGAACGTCACCGGAGAACAGCCTGGTGGAGAGCCCACCAGGGAATATCAGGCCTGGCGGACCGAACAGATTGGGATCTTCCTGAAGGAGGGCGTGGATCAGAGTGCCACGGATCACTCGACTATCGTGACCAATTCGGAGCATGCGCGGTTGGCTGCTGCTTATGACGTGGCCGTTGGGGTTTGTACGCTCAGTGAGGAAGAGATGCGGGAGCTGCGGGTTGAGGCGGATTGGCGGTATGGCGCTGGGCTTAAGAAACAACATCCTCATCGCTATTTTGGGGAGTATTTTCATAAAAGCACCATGCAGGGAAAATCTCTAGAAGATTGGCTCTCGAATGAGGAGGCAACTCGCCCGCCGGGCATCGTGGATGAGCGCTCCTGGAAGATAGCTAAGCCGGAGGTCAGGTAATGAGCATCTTTCAGAGAAACGCCCTTCGCCGAATTGTGCTCTTTTTTTTAGTGCTGATAGCGGTGTGTTTTGTCAGCTTGGGGCGGATGTATTTCCTTGATCAAGAACAACCCCGTCATTGGGAAACAGGCGATTTGATGAACCGATTGATATTCCTGCCGCTATCTATCGCGGCATTAATAGTGCTTATAGTAACCGCTGTTACGCATCGATCATCCAGGGCAGTCGAGGTGACAAAAGCACCTTTGGCGCTAGCGAGCGAGGAACGCTTTCGAGCGCAGGTCATTGGCGTCCAATGGCTTAATCCGTTGATGCGACGAGATTATCCGACGGAATGGCAGTTGCTTTGGACGTTGGGAGTCGCAAATCCGAACAAGGATGACGACGAGGTGAAAAGAGATCCGCTCACGTTCACGAGCGTGCAACCAATTGCACCGTTAAGTTTCAATGTCGGCAAGGAAATAGTATTTGATGATGGAAGGAGTGTTTTTCCCGAATATCTTTCCGACTATCTAAGTGAAATCGTAAAACCTATCGGTCGCCAATACGCGTTTAACGGAAGGTATTTCTATACAATCCAACCAGAGAACCGAAAGAAGTGGCGAGAACTCCATGGCATCCACGTTGAACTTGCCATTCCTGATATTTCGTTGTTGGCTTCGGATGACGCTGCGGAACGTACCCGTGAAGCGTTCAAGGCTGAGTTCGAGTTCCATAATCCTGAGTTGTCCACATCAAATATTCCAGCCGACGTCAACATCACCAGAGGCGGCGCGAGCGCCGGTTTCACCTCCCTGTCAGCCGGGATGGATTATCTGGAAGCCCACCCCGACAAAACCGTCTGGGTCATGAACATGGATGCGCCCGAGTTTCCCGAATATGGTCGGATCAGCGAGAACTGTACCTTGCTGATCCTGGCCGGTCCCAAGTTCGAGACAGGCCGCGAACCTCTTGCATGGATCTCCCGCCCTGCAGTTCGTAACGTCGGGGACTTCGCTACCACTGAAGGTGAAAGCCGTACCGCAAGCGCGTGGAAAAGCGCAATCCAGGCAGCCTCCGAACAGGCGTCCATCTCACCCTACGACATTCGTTACGTCATCCACGATGCCGGCAAAGGCAGCGAAGAAGCTGGCCGCCGCATCGGCACGCTGGCGCAGGCCATGACGCAGAGCTTGCCTGAACTGGACGTGCTCAAGCAGACCTTCAATACACCGCAACTGCTGGGTGACATGCGTGCCGGAACGGCAATCACGAATGTCGCGTTGGCCATCGCATGGACCCATCACAAGGGCAAGCCCGTGATGGTGGCAGGCACCACCGAGGCCGATAAGGCTACGGCGTTGGTGGTGATGCCTCCTGACCGTGCCCGTGTCTTCGATTCGGAGAAAAACTGGTTCCGCGCACGGGGAGAGGGCTATGCCTATCTGCCTTGGTGGGGGTTGAGGAAAGACTTTGACTGGAAGACTTATATGCAAGGCTATTCGGATTGATCAGAAAATTTGGCGCACTGATTTTTGCGGAGCCTACTATCCATAGAAGGAAAAGGATCTGATGAACCGATTGATATTCCTACCGCTATCTATTGCGGCATTGGTGGTGCTGATCGTAACTGCTGTCATGCATCGTTCTTCCAGAGCCACAGAAGTGACCGGGTCGCCTGTAGTGGTGAACGCCGAGCACTTCAAGGCGCAGGTCGTAGGTGTTCAATGGCTCAACCCGTTGATAAGAAGAGACTATCCTACCGAATGGCAACTGCTCTGGACGCTTGGCATAGTTAAGCCGAATAAAGACGACGATGAGGTGAAGAGAGATCCCGAGACATTCACGACCATACAGAAGATTGCTCCTTTAAGCTTCAATTTTGATAGGGAAAGTGTCTTTGAGGATGGAAGCAGCGTCTTCCCAGGCTACCTATCCGATTACGTGAGAAAGATCATCCAACCTATCGGCCGTCAGTACGCGCTCAACGGCAACTACTTCTACACGATCCAACCGGAGAAACGAAAGAGGTGGCGAGAGCTACACGGCATCCGCGTCGAATTTGCAATTCCCGATGTCCCCATGTTGACGTCCGAGAATGCAGCGGAGCGCATACGCAAGGCTTTTAACGCAGAGTTCGTGTTCTACAACCCCGAGCTATCCACTGCGAATATCCCTGCCGATGTCAACCTCGTCAGAGGCGGCGCCAGCGCCGGTTTCACCTCCCTGTCAGCCGGGATGGATTATCTGGAAGCCCACCCCGACAAAACCGTCTGGGTCATGAACATGGATGCGCCCGAGTTTCCCGAATATGGTCGGATCAGCGAGAACTGTACCTTGCTGATCCTGGCCGGTCCCAAGTTCGAGACAGGCCGCGAACCCCTTGCCTGGATCGCCCGTCCCGCTGTTCGCAACGTCGAGGACTTTGCCACCACTGAAGGCGAAAGCCGTACCGCAGGCGCGTGGAAGAGCGCAATTCAGTCAGCCGCCGAACAGGCGTCCATCTCGCCCTACGACATTGGTTACGTCATCCACGATGCCGGCAAAGGCAGTGAAGAAGCCGGTCGCCGCATCGGCACGCTGGCGCAGGCCATGACGCAGAGCTTGCCTGAATTGGACGTGCTCAAACAGGCCTTCAACACACCGCAACTGCTGGGGGAAATGCGTGCCGGAACGGCGATCACGAATGCCGCGCTGGCCATTGCATGGGCCCATCACAAGGGCAAGCCTGTGATGGTGGCAGGCACCACCGAGATGGATAAAGCGACGGCGGTGGTGGTGACACCTCCTGAGCGTGCCCGTGTCTTCGATCCTGAGAAGAACTGGTTCCGCGCACGGGGAGAGGGCTATGCCTATCTGCCTTGGTGGGGGTTGAGAAAAGACTTTGACTGGAAGACCTATATGCAGGGCTACTCGGACTGAGCAGCGAATCATCCATGTCGACAAGGAGAGCAAGATGAAGGGCGTCATCCGTCTGGACGACCCGACCAGCCACGGTGGCAAGGTCATCAGCGCCGCGGCGCGCGTGGAGGTGAGAGACAAGGCCGTCGCCCGCGTGGGTGACCGTTGCTCCTGTCCCGTCAAGGGACACGCGGATTGCGTCATCGTCGAAGGACACCCGAGCATCAGGGTCGATGGCATCGCAGTCGCTTTCGAAGGTCATCGGGTCAGCTGCGGCGCCGTGCTGATCTCATCGCTGTCCAATAGCGGCGCTGCCTGAGGGCGCATCAAACAAAAGCGCCGCTGCACGTGCAGCAGCGCCGTTCTCCGTGCAGCAAGAGAGAAGCCCTGGACCTCCCATCCCTGCAAGGCCATCGATCACGCATTGCGCGGATTACGCCCATGCTTGCGCTGATACATCGCCTGGTCAGCCGCATGCAGCAAGGCGCTGAAGTCGCACATCTCCGACGGCGTCACCGTGGCTGCGCCGAGGCTGATTTCGATATCCGTATGCGGCCACCTCACGCGTGCCACCGCCTGCCTGATGCGTTCGGATACCTGCAATGCGCCGGTCTCGTCGGTATCCGGCAGGATCAGCGAGAACTCATCGCCACCGTAGCGCGCCAGGAAATCGCTGGCACGCAGCGGCGAGCGCAACACACGAGCAAGCTGCACCAACAGCGCATCACCGGCGGGGTGACCATAGGTATCGTTGTATTGCTTGAAGTAATCCACGTCCACCATCAGCATGGTCAAGGGGCGGGCGTTGCGCAGATGGCGCGTCCACTCCTCGCGCAGGCGTGAATCAAAACTGCGGCGATTGCCGATGCCGGTCAGGGCGTCGGTCAGCGTCTGCTGCTCCAGCTTCTGCATGGCGCGATGGCTGTCGATCTGCGCTTCGAGCTGGCGTGCCAGCTTCTGGAAAGCTTCGCGTTGCGCCGGAGTCAGCGTGCGCGGTGCGCGGTCCATCACGCACAGCGTACCCAGGAGATCGCCATTGCCCGATACCAGCGGTACGCCCGCATAAAATCGCACCGCCGGATTGCCGCGGGCCAATGCACTGGTGGCAAAGCGCAGATCGCCGGCCAGGTCACTGACCTCGGTAACCTGGCCCGGCGTACGCGCGGCCAGTTCACACAGCGAGAAGTCGACGGCATGACGCAGTACACCGGTCTGACCGGGGAAGCGCCACCATTGGTTGCGAGCATCACCGCGGCCATTGTTGACCGAGAGGTAAGGATGCTGCAGACCGATATCGGCGTGCAGCTGGCTGAACATGCCCATGGGGGTGCCGCAGACGCTGGAGGCCAGCGATATGAAGTCGGACAGGGCCGGTTCCAGCCAGGCATCGGCATCGCTGTCGGTATGCGCCAGCTCGATGCGCTGGGCAGGGTCTTGCGGGTTCGCGTGATGCGTAGCCTGGGACCGCTTGAAAATGGAGCGTTCGGGAGTGTACTGAGCGTGCAAGTCTCGAATGTTCATGGCGCGATACTCGTGAGGGTTGTGGTGCGTTATGTTCGGTCACCGTCTGCGCAGCGCTATGCAGTGGGGGACGGTGCGGCAAGTCAGTGTGCAAGTGGAAATATTTTTCTTTTTTCTTCACCGCACACCATGTTGCCCTGCGACATCAAGGTAGCAGATCAAGTTCGGAAGTAAACCGCTTGGGAACATCCGCTTACAATTTATACGCGTTCCTAGTGCAAACGATGCTATTCCGATCACATACAGACAGCTTGGCTGATCATGCTGACAATTGACGTTTTATTAGTCTCTTGCCGACGGTAAGTCAGGATAGTTTCTTCGCAGGCAAATGAACATCGGACAGCACCACTTTCGCGTGTCAGCGGATTCTTATATTGCTCTGCAATATTTCATGCAAAGGACGACAGAAAGGCGTCGCCGGACAGCGACACAACAGCGTCGCCACAGGGAGACGATTAATGCTTGCCAAGTGCCATGGTCGTAAATAAACTCTGCCGTTCCTTGTTTGATCCGATCAACGTTTTTGAAAGCAGAGATGTCGACCCAGCCCAAAGCAGGCGCAGTCCTGTTCGCCAAAGATGTAGCCCGCCTCGCCGCGTTTTATGCGCAGGTGCTGGCGGTGGTTCCCAAGCAGGCCCAAGCCGAGAAGGTAGTGATCGAGGCCGAGGATTTCCTGCTGGTGATTCATGCGATTCCACAAGCCACGGCAGCCAAGGTGGAGATTTGTTCACCACCGGTGCTGCGCGAGAACGTGCCGGTGAAGCTCTTCCTTCCCGTGCGTTCACTTGCCCACACGCGCCTGTCTGCCGAGCAGCTCGGCGGTGGCATGAAGCCCGCCGCGGCTGAATGGAACGGACCGGATTTCCGGGCCTGCGATGGCTTCGATCCGGAAGGCAACGTAGTGCAGTTCCGCGAGGTCCTGCGCGAAACGGCGCTGGCGTCCTGAACGCCTGATGCACCGGGGGAGAAGGCTGCGCGGCATCACAAGAACAGCATCGCGCTGCGTCCTTCACCCGAAAAAAAGCCGCCCGGTTTTGCACCGCGCGGCTTTTCGTTTTGGGGTGTCCGCTGCCAGGGCAGCAGGGTCACGCCATCGGCTTATTGCAGGGCGACCTTGAAATAGGTCTCGCGCTGCATGTCGACCACTTCCACGGTGATCTGCACCTGGAGATCCTGGGGCCAGCTCTGGTCCCTCTGGATCGCCGCACCCAGCAGGTCCGACACCGACTTCTTTTCTTCCAGCGTGCGGCCGGTCAGGATGGCCAGGCGCAGTGCGACGAAGGCACGCTTGGCCTCGGCAGCGGTACCGACCAGGTAGTTGTCCAGGCGCACGGCACGCGCCTTGATGGCGTTCTCTTCAAAGTGGCCGCTGGCCACCAGTGCCTGGTTGAGCTTGAGCAGGGTGGGCTGCACATCGAGCGCGAGATTGCCGGTGTATTCCAGAACGAGATGGGGCATGGTGTTTCCAGTCCTTGTGATTGAATGGTGGGAGCAAAGTCAATGATGAGGCTCAACACTGTAAGTCAAAATGACCCCGCGCGAGATTGGGGTCACTGATGCGGCCAATCATCAGGACAAATACCCCGACAACTTGCCCAGGTCGATGTTGCCCCCGCTGATGATCACGCCCACGCGCTTGCCCCGCAGCTGGTCCTTCAGCTTGCGGGCCGCGGCAAAGCCCAGGCAGCCGGTCGGTTCCACCACCATCTTCATGCGTTCGGCAAAGAAGCGCAGGCCCGACACCAGCTCGGCGTCGCTGACCGTATGGATGTCGTCCACCAGCTCGCGGATGACCTCGAAGGTGTACTTGCCCAGGTGCTGCGTCTGGGCGCCATCGGCAATGGTCTTGGGGGTATCGATGTGCACGATCTGGCCTGCGCGCAGCGATTGCTGGCCATCGTTGCCCGCTTCCGGCTCGACGCCATAAATCTTGCAGTCGGGCGACAGCGCCCGCGCCGCCAGTGCCGCGCCCGAGAGCAGGCCGCCGCCGCCCAGGCAGACGAAGAGCGCATCCAGCGGGCCGGTTTCCTGCAGCAGTTCCAGCGTGGCCGTTCCCTGACCGGCCATCACGTGCGGATGGTCGTAGGGCGGGATCAGCGTCATCTTGCGTTCGGCCGCCAGGCGCGCACCGATGGCTTCGCGGTCCTCGGTATAGCGGTCATACATCACGACCTCGGCGCCGTAACCGCGCGTGGCGGCCACCTTCGCCGCAGGCGCGTCCTGGGGCATGACGATTACCGCCGGAATACCCAGCAGCTGCGCCGCCAGCGCCGTCCCCTGGGCATGGTTGCCGGAAGAGAAGGTGATCACGCCATGCTTGCGCTGCTCGCTGTCGAATTGTGAAAGCGCATTCATGGCGCCACGGAACTTGAAGGCGCCCATGCGCTGGAAGTTCTCGCACTTGAAGAACAGTTGTGCGCCTACCTCCGCATCGGCCGTGCGCGAGCGCAGCACGGGCGTCTTGTGGGCCCAGGGCTTGATGCGTTCGGCAGCCAGCAGGACGTCGGCAAAGCTGGGCAATTCGGTGGAACTGGAGAGGGGAATCATGAGGTTTCCTTCAAGTGGGATGGAAAGATGAGGACCTTGAGCATGGCAAGCGATGAAGGCGCGGATCGCAGCCCTCACTCCTTCTCGTCGTTGTAGACCGTCGCGCGCGACACCCCCAGGTGCGCGGCCACGATCTCGGCCGAGCGCCGCACATCCATGCAGCCGGACTGGCGCAGTTCGCGCATGAGCTGGCGCCGGTCCTCGGCCTTGAGACTACGCGGGGTGGTCGACATTCGGGCGGCAAAGGCATCAATGCGACTGCGCAGGGCATCGGCACCTGCCGGCTCCAGCGTCTCGGCCACGCGGACCGCGTTGTCGATACCGCCAAACTGGCGCAGCATGCCTTGCAGTGCGCCGAACAGGGTCAGATCAATGTTCATGCAGAGGGCCGCGACGTATTTGCCGTCCGCATCCTTGATGCCGATCGAGGTGCTCTTGGCCTGGCGTCCGTCGGGCAGGGTGTTTGCGTAATTGGTCAGGACCTGCGGATAACTCTCGTCGGCGATGCGTGCCAGTCCCAGTTCGGTGGTGGCATCTCCTACCTCGCGGCCGGACAGGTTGTTGTGCAGGGCGACGATGGAGTGATCCGCGTCACGCAGGTCGTGCAGCACCACTTCGCAGAACGGTGCGAAGGTCTCACCCAGGCCCTTGGCCACCTGCTGCAATTGCGAAAGCAGCAGGGCATGGTCGGGACGGTCAGGTTTCTTTTTGCGGGAGCGGGAGGTCATGCGATACATATTATCTAAAATTAGACGGTATGTATAGCCGCGATGTTGCGCTGCATTCTCGTCCGCTTGCGAGGGGCTTTCCGGACTGCAAGACGGTGCCTGTTGCTATCATGAGCTCTTGTTCATGACTGTTGTTTCCAGCCGTCCATCCCTGAGCGCACCCATGAGAGACCTTCCCCCCACGGCCACCCTGCGGGCCTTTGAAGTCGCCACCCGCCATCCCAGTTTCACCTCCGCCTCGGAAGAGCTGCATGTCACGCAGAGTGCGGTCAGCCACCAGCTGCGCCACCTCGAAGCGCTGTGGGGCATGCCGCTGTTCCAGCGCGGCAAGTCCAATACACTGACCCCGGCCGGGGCTGCACTGGCGCCGGTGGTGCGCGAGTTCTTCGCCCGCCTTGAAGCCACCCTGGCCGAGCTGCGCGCACAGGAAGGGCGGCAGCCGCTGAAGGTCAGTACCACCTATTCCTTTGCGCTCAAATGGTTGCTGCCCCGGCTGCCCGCGCTGGCACAGGCCCATCCCGAGCTGCTGGTGACGCTGGAGACCACGGATACGGCCATCCACTTCACGCCGTCCGAACCGGATGTGGCGATCCGCTTCGGCCCCGGCCACTATCCCAGCCTGTTTTCCGAATTCCTGTTCCGTGAGCAGGTGTTCCCGGTGGCCAGTCCGGCCCTGCTGGCGCGCCTGGGCATGCCGCGCAAGCCGGCCGACCTGCGCCGCTATCCCCTGCTCACGCGCGCCGGGGCCGACATGGTGCCGAAATGGGACCTGTGGTTCCAGCAAGCCGGGGTAAGCGTCTCGGCCTTGCGGGAAAGCGTGCGCCTGGCCGATACCAACATGACGCTCGAGGCGGCGCTGCTGGGCCAGGGCGTGGCCCTGGCCCGCAGCGGCCATGTCGAGCAGGAACTGGCCAATGGCAGCCTGGTGCGGCTGTTCGAGCTGGCCTTGCCTTCCCCGCTGGCCTATTACTTTGTCTGCCCCAAGGGCGTGGAGACGCAGCCGCACGTAGCCAGTTTCCGTGCCTGGCTGCTGGCGCAGTCACAGGTCGCCGGTGCGCGCTACTGAGATGCGGGGTCACCGCCTCGTCACCAGGCATGAGGATTTGCTCATGACGGGATGAGGAGACTTCGCTTCTGTCCGGCGGCGCTCCTGCTTACCATGGCGCATGCCCTTGCCTGTCGTCCTGCTCATCCTCCTTGCCGCCGTCCTGCATGCCAGCTGGAATGCGCTGCTGCGCAACGGCACCGATCGCCTCTGGTCGATGACCGTGATGTGCCTGGCCGTAGCCGTGGCCAGCCTGGCCACCGCGCCGTGGCTGCCCGTACCGTTGCCGGCCAGCTGGCCGTACGGAGTGCTCTCGGCCCTGCTGCACGTGGGCTACAACCTGTTCCTGGTGCGTAGTTACCGCAGCGGTGAGCTGGGCCAGACCTATCCGATCGCGCGTGGAAGCTCGCCCCTGCTGGTCACGCTGGGCGCGGCCCTGCTCGCCGGCGAGACGCCGGGACCGCAGGCGCTGCTGGGCATCGGGCTGGTATCGGGCGGCATCATCGCCCTGGCATTCCGGGGCCGCAGGGTGGCACTACCCGGCCTGCGCTATGCCCTGGGGACCGGGTGTTTCATCGCGGCCTACAGCGTGGTGGATGGCCTGGGTGTGCGGCTCGCGGGCAACCCCATGGCCTATACCGCATGGATGTGCGCGGGATGGGGCTTGCTGATGCCCGCCGTCTTCATGGCCTGGCGCGGCCCCCGTGCATTGTGGCAGCCACCTGCATCGGCGGCGACCTTTGCCACCGCTTTCGCAGGCGGTCTGGTGTCGCTGCTGGCCTATGGCATCGTCATCCAGGCCATGGCGCTGGCGCCCATGGGCGCAGTCTCGGCGCTGCGCGAAACCAGCGTCTTGTTTGCCGCCATCATCGGCCGGCTGTTCCTGGGCGAGACGCTGAGCTGGCCACGGGTACTGGCCTGTGCCGCCATTGCAGCAGGGACGGTACTGATCGGTTAACCCGGTGGCTGTTCCCGCCGCTGCTCCCCTGCCGTTTTGCTCACTCCAAGGAGATCCGTCATGACTCATGCGTCATCGAAGCCCGTCATCCTCATCACCGGCGGCAGCCGCGGCATGGGAGCCGCCACCGCGCGGCTGGCCGCCGAACGCGGCTACGATGTGGTCTTCAGCTATCTGCGCGATGCGCCAGCGGCCGATTCGGTGGCGGCCGATATCGCGCAGCGCGGCGCGCGGGCGCTGGCGCTGCGGGCCGACAGTGCCGACCCGGACCAGGTGGCGCAGCTCTTTGCTGCCATCGATGCGCGCTTCGGCCGCATCGATGTGCTGGTCAACAATGCGGCCATGCTGGAGCGCCAGTCACGCATGGAAGACCTGGGTTTCGCGCGCATGCAGCGCATCTTCGCGGTCAATGCCATCGGTCCCATGCTGTGCGCGCAGCAGGCGGTCAGGCGCATGGCCTATCGGTACCAGGGCAGGGGCGGGGTGGTGATCAACGTGTCGTCGGCCTCGGCCCGCCTGGGCAGTCCCAACGAGTATGTCGACTACGCCGCCTCGAAGGGCGCACTGGAAACCTTCACCACGGGACTGGCCAAGGAAGTCGCCCGCGAAGGGATCCGCGTCAACTGCGTGCGGCCCGGCCACATCTACACCGACATGCACGCCAGCGGTGGCGAACCGGACCGGGTCAACCGGGTCAGGGAATCCATCCCCATGGGGCGGGGCGGACAGCCCGAGGAAGTGGCGCGCGCCATTCTCTGGCTGGCCAGCGAGGAAGCTTCCTTCAGTACGGGGACTTTTCTGGACGTGACCGGAGGCAAGTGAGGCCGGCCTCAGGCTTCAGCATCAACAAGCGCAGGGCCACGGCCCTGGTCCCTGTGCGGCAATTCATCCTGTCCACAGGCTGGCGTGCAGCGTCCGTTCAGGCATACACCGCGCCGAAGCGGTTGCCGAGCAGCTCCGGCAAGCTGATCTGTTCCTGGCGGATGAAGCCGCGCGCTGGCAGTCGACCTGTACGGAACAGGTCCAGCGCCGCGCAGACACCGGCAGCCGTGCTGGACTGGATGGCACTCTCGCGCCGGCCCTCGCGCTCCTGCGCGAAGATCTTGCGGGTGAAGACTTCCTGCATCAGCTTGCCTTCCCGCAAGCCGCTGACGGTAATGAACACCAGCACCACATCCTGCAAGGTCGCCGGCACGCTCTTGCGCAGGATGTCCTTGAGCAAGCCCGGATCATGCCGCAGCCCGAGATCGCCCAGCAGGAATTTCATGCGCTGCTGGTGGCCGGGGTAGCGCACCGACTTGTAGTCGAGATTGCGCACCTTGCCGGCTAGCGTCTCACACAGGCTGCCCAGGCCGCCCGAGGTATTGAAGGCTTCGTACTCCACCCCTTCCAGCGAAAAGTGTTCGAGGTCGGCCAGGGGATCGACCATGACCCGCTCGCCGTCGCGCAAGGCTTCGCAGGGATGGCAGTACTCGTTGATGAGACCGTCCACGCTCCAGGTCAGGTTGTATTTCAATTCATTGGTTGGATACTGCGGCAGCGCACCGACGCGCATCTTGATCTCGTGCACTTCTTCAAAGCCGGCGGCCAGATGGTGCGCGGCAATCCCGATGAAGCCCGGGGCCAGACCACATTGCGGCATGAAGGCGCAGGGAGCACCCTCGGCCAGAGCTGCGATGGCGCGGCTCGCCTGCACATCCTCGGTCAGGTCGAAGTAGTGGGTGCCGGTCAGGCGCGCGACCGTGGCCACGCTCGTGGCCATGTGATAGGGCAGGGCATTGATGACCACGTCGGCGCGTTGCAGCAGTGCCGCCAAGGCCAGCGGGTCGGACGAGTCGAGCACGGCCTTTTCGGCATGCACGCCCGCGATGGCCTGCATGGCCGCCGCATCGCGGTCAGCGATGGTGACCTGGTAGTCGCGGCCTTCGCCGCACTCAGCCAGCAGGCGGGCGATGGTCTGGCCGATGTGGCCGCAGCCGAGGAGGACGGTACGCATGAGGGACTCCCGAATGAAGATGGATACGATGATTCATTCTAGGTAGCCGCCGTGACGGAAACCATTGCCAGATCGTCAGAAAGTAGCGCAGATTTCGTCACTTTGCAGTGCAGTTTCGTCATTATGTAGCGACGCCAATGCAATCCGGCGAAATCGACGTGCTTTTCAGCGCGTCCTGGCCGCGTCCCCCCGATCAATCTTGCGGGCCAGCACCACCGAGGTAGTGGTCTTGAGCACGCCTTCCATCTCGCCGATCTGGTCCAGGATCTTGTCCAGCTGTTCGGGCGTATTGACGCGCAGCCAGGCCACGTAATCATATTCGCCGCTGACCGCGCAGAGCTGGTGGACTTCCGGAATGCGGCCGAAGCGGCGAATCACGTCGCGCCCGGCACGCGGCTGCACAGTCACGCCCACGTAGGCTTGCAGGCTGGCATCGACGACCTCGCGTCCGAGCTTGAGGGTATAGCCGCCGATGATGCCGGTCTGCTCCAGCCGCTCGATACGGGCTACTACGGTAGTGCGCGCGACTCCCAGGCGCCGTGCAATCTCGGCCACCGGTTCACGGGCATTGAGCTGGAGGATGGAAAGGAGTTGACGGTCGATGTCGTCGAGTTGGTCCAGCCTGGTCATCCCGGTTCTCCTGGTCGATGCTACACAATGACGAAACAACGCTACATTTCGTCAGTGTAGACCAGCAGGCGCGCAGTGGCGGGAAGCGGCCCTCAAACGCCGCTCCCGGGTCGAATCATTCCGAGGCGGGCTTGCCCTTGGCCGGCCTGGGATAGACCTTCAGCACATCGATGGCTTGAGCATAGGACGAACTCCAGGTCTGCTCGTGCAGGGCCGCCACGCGCCGTGCCATGGCGGCATCGTGCAGCACCACTTCGAGATTGCGCGAGTTGTCCAGGTAGCCACCGGCCCAGTTGCTGGTGCCGATCCAGGCGATCTTGCCATCGATGCTCATGGCCTTGGTATGGATCACCCGTGCGAAGGGAATGAAACCGCTCTTGGCCTGTGGCAGCGTGACGATGCGGATTTCCACGTTGGGCAGCAGCGCCAGGCTCTGCAGATAGCGGATGGCCGGTGCCTCGGTGTTCCAGTTGGAGACCATCAGCTTGATCTTTACGCCTCGGGTGGCCGCGGCGCGCAGGGCATCATCGATCACGGCGTAATAGGGCCGGGTGTGATTGGGTCCGTAGGACAGCGGGGCGTAGTCCAGCAACTGCACGCGTATCTCCTGTTGTGCTTGACCGATCAGACGCACCAGTTCACTTTGCGAATCCCCCACGCCGGGCGGATTGTAGGCGTTCGGACTGGCCACCAGATAGTTGCCGCGTGCCACATCGGCCGCGACTACGCTGTGGTTGGTCATCACCGGGGTCTGCCCGGCGGCGATGGCGGCCTGTGCCGCCCAGTCGATCTCGAAGATCGCCTGTACCTGCGCTGCCACGGTCGGGTCGGTGATCTTCAGTCCGGTCTCGTGGATGTGCGAGAACGAACGCCAGTCGAAGTTCTGGCTACCCACGTAAGCAGTGCGACCATCAACCACGAAATACTTGGCGTGGATGATGCCGTTGCCGGTCATGCGGGAATAGTCGAGCTGGCGCAATTCCAGGTTCGGGATGCGCTTGAGCTTCTCGATGGTGGCCGGGACCGAGGCGAACTCGCCCTTCTTTTCCATCAGGAAGCGGATCTTCACGCCGCGCCGCCCGGCCGCCTCCAGGTGCGCCATGATGTCGTCGAGCGCTTCCCCATCCTGCCCCGCCACGTAGAACTGGCCAAAGACGATCTCGCGCTGTGCGCTATCGAACATTTCCTTCCACACCAGCGCTGCATCGCGCAGGTCCGGCGTGGCCAGCGTGGTCTCGCGAGGGACCGTGTGCACCAGTTCGAAGCCGGGGATGGCGAATTCGGCGTGGACCGGGCAGACGAGCGAGAGGGCCAGCCCGAAGGCGGCAGCGAGACGAAGCAGTAGACGGCGTGGCGCGAGTTTCATGGTGTCGGAGAAGGTGATGTCAGCGTTGCGCTCAGGCGATATGCAGCTTGCCCTGCGGTTGCGGGCTGTGCTGGGGTTGCGGGTCCAGACGGCCGACGCAGGCGCGCAGCATCAGCACCTTGAGATGATCGTTGATGCGCTCGATGCGTTCCTGGAACAGATTGAAGAAGAACATGCCGACCACGGCGATGCCGATGCCCAGGGCCGTCGCATAGAGCGCAGTACCGATGCCCTGCGACACCTGGCCAGGATCGGAGACGCCCGACACGGCCAGCGCCTTGAAGGTATCGATGATGCCCAGGATGGTGCCCAGGAGGCCCAGCAGGGGCGCAGCAGTCACGATGGTATCTAGGATCCACAGGCGCTGCTGCACTTCGCCGCGCTTGGCGATATAGACCGACTCGCTGAAATCTTCCAGGTCTTTCTCGGTGTGCAGATGGTGCTTTTCGGCCAGGATGTCCGAGACCAGCGCCAGCGGCAGGCTGGGACGGGTGGTCAGTTCGGGCGGCAGCTCTTGCAGGTGCTGCACCGCATGGGTCATGGCGCGTTCCAGTCCGGTGGCCTGGCGCATGGTGTAAGCGAAGAACAGACCGCGTTCGACGATGACGAAGATGGCCAGTGCCGCGCAGGCATACATCAGATAGAAAGCCAGTTCGTGGAGTAGTTGCATGTTCATGCTTGCCTCTCTTGCGTTGATGGGCGGCCCGTGCTGCTGGTGCGGGCCGCCCGGTTCAGACCGCGATCAGAAATCCGCAGTCAGGGTGATGGTGAAGGTGCGCGGGGCACCGATGTAGAGCGAAGGGGCGGTGCCGGCAATGCCGTTGACCGCCACGGCATTGGTGGTGAACTGGCTGCCGCTGCCGCCATTGAGGTTGAGGTACTGCTTGTCGAAGAGGTTGTAGAGGTTCAGCCGCACGGTCGGCTTCTTCAACCAGGTGGTGGATGCGAAGCTCATGCCGGCACCGGCGTTGAACAGGGTGTAGCCCCCCAGGGTGTCGTCGTTGACCAGCGTGGTGTAGCGGCGGCCGGTGTACTTGGCCTGACCGAACACATACCAGCCATCCTGCTGGTATTGCAGCGACAGGCCCGAGAGCCAGTTCGGCGTATCCGGGAATTGCTTGCCCGAGGTCGGCAGGTACTGGGTCGCGCTGTTGCGCAGGTCCTGCTTCATCTTGCTTTTGATGTAGGACAGCGAGCCGTACATCGACAGGTTGCGCGTGAAGGCATAGCCGCTTTCCAGTTCCAGGCCGTGCGAGCTGGCGTCGCCCACGTTGTAGTCGGTCTTGTTGGCGGTGTCCGGGTTGTAGGCGCTGGCGATGCGGTTGTGATAATCGATGTAGAACAGCGAGCCCGAGGCCATCCACTTCTCGGTGTTGTAGCGATAGCCGAGGTCGTAGTTCCAGGAGGTTTCCTTGTCCACCGGCACCTCGCGCTGGGTGGCGCCGACCAGTTGACCGTTGACGATGGTGCCGCCCGAGAGCAGGCCGAAGTAGGAGAAGTTGCCCGGTGCCTTGAAGTTCTTGGCGGCGTTGAAGAACACCGACTGCTTCTCATCGAGCTGGAAGCGTACGCCCAGGCTGGGCAGGAAGTCGGCGTAGTTCTTCTTGACCTTGTAGAAGGCGGCGCTGGAATAGCTGTTGGTCCCGCTGGTGGAGCCGGTGCTGGGGTAGTTGGTGAAGTCCCGGTCGATGGAGGAATAGCGGCCACCGACTTGCACGTTGAGCTTGTCGTTCATCATGCTGATGCTGTCCTGCAGGAAGATCGACTGGGCCGTGCTGACGGTCATGGTGTCGCGGTACTGAAGCAGGGAGCCATCGGCATTGCGCAGCCACAGGTCGGAGCTGTCCTGCCACAGATCGGCGATGTTGCCGTTGTTGTCCACGCGGCTGAAGGGGCCGGTCTGCTGGTGGCGCGCGCGTTCGACCCAATAGCCGGCCAGGATGTGATGGTTGTCCAGCTGCTGGTTGAACTTGAAGGTCACGCCCGGACGGTAAGTACGGGTGCGGCTGCCTTCGTAGGCATAGACGGTATCGAGACGGTCGCCATCGCCGTTGACGTCGGCGACGCCACCACCGAGCTGGCTGGCACCGGCCACGCCGCCTTCACGCACGGTCTGCAACTGGTTGCCACCGGTGCCGAAGCCGTACCAGAAGTAGGGATCGATATCGAGGCTGGCGGTCGGGCTCAGCTGGAAGTGCGCATTGACGGTGCCCAGCCAGTTCTCGAAGGGATTGAGGTTGTAGGCGTAGTAGCCATTGCCGGCGATGTTGGCGGCCACGTTGGGCGCATAGGTCGTATCGTTCTGCGCGGTACCGGCCACGGCCGGCTGGTGCTGCGGCACGGTGCTGCCGTAATCGGCATTGCTGCCGAACTGGGCGATCTGGGCCTTGGTCAGCGAGCGGTAGTTGTTGTTGAGCTGGCGGTTGTAGAGCAGGTTGGCATTGATGAAGCTGCCCTGGCCCAGATTGAAGCTGGTGCCAATGTCGACGTGATCCTTGATGGCACCGCCCGGTCCCTTGAACTTGTCGGCCGTGGTCTTGGAGTACGAGATGAAGAACTTGAACTTGTCATCGAACAGCTTGCCCGAATCGAAGCGCACATAGCGCTTCCAGAGGCTGTTGGAGCCGAAGGCATTGGTTACGCGGATGCGCTGCTGGTCTTCCGGCGCGCAGAAGGTCATGCCGATGTTGCCGCCGGTGGCGCCCACGTGGGGGGCTTCGGTATCGGTCGACCCCTGGGTCACGAAGACGTTGCACAGGTTGTCAGGCTCCGTGTACTCCTGCGGATAGACTGCGAAGTTGCCGGAGTCGTTGACCGGCGCGCCGTTGATGGTGAAGCCCAACTGGTCGCTGTTGAAGCCGCGCACGCGGATGTTGCCGCCGAACAGGCCCGTGCCGTCGTTGTCATAGGTGTTCACACCCGGCAGCAGGTTGATCATCTGGTAGGGCGTACCGGTGGGCGATTGCTTCTCGATGTAATCACGGTTGACCGAGCTGCGCGCCTTGGGCGAATCCTCGGCCTGGATCAGGCCGGTCGCAGCAGCGGTGCCGGCACTGGCGCTGCCGCCTCCCTGTACGGTCACGGTCCCTACATCGGTCGTGGTCTGGGCGAAGGCCGGTGCGCCCGCCATGAAGATCCCGGATATCAGCAAGGACAGCCGGGTAAGTTTGCATTGCATGTCGTGTTCCCCTGGGTTTGTTGGACTACATGTTGAAATCGTTGCGCCCGGCTACCGCCCCTTTCTGCAGGGCAGCTCAGACGGGAATGAATTCCAGATCGGCAGTGAATCGGTGCGTGCTCTCGCCCTGGTAGCTGTCTTGCGGGAAGGGGGCAAAGGTGGCGCGGTGGATGGTCTTGCGGGCCGCGTCATCGAGCAGCATGGAGTTCGAGGAACTCTCGATGCCGCTGTCGACCACGCTGCCATCGCGCTTCAGGACGAACCACACGCGCACCTTGCCTTGCGGCCGCAGGGTGCTGGCCTCGCGGCCGGTCGGATAACGCTTGATGCTGTTGAGATGCGCACGCAGCAGGCCGACGTAGGTCTGTTCGATCCTGGCGGTATCGACCGGCGGCGGCGCCGGTGGTGTCACCGCAGCGGCCTGCACCGGGGGGGTAGCCGGGGCGCTGGCGGCCGGCAGGATGGGCGCTTCCGACGACGGTGGCGCCGGATCCACCGGCGCCGGTGCTTGCCTGACCGGGGCCGGCTTGGACACGGGCTTGGGCGCTTCCTGTTTCCTGGGTGGTTCCACGGGTTTGGGCGGCGGCTCCACTTGCGGCTTGGGTTGCGGCGGTGTGGGCGGTGGTGGCAATTCGGTCAGCGAGATCTGCACCGGCTGCGGATCTTCCTTGCGCTTGAGTTCACTGGCCTTCTGCACCCCGGCCAGGATGAGCACGGCCAGCACCAGCAGCGACGGCAGCGTGGCCAATGGCTCACGGAAGCGGAAGAGGACGGGAACGTTCATCATCATGGCCTGCGGGTGGCAATCGAGATGGAATCGAAACCGCCCTTCTTGAGCGTATCCATCACGTCGACCAGGCGCTGCACTTCCACGCCCCGGTCGCTGTTGATGATGAGGTTGAGTTTTTCGCCTTCGCCGCGCAGCTTGTCCAGGCGGGCGGTGAGCGCGTCCAGGTTGGTGTTCTCGCCATCGACCTGGATCACATCATCCTTGGCGATGGTGATGACGGCCTTGGTCTGCGGTTTCAGGTCCTGGGCGGTAGACGAGCTGGGCAGCCGGGTCTTCAGTCCCAGTGCCGGAATCACGTTCAGGCTGATCAGCACGAAGAAGACCAGCAGGAACATCATCACGTCGATCATCGGAATGATCTCGACACGGGCCTTCCGTTTTTTGGGTTCGTCCCAACTGCGCATGCCACACTCCTCGAAGCTTCGTTATACGATTTGTAGCGCTATAGTTTTTATAGCGATGCGCAGCGTAGCGAGGAAATGTGTCGTGCGTATTACACCATGCAGGTTTGCGTTAAGCGGTGTGAAGCAATGCTGACGGTCCACCGCCTGCATGAAGATGTCGCCGACGCCTGCCGGCGACAGCGGTGGAAGTCGTGATCAGCGGCGTGGCAACGGCCTGCGCGGCAGCAGCGACAGCAGCAGCTTGCACAGGTAGACCACGATCAGTGAGCCGGAGAGGTCGCCCATGGACATGACCACCAGGCCGCTCCAGAAATCCGGATAGACCCCGCGCAGGACGAACCAGATCAGCTGGAACAGCGGATTGGAGAGTGCATACAGCAGGATGCAGGCCATCAGCCGGGTGGTATTGAGGTTGACCAGATTGCGGCCCAGGTCCAGGCCGGAGAGGGTGAGCCGGTAGGCCAGGTAGGGGGCAGCGGCGGAGATCAGGCAGTAGCCTGCCGCCGTGACCAGGTCGTGCGGGAACAGCTGGTAGGTCGCCGCCGTGGCCAGCGAGCCCACCAGCAGGCCCACGCAGCCGGCCTCGGCAAAGAGCAGCGTGCAGATCAGGCGTACCCCGGCAGGCAGGTAGATCCAGGCAATGCCCTCGGTGAACTGGGTGCGCCGGAACAGCCATTCATTGATCGAATAGAACAGGAAATAGCACAGCGCCGTACCGGCAATGGCGGCCAGGTGGGTGCGCAGGGCAGGGCGGAGGTCGGAGGAGGCTTGCATGACGGGAGGGGGAGACATGCGCAACGGCGCGTATGTTACCCATTAAGCTGGCCGGCTGCACCTCCACAATTTTCGACAGTGTGGCGTGCCAGCCGCGCAAATGGTCGCGCAAACGGTCGCAGTGGACGAGTTGGCGCCGGTCAAGACCTTAAAGATTGCACTTTCAGGCAGGGCCGGCGTATGATTCGCTATCAATTCTGGAACGATGTGGCAGGCAAATGGGACCCCGCCAGTCGTACCGCACTTGCAATACAACAACCAACACCATCGTCACATGGGTAAAAACAAGCGGCCGGCGGACATCTACCTGCGATTTCTGCAACTGGCCGAAGCACTCCGGGGATTGCCGTCACTGGCCACGCTGGATCCGCTCGAAGACCGGATCCTGGCTTTCATCGCCCGTGCCGGGCAGGAGCAGCAACGGCTGTCGGTACGCGACCTGATGGCGCAAAGTGAATTGGGCTCGCCGGCGATGCTGCATACGCGCCTGAAATCGATGCGCGAGAAGGGCTGGATCGTGCTGGCCGATACCGAAGACCCGCGCCGCAAGCAGGTCGAACTGAGCCAGGCCGCCTGGCTGCATTTCGACAAGCTCTCCAAGTGCCTGGTGCAGGCCACCCGCGACAAGTGATCGTCCGGCACCGCTGTCATCCTCCGGAAACACCGGGCCGCTAAGCTCACGCTCTGGCTGCAGCGTCCACTGTCCACTGTCCTGAGGTCGCGCAGCGTCTTGCCCGGATGATGTCGATGCGACCGTTTTCCCGTTCTCCTTCCTGCTTCTCTTCCCTCTTTTCGCTCTGCCTGCTGCTGGCGGGTGGGACCATGCCGCTCACACCGGCCCTGGCCGCCGACCCGAACAAGCTGTGGGAAATCACCAGCCAGCAATGCGTGCCCGGCATGCAGGCCAGTGGCCAGCCGCAGCCTTGCGTGCTGGTTGACCTGGCGCGGGGCTTCGTGGTGCTCAAGGATCTGGTCGGTCCCGCGCAGTACCTGCTCATGCCGACCCGTCGCCTCACCGGCATCGAAAGCCCGGAACTGCTGGTACCGGATGCGCCCCGCTACTGGGCCTATGCGTGGGAGCAGCGCGCTCGTGTGGCGCAGGCGCTGGGACGCTCCTTGAGCGACGAGCAGCTGGGGGTGGAAGTCAATTCGGCCGCGGCACGTTCGCAGTTGCACCTGCATCTGCACATCGACTGCATGCGTCGTGACGTGGCCGCCAGCCTGGCCGACCATCGCGATGATCCCCTGCAGCACTGGCAGCCATGGTTCTTCGAGGGCCATCGCTATTGGGTGATGCGGCTGCCCGCCGATGCCCTGGTCCGGCACGATCCCTTCAGGCTGGCCGCTGAACGCAGCGCCTATGCGGCGGCCAACATGGCCGCGCAGTCCTTGCTGCTGACCGGTGCGCGTTTTGCCGATGGCAGCAATGGCTTCTTCCTGGTCAACATGGCGGTCAATTTCGACCAGCAGGAGCCGGGCAGCGCCGAAGTACTGATGGATCACGACTGCCGCTGGTAAGCCCCGGTGTCAGTGGGCGAATTCGCGCACCAGGGCATCGAACACCAGCCGCAGGCGCGGTGGCACCGGTCCGCGTTGTGGACGGTAGAGATACATGTCCCAGGGGTCGGGCTCGTGGTCGGCCATGACCGGCACCAGGCGACCGGCGGCGATGTCGTCCTCGCACAGAAAGCCGGCGATCTGGCCGATGGCCACGCCACTTCTCACCAGCAGATATTCCCCCTCCGAGTCGTCGCAGAGGAAGCGTGCATGATCGGCCATCCACTGGTTCTCCTGCTGGAACAGCCAGGGCCAGGGCCGACCCGTGCCGCGATCCAGCATGGCCGTGCAGGGCAGGTTGCGCAGGGCGTCGGCATCGGTCGGTATGCCGTGGCGCCGCAGGAAGCGCGGCGTGGCCACCACGTGGAAACGCACCTTGCCCAGGCGGCGTACCACGAAGCGATTGTCCGGCACCGTACCGATGCGGATGCCGATGTCGATCTTCTCCCCCACCACATCGGCGCGCTGGTCGGTCAGGCGCAGGTCGAAGCGCAAGCCCGGATGCGCCCGTGCCAGTCGTTCGACGAGCGGTAGCAGGCGGTTGCGTCCCAAGGCCGAGGGCGCAGCCAGGCGCACCAGTCCGCTCATCTCGTCCGTCGGGCTGCCGTTGTCCGTGTCGAACAGGCCATCCAATTCACGCAAGCTGAGGCGGGCGCGTTCGGCCAGGGCCTCGCCGAAGCTGGTGATGCGTACCTGGCGGGTATTGCGATGGAACAGCATCTCACCCTGCAGACGTTCCAGTTCCTGAATGGCTCGCGTGACGGCCTGCGGCGAAATGCCCAGCCGGATGGCCGCCTCCTTGAAGCTGCCGGTATCGGCAGCGGCGCAGAAGATGCGCAGCATCTCCAGTCGGTTGAGCATGATGATTCCTGAAAATGGAATTCTGTAATCTTAACATTTCCATTGTTTGGCATATTCGTGCCACCCATAATCCTTCCATCGACAAGCAGCAACGACAAGCAGCAACGACAAGCAGCAACGACAAGCCAACCCGTCAATACCGGAAAGGAATTCATCATGAGCAACAACATCAAGGACAAGGTCGTCGTCATCACCGGAGCCAGCAGCGGCCTGGGCGAAACCACCGCACGTCATCTCGCTTCGCTGGGCGCCAGGCTGGTACTGGGTGCACGCCGCACCGAGCGGCTCGAAAAACTGGTGGCCGACATCACCGCCGCCGGTGGCCAGGCCATCGCCGTCACCACCGACGTCTCCCGTCGTGACGACGTCGAGGCGCTGGTCGCCAAGGGAGAGCAGCACTTCGGTCGCATCGACGTGCTGATCAACAATGCCGGCATCATGCCGCTGGCGCCGATGGCCAGGCTCAAGGTCGAGGAGTGGGACCGCATGATCGACGTCAACGTCAAGGGCCTGCTCTATGGTGTGGCCGCTGCGCTGCCGCGCTTTGCCGCGCAGGGCACCGGCCATTTCATCAACGTATCGTCGGTGGCCGGCATCAAGGTCTTCGCCGGCATGGGCACGGTCTACAGCGCCACCAAGTTCGCGGTACGCGCCCTGACCGAAGGCCTGCGCGCTGAAGCACCGGACGGTGTGCGCACCACCATCATCTCCCCGGGGGCGGTGGATTCCGAATTGAAGACCCACAGCAGCGACAAGGAGACCTCGGAAGCCCTGCTGGCCTGGTATGAGGCCAACCAGATCCCGGCCGATTCGGTGGCACGTGCGATCGCCTATGCCATTGAACAACCGGCCAATGTGGATATCAGCGAAGTGGTGCTGCGTCCGGTGGCCCAGGAATTCTAAGAATTCTAAGTTTTCCACAAGCGATCTTCTTCGCGCCTTACGACGGCGCCGGTGGGCAGTGATGCCTTCCGGCGCCGTTTTTCGTGGGCTTGTTATCCTGCCATTGCCGTATCGGCAATGATTTCGCGGCGGCATGTTGTTTGCTTCAAACGCTGCAATGCGCGCGTGCAGACAAGCACGGTGCTTTTCTATATGATTGCCGGCCCAAAAAAGAAGGAGTGATCGATGGCGAACGCGTGCGGTGTGGATTTCGGCACCTCCAATTCCACGGTGGGCTGGCTGCGTCCGGATGCCGGGGATTCTCTGCTGCTGCCGCTGGAAGACGGCAAGCCCACGCTGCCTTCGGTCGTGTTCTTCAATGCCGACGAGAACAGTTTCAGCTATGGTCGTGCCGGGCTGGGCGAATACCTGGCCGGTTACGAAGGCCGTCTGATGCGCTCACTGAAGAGCCTGCTGGGCTCCGGCGCCATCGATGGCCAGACCGAAGTGGGCGGGCGCGCGCTGCCCTATCGGGGGCTGCTCTCGCAGTTCATCGGTGAGCTCAAGCAGCGCGCCGAGGGTACCGCCGGGACCGCCTTTTCCCAGGTGGTGCTGGGGCGCCCGGTGCACTTCGTCGATGAGGATGCTGCCGCCGACCAGCTGGCCCAGGATACGCTGGAGCAGATTGCGCGCGATGTCGGTTTCAAGGACATCGCCTTCCAGTTCGAACCCATCGCGGCCGCCTTTGATTACGAATCGCGCATCGACCGGGAAGAGCTGGTGCTCATCGTCGACATCGGCGGCGGTACCTCCGACTTTTCGCTGGTGCGCCTGTCGCCCCGGCGCGCCGCGCGCAGCGAGCGGCGCGACGATATCCTGGCCAATGGCGGCGTGCACATCGGGGGCACCGACTTCGACAAGTACTTCAGCCTGGCCTGCGTGATGCCGCTGCTGGGCCTGGGCGGGCGCCTGCTGGGCAATGCCGAGATCCCGTCGAGCTACTATTTCAACCTGGCCACCTGGCACACCATCAACCAGCTCTACACCCGCAAGGCCTGGCAGCAACTGCAGGACGTGGCGCGTGAAGTGGCCGACCGCGAGCGTTTTGCGCGCCTGCTGGACGTGGTCGAGCAGCGTTGCGGCCACTGGCTGGCGCTGCAGGTGGAAGCGGGCAAGATTGCCCTCTCCACCGCCGACCAGACCCTGCTGGAGCTGGATCGCCTGCGCCAGCCCGAGCAGTTGCCGATCTTGCGCAGCGACTTCAACGGAGCCGTCGATCACCTGGTGCAATCGGTCGAGCAGACCGTACTGGCACTGCTGCAGCAGGCCGGTTTGCGCGCCGACGACATCGACAGCGTCTTCTTCACCGGTGGTTCCAGCGGGGTGCGCCTGCTGCGCGAACGCATCGGTGCGCTCGCCCCGCAGGCGCGTCATGTGGAAGGCGATCTGTTCGGCAGCATCGGCAGCGGCCTGGCCATCGACGCCGCGCGCAAGTTCGGCTGAAGCCGCAGCGCGGTCCTGCTGCTATACAATGCGGCGACCCGGTCCGGATCGCGTGGGTTTGGGGCGATATGAAGCAAATCGTCACAGACGGCATCGCCTGGGCCTGCATTGAACCGCATCGCGGATTGATCCCCGTACCGACATGAAACCTTCTGCCGAATCCTTCGTGCGCCGCGTGCGCAGCAAACTCGACGAGCTCTCCAGTACCGAGCGCCAGCTGGCAGACTTCCTGCTGGAGTTTCCGGGCGAGCTGGCCAGCTATGCCGGCAACGAACTGGCGCAACTGGCCGGTGTCTCGCCCTCGACCGTGAGCCGCTTCATCCGCCGCGTCGGTTACGACAGCTACGAGGAGGCGCGGCGCCACGTGCGCGAGGAACAGGAAACCGGCTCCCCGCTGTTCCACGCCAGCAGCCCCGCTGCCGCGCGCCAGGTGCGTTCGGTGGCGGCGCACTTCCAGCAATCCCGGCACAATCTGGCAGCGACCTTCGAGCGTCTCTCGGATGCGACCCTGGCCGAGATCGCCCGTGCCATCGTCGCCGCGCCGCAAGTGCTCATCTTCGGCAGCCGCAGCAGCCAGGCCTTTGCGCTCTATCTGCGCTGGCAGATCATCCAGGTCTTGCCGCGCGTGACCTGCCTGCCGGGGCCGGGCGAGACGCTGGGGGAATACACCGCCGGTTTGTCCGAGCGCGATTGCGTGATCGTCTTCGGCACCCGTCGCCAGACCGGGCAGATGCAGCGCCTCCTGGAGGCGGCCACGCGCGCCGGTGCTGATCTGCTCTACATCAGCGACCAGGCGTCGGCCGACTATGCCCCGGCGACCTGGTCGTTGCAGGCGCATTGCCGTGGCCCCGGTTCTCTGGACAACCACGTTGGCGTGATGGCCCTGTGCGATCTGCTGGCCACCCTGGTGATCGAGGCCAGCGGTGCCGCCGGGCGCAAGCGGCTGGCGGCGGTGGAGCAGGAACACGAGGAACTGGGCGACTTCGATTGAATTGCCTGACTGAAATGGCGCATGTTCGCCATCGGCAAGATATTGAAATCCCGATTTCATCCCCGCCTTTATTCTGACTCCCAATTTTCATGCGTGCCGCCCCGTCGCGGTGCGCTGAGCCGGCTGACCGCCCTCTTGCGGCGCACGCCGGCGCCTCCCGGGCGACCACTTTCTTCTGAAATCCGGATTTCATCCAGTGCGGCAGTCTGGCACGAAGATTGCTGGTGCAACGCATGTCTGAAATAATAATTTCAATAAATCATATAAATTGAAATTGTTCTTTCATTCACGGGCATGCTGGACTACAGTACTTTCGCGGCCACCGAAGCAGGGCGGCGTGGTTCCACAGCCTCGCATCATCCGATGTGCACACCGAGCAGCACTCATTGGACCTTCCAACGCAAGAGGAGCAGACCATGGCTGGACCCACACTTTCGTCGCCCGACCTGCCGCACTCATCGCGCGTGGCCGAACTGGACGGCGCGCTGGACAAGATCGGGGTGACCCGTTCGCATCACACCATCATTTTCCTGATCCTGATCGGCTGTCTGTTCGACGCCTTCGAACAGAATGCCATCGGCCTGGTCGGCCCGCTGCTCAAGCAGCAGTGGGGGCTGAGCGCGACCGACATCGGCCTGCTCAATACGGTTACCTTTGCCAGCGCCGCCATCGGCCGCATCGTCTCCGGTCTGGTGGCTGACCGCTATGGCCGGCGCGTCATGCTGAGCCTGGATCTGCTGCTCTTCACGCTGGGCGCGGGCATCTGCGCGCTGGCGCCGGACCTGACGGTAATGGCCGTGGGGCGCGCCATTGTCGGCTTCGGTCTCGGGGGCGAGATCGCCATTGCGGTCACGATGCTGGCTGAATTCTGTTCCAGCAAGTTCCGTGGAACGGCCGTGGGACTGGTCAACGTGGGGGCGGGCGGCATGGGCAATTTCCTGGCGCCGGCCTTTGGTCTCTTGGTGTTCACGCTCTTTCCCGGTGAGAACAGCTGGCGCTGGCTGTTCTTCTGCCTGATGCTGCCGGCGCTGCTGGGCGCCTTTTATCGCCGCTACATCCCGGAGACGCCGCGTTTCCTGCTCTCGCGCAACCAGGTCGCGCAAGCCAATGCGGTGCTGGCACGACTGGCCAGCGGCAAGCTCTCCGGTCCGGCGCCACAGGGCCGTGACTGGATCAGCGACGATGGCCGCCACGAGCATGCGGCCTCGGTCAAGGTGCGCTCCATGGAAATCTTCCAGGGTCCGCTGGCTCGCCGCACCCTGCCGCTGTGTATCGCCATCTGGATGACCTATGGCGCGCAGATTTCGGTGCTGACCCTCATGCCGACCATCCTGGTGAGCCTGGGCTATACCATTTCCAAGAGTCTTCTGTTCACCATGGTCATGCAGAGCGGCAGCCTGCTGGGGGCGATTGCCGCCTCGGTGTTCGGTTTCCACCTGCCACGCAAGCGCGTGCTGACGGTGGGCGCCATCTGTGCTTGTCTGGCGGCGCTGGCCATCGGTTTCCTGGCCAAGAGCATCGTACTGATTCTGGCGGCCGGTGCGGTATTCCAGTTCTTCGTGCTGTTGCTCAACACCACCATCTGGATCTTCGCGCCCGAACTGTATCCGACCCGCGTACGCGCCTTCGGCACCGCCTTCATCCTTGCCACCGGCACGGCGGCCGGAGCGTTCATGCCGCTGGTGGCCGGACGCCTGTTCGATGCCTTCGGCCTGGCCGGCGTCTTCGGCATGATCGCCGTCATGTACGGCATCTTCACCGTGGCCATCCGTACCATGCCGGAGACCTATGGCAAGTCACCCGATGCACCGCTGGAAGAAACCGCTTCGCAAGCGGTGGTGCAGGCAGCGGTGGCGCGTAGTTGATGGTCTTTTTCATGAGTCTGGCATGCCGCATATCCTGTTGATCAATCCCAATTCTTCCCAGGCCACCACCGAGATGATGGTGGCCATTGCCCGCGCCTGGCTGCCATCGGGGTATTCGCTCACGGGCGTGAGTGCGCGCCGGGGGCCGGAGATGATCGTCAATGCCGTGGAGCTGGCAGCGGCGGGTGAGGAAGTCCAGCGCAACTGGTGCGAAGGCGGACGGCACAGCGCAGGTGCCATCATCAGCGCCTTCGGCGATCCTGGCATCGAGCGTCTGCGCGGGCTCGATGGGCGTCCGGTCGCCGGACTGTGTGAAGCGTCGATGCTGGAGGCGGCCGAGGGTGGCCGGCGTTTCGGTGTGGCCACCGTCACCCCGGAGCTGGCCGAGGTGATTGGGGAAAAGGCGCAGCAGGCCGGCGTTGCCGCGCTCTATACCGGTATCAGCCTGACTGCCGGAGATCCGCGTACGCTGGCGGCTGATCCGCAGGCATTGGAGCAAGCGCTGGCGCAGGCCGTGCGCGCTTGCGTGGAGCGCGATGGGGCCGAGGCGGTGGTGATCGGCGGTGGACCCTTGGGGCAGGCGGCGACGGCCCTGGCGCAGCGTTTTTCCGTGCCGGTGATTGCGCCGATTCCGGCAGCCGTACGCTATTTGCTCAAGGCCCTGCGGGCCCTGGACGCGGCGGCCTGACGGCCTCTGGTCCATTTCTTCACAACATCGCCAGCGGCTGCTTGCGTCGCGGCGGCGGGAAGGCCGCGTCCAGCTCGCTGATGTCATTTTCATTCAGTTGCAGTTCCAGGCAGGCCCGGTTGGCCTGCACGTGCGCCAGCTCGGTCGCCTTGGGGATGGCGATCACGCCCGTGCGCCGCAATACCCACGCCAGCGCCACCTGTGCCGGTGTCACGCCGTGGCGCTGCGCCACCGCCTTCAAGGCTGGCTGCTTGAGGATGCGTCCCTGCTCGATGGGCGAATAGGCCATGACGGCCACGCCACTGTCTGCGGCCTGCGGCAGCAGGTCGTATTCGATGCCCCGGCGCGAGAGGTTGTACAGCACCTGATTGCACAGGACCTGATCGCCGCCGGGTTGAGCGATCAGCTCGTCCATGTCGTCGGTATCGAAATTGCTCACGCCCCATCCGCGGATTTTGCCCTGCGCCATCAGCGTCTGCATGCCCGCGATGGTGGCCGCCAGCCGATGCGATCCGCGCCAGTGCAGCAGGTAGAGGTCCAGATGGTCGGTGCCCAGGCGCTTGAGGCTGGCCTCGCAGGCGGCAATGGTGCCGCGCTCGCTGGCGTTGTGCGGCAACACCTTGCTGACCAGGTAGACCTGCTCGCGCCGGCCCGCGATGGCGCGGGCGACGATGCGTTCGGACTGGCCATCGGCATACATCTCGGCGGTGTCGATCAGGGTCATGCCCAGGTCGATGCCGGCCTGCAGGGCGCGCACTTCGGCGCTGGCGGCAGCGGACGACTCACCCATGTTCCAGGTGCCTTGGCCCAAGATCGGGACTGGTGTTCCATTGCGCAGGGTGAGCGAGGCGATCGGCTTCATGCAGGACTCCTTCATCATGGACGGGAAAACATTAGAACCCATTTTGCGCATCGGTTCACCGCACCCCGCGCTCTCATCAGCATGGGAATGATGCCGGCGGGCAACTTCCGCAAGTCCCTGCCGATTGTGGGCACAGGCAACTGGTGGCATGATCGCAGCCAATCAAAAAGGGAATCGGGGGAAAGTCCATGTTGCGTCGTTTGCGTACCGCCTTGGCCAAGTATTGGGCGCGCTGGCTGCTGGCACTGTTGCTCATCGGTCTGGCCGAGGCAATGGTGTCAGGGCTGTTGCCCAATCCGGTGGTCGAGCGCATGGACCTGTTCTTCTATGACTTGCGCATGCGGGTGGCCAAGCCCGCGCTGGACCCGCGCATCGTCATCGTCGATATCGATGAACGCAGCATCGACGAACTCGGGCGCTGGCCCTGGAGCCGCGACCTGGTGGCCAAGCTGGTCCAGCAGATGACGCAAACCTATCAGGCCCAGGCGGTCGGTTTCGACGTCGTCTTTGCCGAGCCCGACACCACGTCGGGCTACGGTCGCCTGGAAGATCTCGCGCACGGTCCGCTCAAGGATGTGCCACAACTGGCGCAGCAGCTGCGCATACTCAAGCCGCAGATGGATTACGACGGTCGCCTGGCGGCAGCCCTGAAGGGGCAGCCGGTGGTGATGGGCTATGCCTTCTCCAATGAGAGCGGCGCCGTGGTCAAGGGCGAGTTGCCGCCGCCGGCCTTTACCGTGGCCGACCTGGGCGGGCGTGATGTGGATGTGGTGCGCTGGCGCGCCTATGGTGCCAATCTGCCGCAGCTGCAATCGGCGGCGCGTGCCGGCGGTTTCTTCAATCCGGTTCCAGATGACGACGGACTCATCCGCACCGTCTCGCTGCTGGCGCGGCATGGCGACAATTTCTACGAGTCGCTGGCCCTGGCCACCGCACGGGTGGCCGTGGGCGGCAAGCGCATCAAACCGGTCTTCCTGACCAGCGCCGATGGCTTGCTGGGGAGCCAGAAGGAGAATTACGACGCCCTGGCCGCCATCGCCGTGGAGGCGCGTCCGCAACCGCTGATCATTCCGGTGGAGCGGCGGCTCACGACTCTGGTGACCTACCGCGGGCATGGCGGGCCGCAGGGCGGCGCCTATCGTTACGTGCCGGCGATCGACGTGATCCGTGGCACCTACCCGCATGACCAGCTCGATGGCCGCATCATGCTGGTGGGCACCACCGTGCCCGGTCTGAACGATCTGCGGGCTACGCCCGTGAACCCGGTCTATCCGGGAGTGGAGATCCATGCCAACCTGATCGCCTCCATCATCGATGACGACTTCAAGACCCGGCCCGATTTCGCCGCCGGCTATGACGGGGTGCAGGTGGCGCTGGCTGGCCTGCTGCTGGGCCTGCTGCTGCCCATGCTGGGGCCGCTGGCCTCGATGCTCCTGTCGCTGGGTACGGCCGGTGCACTGGCCTGGCTCAACTACTGGCTCTACGACAGCGCCGGCATGGTGCTGCCGCTGGCCTCGGTGCTGCTGCTGGTGGCGCTGCTGTTCATCAGCAACCTGGGCTGGGGCTATCTGTTCGAGTACCGCAACCGCAAGGCCATCGTCAATCTGTTCGGTGAATACGTGGCGCCGGAACTGGTGGCCGAAATGGCGGCCAATCCGGCCAGCTACAACATGGAAGGCGAGATCCGCGAGCTGACCGTGATGTTCTCCGACGTGCGCGGATTCACCACCATCTCGGAGAGCCTGCAACCCAATGAGCTGCGTGAATACATCAACCTCTATCTGACGGCGATGTCCGAAGACATTCGCGGCAATCGCGGCACGCTCGACAAGTACATCGGTGACGCCGTGATGGCCTTCTGGGGTGCGCCGCTGGATGTGCCCGATCACGCCGCCCGGGCAGTAGCCACGGCATTGAAGATGCAGCAGACCACGCTGCTGCTCAACGAGGAATTCACGCGCCGCAACTGGCCGCCTCTGAAGATCGGCATTGGCGTCAACAGCGGCCAGATGCGCGTGGGCGACATGGGCTCGCGCATCCGCAAGGCCTATACGGTGATGGGTGATGCGGTCAACCTGTCCTCGCGGCTGGAATCGATCACCAAGGTCTATGGCGTGGGTGTGCTGGTGGGGGAGGCCACCCGCCAGGCTGCGCCGCAGTTCGCCTACCGCGAGCTGGACCGGGTGCGCGTGAAGGGCAAGAACGAGCCGGTACCGATCTTCGAGCCACTGGCCCTGGAGAGCGAACTCGATGCCGACTTGCGCGCCGAAGTCCAACAGTGGCATGCGGCGCTGGCGCTGGTGCGCGCGCAGCGCTGGGATGAGGCGCAGCACGCCATTGAACGCCTGCAGGCGACGCAGGCACGCGGCCTCTACACGCTCTACCTGGAGCGCATCGCGCATTTCCGCCAGACGCCGCCTGCGGCGCATTGGGATGGCGTGACCACCTTCGAGACCAAGTAAACGCAATGGCGTGGCGCATGGCTGCAATTGCCGTGCGGAAATCATGCGGCTGATGAAAAACGTACAGCCCCCTGTGCAAAATTTCTCAGCCGCTGGCATTGCCTGAATTTCTTTGCATGTTGAAGGTGCAAATCATTTCCGCATGGCAATCAGGTGTCGCGCAATCTGGCGCAAACGCCCACTGCAAGCGGTTTTTCGCCGATTCTTGTCGACGCGGTCAGACCTAGTCAGTATACTTTGCAAGTGTCAAGAGTGATGTCGCCTGGCAAGGTGGCTTCACTGCCGGAGACGATCCATCCCTCCTCCAAGAAGGGGCATATCGATGTCCGGGCAGGTCTGCTTCAGGGGTTCCTTTTCGTCTTGTCGTTGGCTGTCGTGGTCCGTTCGCCGCTTGTGTGGCGGACCGGGCCTTGCGTGCGCGTCCGCCATGGGCGCTCGCCGGGGCAGCGTGCGACTGGATGCAGAGGTGGCAGTGTGAGCGTGGCCGGTGCCGCGTTGCACGAGAAGAAAACTGGGAGGGCTCGCCGGGGGCGGGTCACAGAGACAATGAATCGATGCTTTCAGCATTCTCTGATGGGGATGGCGCTGCTGGGCAGTGCCGTGGCCGCGCTTGCGCAGCCGGCAGGCATGGCTCCTGGCGCCATGCCCGCCGGCGACAGTGCGCAGGTCCATCAGGACGAGCGTTTCGACATCACCCGCTTTGCGGTCGAGGGCAATACCTTGCTCACGCAGGCCAGGGTGGATCAGGCGGTGGCTCCGTTCCTCGGTCGCGGGCGTGTCTATGGCGATATCCAGCAAGCGCTGGAGTCCCTGGAAAACGCCTACCGCAGCGCCGGTTACACGGCCGTGCAAGTGAGCGTGCCGGAGCAGGAACTCACCGGCGGCGTGGTGCGGCTGCAGGTGGTCGAGACGGTGGTGGGCAAGGTGGTGGTGAGCGACAACCGCCATTTCAGCGAGCAGAACATCCGCGCCAGCATCCCGCAGCTGGTGGAGGGCAGTGCGCCCAACCTGCGGCGCATTTCCGAATCGGTACAACTGGCCAATGACAATCCGGCCAAGCAGGTCAATGTCACCCTGACGGCCTCCGAAGCCACCAACCAGATCGATGCGGCCATCTCCGTCAAGGATGAGAATCCCCTGCGCGTGATGCTCAACCTCGACAACAGCGGCAGTCGCGATACCGGTCAGTGGCGCACCGGCGTGGCCGTGCAGCATTCCAATCTGTTCAACCGCGACCACGTCGCCACGGTGGCCTATACCACCTCGCCCGACAGTCCCTCGGGGGCCAAGGTCGATCTGTACTCGCTGGGCTATCGTCTGCCCCTGTATGGACTGGGCGACAGCCTGGACTTCATCTACGGCAAATCCAACGTCAGTTCAGGTCAGACGCTGGCGGTCAATTCCACGCTCAACATCACCGGTCGCGGTGAAATCTATGCGCTGCGCTGGAACCACTACTTTGCCCGCAGCGGCGAGTGGAGCAGCAAGCTGGTCTTCGGTGCCGATTACAAGAAAGTCGATTCCTCCTGCAGCATCAATGGCGGCCTGCTCAATGGCGCCACCCTCAATACCTGCCTGCCTTATTCCACCTTGCCATTGTCGGTAAGCTACAGCGCGCAGCGGCAGGGCGTGGGCCAGATCGTCGATTACAACCTGGGCATTGCGCGCAACATGGCCACCGGTCAGGCGCGCCGCAACGATACCCTGCAGGTGACGGACCGCTACTCGCTGTTTACCGGATCGCGCCGGTCGATGGACAACTTCATCGCCATCCGTGGTGGCGCGAGCTGGTTCAGGGTCTTCCAGAATGACTGGCAGGTACGTCTGGCCGCTGCCTTGCAGGTGTCGCCCCATGCCCTGCCGGCGGTGGAGCAGTTCGGTCTGGCCGGTGCCAATGCGGTGCGCGGTTTCACCGAGCGCGCCGTAGCGGCCGACAGCGGTGCGGTCCTCAATACCGAACTCTATACCCCGGATCTGCTGGTCAAGACCGAGATGCGCGGCAACCTGCGCCTGTTGGGCTTTGTCGATGCCGGACGCGGAGCCAACAACAACGTCACCTCCGCCTCCACCGTGCCCTCCACGGTCACGCTGGCCAGCATCGGTGCCGGCCTGCGCTATACGCTCGGGCGTGACTTCAGCCTGCGCCTGGATGTGGCGCGGGTGCTGCTCAACGGCAATTCCGTGACCGAACAGCGGGGCGATCTCAACGCCCACCTGAGTGCCATCCTGGGGTTCTGACATGACATCACCATCCACTGCCGTGCAAGTACCGGCCCGTCCGGCCATCGAACTGCTGCCGCCATCGATCACGGTGCGCGTGGGCAAGCGCCGCCTGAGCTTGACCTGGCGCGTACGCAAGCCCCTGCCGATGCTGTTGTCGCGTCTGTTGCGACGCGCCTGGGTGCGCGTGCTGGCGCCGGGCCTGCGCCTGTCACTGGCGGCGGCCGCCGTGTGCGCTGCCTGGCAGGCAACGGCGCTGGCAGCAGCCCCGGCACCTGGCACCCTGCCCACCGGGTGGAGCGTGGTCAACGGCAATCTCAGCTTCAGCCAGAACGGCAACACGCTCAACATCAACCAGCTCTCGCCGCAGGCCATCGCCGCTTTCGCGTCCTTCAGCATCGGTGCGGATGCGACCGTCAACGTGCTCCAGCCGGGTGCCTCGGCCGCCTTGCTGGCCAAGGTGACCGGAGCCGATATCTCGCAGATCTACGGCAAGCTCTCGGCCAATGGCACGGTGGTGCTGTACAACCCCAATGGCGTGGTGATCGGCCCCAGCGGTACGGTCGATGCAGCGCGCTTCATCGCCACTTCGCTGGCCGTGAGCGACAGCGACTTCCTGGCCGGCCGGCTCAACTTCGTCAAGGATGGTACTGCCGGACTGGTGGACAACCAGGGCAAGATCACCTCCGCCACCGGTGGCAGCGTTTACCTGATCGGCGGCAGTGCGTCCAACAGCGGCATCATCACCAGCCCGCAGGGCGAGGTCATCCTGGCCGCAGGTCAGACCGTGACCCTGGCCGATACGGCCACACCGGGCGTGACCGTCAACGTCACCGGCAGTGCCGGCAACGTCACCAACCTGGGCACGATCACGGCCGAGGCCGGGCGGATCGGCGTGGCGGCCGGTCTCATTACCAACAGTGGCGTCATCAATGCCTCCAGCGTGGTGCGTGAAGGTGGCCGCATCTTCCTGCGCGCATCGGGCAACCTGACCACCACTGCCAGCTCCAGCATCAATGCCGATGGCACTCAGGGGGGCAACGTCACCTTGTATGCCGCCAATACGGCCTTCATTGATGGCGACGTGTCGGCACTGGGCACGTCAGGTGCGGGCGGCTTTGTCGATACCTCCGGTCTGAAGCAACTGGAAGTGGTGAAGGTTCCCAGGGTGGGAGCGGGCGGCACCTGGCTCATCGATCCGCTTAACCTGGATGTGGTGTCCACCGGTTCGCAGAATGTGAACATCAGCATTCCTGCCTGTTCAAGCGATTACGCCATCACCTCCACCGGCAGCGGATCAAGGATCACCGCAGAGACCATCACCAGCCAGCTCAACAACGGAACCAACGTCCAGCTGGTGACGGGCGATGGCGAAGGACTGGGCGGCAACATCAACGTCACGGCCAATATCAGCAAGACCGGATCGGCCAACAGTTCGCTCACGCTCAATGCCGCCAACAACATCAGCATCACGGCTGACATCACCAGCCAGGGGGGCGCACTGGATCTGATCCTCAACAGCGGTTACAGCGGGCCGGGGACGCAGGTCGTCTCGGAAGCCCGTGTCCTGGACGAGGGCAAGACGAGTCATCTGAGTACCGTCGACAATGGCGCGCGCATTCTGCTCAATGGCGGCTCCCTGAGCGTCAACGACGGTTCGGCCAGCGGCGATCTGCTCATCAACAATGGCACGGTCAACCTGGGCAGCGGCAACCTGAGCGCAGCCGCGGTGACCGTCAACAGTGCCGGTACCCTGACACTGAACGGTGGCCAGGGCAACATCACTTCGCTCAACAACAACGGTACCGTCAACGTGGCCACGAGTGGCAACAACAGCCTGTCCGTTGGTAGTGATGGCATCACCAACAACGCTACGTTCAACATCAGCGGCAACGTCGCTTCCAGCGGTGATGTGACCAACAATGCCAATGCCACGCTCACCCTCAACGGCGACGCCGCTTCCCTGAACGTGACGGGCAATGCCAGTCTGACCAACTACGGTCTGCTGACGCTGGCCGGTGGCAACATCAGTGCCGCCGCCATCAGCAATGAGGCCAATGGCACCATCGCCGGCAACGGCACCGTTGCGGTCAGCGGGTCATTCACCAATGACGGTGTTCTGGCGCCGGGCAGCGATGGGACTGTGGGCCATCTCATCCTCAGAGGCTTTGGTGAATCCACCGAGCCCCGCTTCAGTCAGGGTGATACCGGGAAGATGCTCATCGATATCGCCAGCGCCGACAGCTACGACCAGATCGACCTGATGGGGTGGTCCTCAGCCAGGCTGGGCGGTACGCTCAAGACCCGCCTGCTGGACGGCTATGCGCCTACCGGTGAGGTGAGCATCAATCCTTTCAACCTCGCTCAGGGTCAGCAATTGAGCGACTACTTCGGCACCGTGACGGGCGATATCGTCGGCGCGGGGCAGCAAGAGAAGATGTTCAAGGCGGTCTACGATGAGAATGGCCTGGCCAATCTGTCCTTGCGCGGGGCCGAGACCTTCACTTACCAGCAGTCCTCCTATTCCGAGGGGGGCTGGGAAGACCGCTCCAACTGGAGCAGCAACGCCACGGTAGGCAATGTGTCTACCTACATGCCGACGCAGATCGATACGGTGGTCATCACGGGCGATCAGAGCGTCAGGCATGGCAGTGGTGACGATACCGTCGCCAATCTTCAGATCGGGTCCGATGCCCAGCTCAATCAGCAAGGCGGTACGCTCACGGTGCGCAACAGTACCAGCAACAACGGGACCATCAGCGTCAATGTCGCCAGCGACGCCAGTGAGGGCAGCGTTGCCGCCCTGGTGCTCAATGGCACTACCAGCGGCAACGGGACCCTCAATATCGGCGGCACGGACTACAGAGAGGGGCAGACAGTCCTGCTCAACGGCACCGTCACCGTGGCCAGCGCCGCCCAGTCCGGCATGACGGCGGTGCTGACGGCAGGCGACCTGACCCTGGGAGGGGATGTGCGCCTGTCCAACCTGACGGTCTCCAATGGTACCGTCACAGGCAACGTCGGTTCGCGCCTGGTGGTGACCGACTCCTTCAGCCAGAGCGGCGGCAATCTGACCCTGGCCGATGCGGCCCTGTCGCAGGCTGACGGTTCTCTGGCCGTTGGCAACATCACCGCCAACAATCTGGTGCTGGAGGCAGCCAGCGGCAATCTCAGCCAGAACACAGGAACCGCAATGCACGTGAAGTCGCAGTTGATCGCCTCGGCCAGCAACGGCATCACCTTCAACAACACCGGCAACCAGATTGCAGGCTTTGCCGCCAACAACAGCGGCACCGGTGACATCACCTTGAAGAACACCCTCAACACCAGCGATGCCAGTGCGGTCAGCATCAATGGCGTCACGACCACGCGCGGCAATATCAGCATCGACAACACCGGCGGCGTGGTGACCTCAGCCATCGGCGCCAAGGCCAACTTCCTCGGCAGCCTGCCCGCCGAGGCCAGCGGCGCGACCATCAGTACCAGCAGCAGGCTCACCACCCTGGGCATCAACAGCAGTGGCCAGATCAAGACCAGCAACGGTACGGTCAGCGTCGTGACGCACAGCCCGCTGACGATCGGTTCCGGCGGCGTCAGCGCCACCGGGACCATTACCCTGACCGCCAGCGCCTCCTCGGGCAGCAATGACACACTGCTGATCAACGGGGTTCTGGTCTCCACGGGGGGCAACATCACGCTGTCGGCGGGTGATTCGATGACCATCAACGCCAATATCTCGACCTCGCCCCCGGGCGTGGCACTGCTGTCGGTGGCGTCTGGTCAGGTCATCGGTTATGCCCAGGGCGTGACCATCGTTGACGCCAATGGCACCCGCACTCCGGTGACGGGCACTACCAGCAGCTCGAGCAACAGCCAGGCTGCGCAGGCCGTGCAGCAACAACAGAACCAGCAGAGCCAGGACCTGCAGACCAGTCTGAACAACGCCCAGCCCGGCACGGAGGTGGCTCCCGTCAACGGCAGTGTGGTGCAGCAGACCGGCAATGCCACCCAGACCGTGGGTGGCACGACGGACCACTTCGGTGACGAGGGCGAGGACCGCAAGCAGGCCAAGAAACCGCTGCCGATGTGTACCTGATGTGATACGGGATGCACGACGGATGACCCGTAATAACCGGATGATGTGATCTTCATGAATTTCTTCAAGCAAAATCCGCCGGCCTCGTTCCGGCGTCCACTGATCGGGCTGGTGATGGCACTGCTGCTTCTGCTGGCGGTGACCTGCGCCTTCGCCCAGGCGCAGCCGGTGGTCGGGCAGGTCACCCATCTGTCGGGCGTACTCAGTGTGCGGCATGCCGACGGTACGCGCGTGGTGCTGTCGGTCAAGTCGGCGATCCTGCAGGGCGACACGCTCATCACCGAGCGCGAGACCTATGCCCGCGTCAAGTTCGTCGACAACGGCGAGATCGTGTTGCGTCCGGGGTCCGAGGTGGCTGTGAGCAAATACCTCTACGACGATAAAGATCCGAAGAATGACTCGGTCGCCATCAGTCTGGTCAAGGGCGGACTGCGGGCGGTCACCGGGCTGGTTGGCAAGCGCAACCACGATGCCGTCAATTTCGATACGCCCACGGCCACCATCGGTATCCGCGGCACCCACTTCGGCGCCCTGTACTGCCAGAACGATTGCGGCGGTGTGCCGACCCCCAACGGTCAGCCGCCGGCCAACGGCTTGCACGTGGATGTGGTCAGCGGTGCCATTCAGGTCACCAACCCCAGTGGCACGCAACTCTACAGCGCGGGCCAGTTCGGTTTCGTCCCCTCGATCTCGCTGCCGCCGGTGATCGTGCCGCCGACGCAAGGCGTGGCGGTGACGATGCCGCCGACCATCAGCAGCAATGCCAATACCGGGACGCAAAAGATCGGTGCGGCCAAGCTGGATGCCTGCGTGACCCAGTAAGCGCCCGGCCGCGCCTGGCGCAGACATGAAAAAAGGCGCCGGCACGGATGTGCGGCGCCTTTGTCGTTGGCCAGGCAGCCCGTCAGAATTCCAGTATGGTTCCCGTGGCCAGCATGCGCGGATGATGCGGGCCGGACCCGGCCGCGATTTCTGCGGCGATCTCCTCGAGTTGTCCGGGTTTGGCGTGGGTGATCAGGACCTCCGGATGGCCCTGCAGGTGTTGCAGTTCCTCCAGCAGCAGGCTGGGGCACAGGTGCTTGGACAGCAGTGCCAGCTCACGGTCGCGGTTGGCGAAGGCGGCCTCGATGATCAGATAGCGCAACTGGTCGATGCGATTGACCGCCTCCCACAGTGGTGCACAGCGACAGGTGTCGCCGCTGAAGGCCAGCGAGGCACCGCTGGCATGATTGCGGACCTGGTAACCGACGGCCGGCACGGTATGCGCTGCGGGCAGCGGCGTGATGCTGCGCTGGCCCAGCTGCACAGGTTGGCCCGGCTCAACCGTGGCGAAGCGCAGGAAGGGGCGCTGGGCATCGGGGATGACGCTGAAGTCGGGCCATATGTGCCAGTTGAAGATGTGCTTGCGGATGATCTCCATGGTCGCCGCGCTGGCGTGCATGGTCAGCGGGGCGCTGCGCATGTCGCCCACGCTGTCGATCATCAGTGGCAGGCAGGCAATGTGATCCAGGTGCGCATGGGTGATGAAGACGTGATCGATCTTCACCAGCCGCGCCAGCGACAGGTCGCCGACACCGGTGCCGGCGTCGATCAGGATATCGTCATCGATGAGCAGAGAGGTGGTGCGCATGCCATTGCCACCGATGCCCCCGCTGCATCCCAGGATTTCTACACGCATTGTGATTGCCGCTCATAGGTTATGGGTTCCGGCCCCACCGCTCGGACTGATTCGGAACCTTGTTGCAGTCCGGAAACCCTTGTCCGGACTGGCTTTGCGGACGATGTAGCAAATTATGCAACATATCGTGATGGTAAGGGATTCAGCGGTGCTGTGCAATCGGGATATCCCTGAGCTCGGCCTTGGCGAGCGCGTCGGGCAAGCGCAGAATTGGCGGTCAATTCCCCTCAAGCTCGCTGCAAGACGGCGTGCGCAGTCGTTCTAAAATCGCGATGATGCCGAAAAAGCATCCGCCAAAAGTGCGCCGACATTGCCCTCTGGCAATGATCGCGCCATGTCCGTATGCCAACGCTTCAGGGAGCCGCATGTTGCCAGTCGTCCATCCAGCAACTCACACCCGCCATCGCGTCCAGTGTTCGCACTGTGGCGCGCGGGAGATGGAAGCATGAACGTCCCGGCCAGCATGCACGATCTCGCGCCCACTGCCGGCGAGCACCGCGACATCGCCTATCGGCTGGAGCGCCTCACCGACCTGTGCCGCGAGCTGGGCAGCCAGCGCGACATTCCCCTGTTGCTGGAACGCATCCTGCTGACCGCGCGCGACATCACTCGTGCCGATGGCGGCACCCTCTACCGCACCACCGACAATGGCGAGGCGCTGCGCTTCGACATTTCCGTCAACCAGACCCTCAAGATGCACCAGGGTGGCAGCAGCGGCCAGGTCATCTCGATTGCCGACATCGCCCTGAGCTTGCCCGACGGCAAGCCCAATCTGACGGCGGTGGCGGCCTATGCGGCCAATACCCGGGAATCGGTCAACATCGCCGATGTCTACCAGGCCAGCGGATTCAATTTCAATGGCATGCGGCTCTTCGACGAGAAGTATGGCTACCATTCCAAGTCCATCCTGACGGTGCCGATGCAGGATCACGAGGGCGAGCTGGTGGGGGTGTTGCAGCTCATCAACGCCATCGATGCCGACAGTGGCGAGGCGGTTCCCTTCTCGGAAACCGACCAGCGCTTCATTGAGGCCCTGGCCGCGCAAGCCGCCATGACGATGACCAACCAGCAGTTGATCGCGCGTCTGGAAAACCTGTTCGAAAGCCTGATCAAGCTCATCAACATCGGCATCGGTGAAAAATCCCCGCACACCGGGCGCCATTGCGAGCAGGTACCGCAACTGGCCATGATGCTGGCCGAGGCCGCGCACAATACTACCGAAGGACCGCTGGCCGATTTCCGCATGAGCGAGGCCGACCGCCGCGAACTGTGGCTGGCCGGTCTGCTGCACGATTGCGGCAAGATCGGCACGCCCAGTCACATCGTCGAAAAGGCGACCAAGCTGGAGACCATTTTCGATCGCATTCACCTGATCGACACGCGTTTCGAAGTCCTCAAGCGCGATGCCGAGATCCGCGTCTTGCAGGAGAAACTGGCGCTGGGCGCCGCGCTGACCCCGCAACGCGTGGCCGAACTGGAGGCCGGGCTGCAGGCCGAGTTGCTGACCTTGGACGAGGAGCGGGCTTTCCTGCGCAAGATCAACTACGGCACCGAAGGCATGCGCGCCGAAGACCAGCAGCGCGTGCTGGACATCGCCGAGCGCAGCTGGCGCGGCCCCGATGGCCAGCTGCGCAAACTGCTCGATGACGAGGAAGCAGGCAACCTGCGCATCCGTGCCGGCACCCTCAATGATGCCGAACGCGCCATCATCAACAACCACATCGTCATCACCATCAAGATGCTGGAATCCTTGCCGTGGCCCAGGCAGCTGGCGCGGGTCACGGAGTTTGCCGGCGGCCACCACGAGCGCATGGATGGCAAGGGCTATCCCAAGGGCCTCACGCGCGAGCAGATGTCGGTGCAGGCCCGCATCATGGCGGTGGCCGACATCTTCGAGGCGGTGACCGCCGCCGACCGGCCCTACAAGCGTGGCAATACGCTCAACGAGGCGGTCGAGATCCTGGCCGGGTTCAAGCAACGCAACCATATCGATCCGGATCTGTTCGATCTGTTCGTGCGGGAACGCATCTACGAGAAGTATGCCCAACAATTCATGCACCCCAGCCAGATCGACCAGGTCGACCTGTCGCGCATTCCCGGCCACGGCGGCTGAAAGCGCGACGGCATCGCCAAGCTGGGTTATGCTGAGGTCTTCATAAAGTCACCTTTCATTGAAGACGCTGTGTGCCTGGCCGCAGCGCATCGAGGAAAAGCACCACGTGTCCGAGGCAGTAACCCGATCTCCCGTTCCCACCCGTTCGTCCACCGGTTTCGTGCGTCGTCACTGGCGCGGCGATTATGGGCTGGGCCGCTCCTACTGGCTGCATACCGTCCTGCTGACCTCGCTGGTACCGGCGCTGGCCATCTCGGTGCTGGCGCGGCTGACCAACGACATGCCGGCGCGCTACGGCATGGCCGGGGTGCTGGGCATCGCCGCCTTCAGCTATCTGGCCTGGACCTGGGGCGTATGCGGCTGCTGGCGCTCGGCCAGCAAGCATGTGGGGCGCGGCGGACGGCGCTGGGCCGAGGTGGTGGTCAAGTTCCTCATCCTCTGTGGTGTCATCAGCATGGTCACCAGCACCTGGCGGGCGGCGCACTCGGTACGTGAACAGCTGGACATCGCGCTGGGCAAGCAACTGGGGCCACCCGTGGTGTACCAGGTGCGGGTGGATGGCAAGTCGGTCCTGCTGCAAGGTGGCATGAACGATGGTGCAGCCGATGGCCTCGATGCGGTCCTGCAACAGCACCCCTCGGTGCGCACCGTGGTGCTGTATTCGGCCGGTGGCTGGGTGCGCGAGGGCAAGCTGGTGGGCGAGGTGATCCGTCGTCACCGGCTCAACACCTATGTGGAACAGGAGTGCTCGTCCTCCTGCACGCTGGCCTTCCTGGCCGGCCGTGACCGTGCCATGGACCCGCGCGCGCACATCGGTTTCCATACGCTCTACACGGTCGGCGGCGATGACCGCATCAACAAGAGCTTCGACCGCAAGCTGACCTTCGAGACCTACGGCAAGCTGGGCCTGCCGCATGACTTCATCGAACGCATTGCCGATACGCCGGCAGCGCAGAGCTGGTATCCCGAGCTGGGCCAACTGTTGCAGGCCGGCGTGCTCACGCGCCTGGCACCGGGCGGCGAGACCGCGCAGATCGCCACCATCGCCACGTCGCGCGATGTGCTGGAGGCCGAATTCAAGAAGGGCGCGCTCTTCGACATCATGGCGCGCTATCATCCGGCCGCCTTCGCCCGGACCATCGACCTGGCCTGGGCCAAGGTGCAGGCGCATGCCTCGGATGCCGAGATCCTGGCCGTGGGGCGCGAGCAGGTCGGACTGCTGAGTCGGCGGCTGCTGCCCATCGCCTCCGATGAATCGCTCGCCGAGTTCCAGCAATTGCTGCTGGATGAGGCCGTGGCGCTGCGCGGCATCAGCGTGTCGGCCTGTACCGAACTGATCTATCCCCGTTCGCGCGCCGATGCCGCGGCCGGCCGGGAAGCCCCGCAAGCGGCGCTGCCACAGGAATTCGCCAACCGCGAGCAACAGATGACCCAGCGCCTGCTGCGCGATGCCGACCCGGCCAACGCCGGGCGCTACAGCCTGGCCGAGCGGACCCGCGTCATGCGCAAGGCGCTGGCCCCGCTGACCCAGGAACAGTTGAAACTGCTGTCCTCGCCATTGCGGCGCCAGGCCGATCCGGTGGCGACCTGCGATGCCTCCATCGCCTACCTGCTGGCTGTCAATCAGTTGCCCCCAGCCGAAAAACGCGTCGCCTTGCGAGTGTTGTATTCCCGCGAATGAGGCGGACAGGCAGCGTCCGGGCAGCGTATGCTGCAATGCGGTAAAATAAGGACTTCCTTTCCTGCCCGCCGTGCGGCATGCCGCGCGTGAGTTGTCGGCACGACATCGTACATGTCATTGCTTGCTGTTCCATTCCTGCCGCGACCCTGACGTCTGCGGCTGCTGCTTTCCTGCTGTTTTCCTGCTGTTTTCCCGCTGATCTTGCCCATGACGACTATCGCCACCCCGACTTCGCGCCTGCGCGATCTGCGCCAGAACGTACTGGCCGGCCTTACCACTTCCTTTGCACTGGTGCCCGAATGTATCGCCTTTGCGCTGGTGGCCCAGTTGAACCCGCTCATGGGGCTATATGGTGCTTTCTTCATCTGTACCATCACGGCTCTTTTCGGTGGCCGCCCGGGCATGATTTCCGGGGCTGCCGGCTCGATGGCCGTGGTCATCGTGGCGCTGGTGGTGCAGCATGGTGCACAGTATTTCCTGGCGACGGTGGTGCTCTCGGGCGTGATCATGCTGCTCTTCGGTGCGCTCAGGCTGGGCAAGCTGGTGCGCATGGTGCCGCATCCGGTGATGCTGGGTTTCGTCAATGGCCTGGCCATCGTGATCGCCATGTCGCAGCTGGAGCATTTCCGTGTCGATACTGCTGCCGGTCCGCAATGGCTGCAGGGCTCGGCGCTGGCCATCATGATCGGCCTGACCCTGGCGACCATGCTGATCGTGTGGCTGCTGCCGCGCGTGACCAAGGCGGTTCCACCGGCGCTGGCGGCCATTCTGGGGGTGGGACTGGTGACCTGGGCCAGCGGCCTGCATACCCGTACGCTGGCCGACATGGCCCACATCGCCGGCGGCCTGCCGCCACTGCACTGGCCGAGCGTGCCGATGAACCTGGAGACGCTGCGCATCATCGGTCCCTACGCGGTACTCATGGCCATCGTCGGCCTGCTTGAAACCCTGCTGACCTTCAATCTCACCGATGAGATCACCTCCAGCCGGGGCCAGCCCAACCGCGAATGCCTGGCCCTGGGCGCGGCCAACATCGTCTCGGGCCTGTTCGGTGGCATGGGCGGTTGCGCCATGATCGGCCAGACCATGATCAACCTCGGCTCCGGCGGCCGGTCGCGGCTCTCCGGGGCGGTGGCCGGTGGCATGATCCTGCTGTTCATCCTGTTCCTTTCGCCGGCCATCGAGCGCATTCCTCTGGCCGCGCTGGCCGGGGTCATGCTGGTGGTGGCGCAGGAGACCTTCGCCTGGGGCTCGCTGCGGGTGCTGGGCAAGGTGCCGCGGAACGACGCGCTGGTCATCATTGCGGTGACGGTCATTACGGTGCTGACCGATCTGGCCGTGGCAGTGTTGTGCGGCATCGTGATCGCCGCGCTCAACTTCGCCTGGCAGCATGCGCGCGAAGTGCGCTCGGATGTGCGCGATGAAGACGACGGCAGCCGCACCTACCTGCCGCATGGCACGCTGTTCTTTGCCTCCACCACGCATTTCCTCGAATTGTTCGATACCGTCAATGATCCGCAGCAGGTCACCCTGGATTGCCGCCATCTGCGCCTGGCCGATCATTCCGCCATTGCCGCCGTGCAGACCCTGGCCGAGCGCTATGCCCGACTTGGCAAGGACCTGCGCGTGGTGACCTTGTCGCAGCGCTGCAGCCAGTTGTTGCAGCGGGCGGGCTTGCCGCAGGTGGCGTAAAAAATGCCCGCCGTCGCTGGGTGCGGGGCGGGCTGAAGTACCACGGGAAATTCTGCTGCATGACCGGCCCGCATCGAAGGATGCGGGCCGGTTTTTCGTATTGCTGGTTTTTGTTTGTTGCTTGTCGCTGCGGGCGCTCCTACTTCGAGGAAGACAGCTGCGTCGCCGGTGCGCCCCAGCCGCCGCCCAGTGCGCGGATCAGGTTGACGGTGGAACGGGCGCGTTCGCCATCGAGCGTGACCGAGGCGCGCCTGGTCTGCAGCACGGTGCGATCGGCATCGATGACGCTGAAGTAGCTCACCGCACCCTCGCGGTACTGCGTGTGCGAGAGTTTGGCTGCGCGCGAGGAGGCGGCCACGGCTTCATCCTGGGCGCGGTTCTGGTCATCCAGGATGCGCAGATTGGCCAGGTTGTCTTCCACTTCGCGGAAGGCATTCAAGACCGTGCCGCGATAGGTGGCCACCTGTTCTTCATAGCTGGCGCGCGCACGATCCACACCGGCCTGACGGCGGCCGCCATCGAAGAGCGGCATTGACAAGGCCGTGCCTACCAGCGGTCCCAGCAGGAAAGTGCGGCTGGACCAGTTGAAGAGATCGCCCAGTTGCGCCGACTCATACCCCAGGCCACCGGTCAGGTTCAGCGCCGGGAAGAAGGCCGACTTGGCCACGCCCACGCGGGCATTGGCGGCAGCCATGGCGCGCTCGGCGGCGGCGATGTCGGGACGGCGTTCCAGCAGCGCCGAAGGCAGCCCGGCCGGCACCGATACGTTCAGGCGCGTGAGCGGTTGTGGCGGCAGCGAGAACTCGGCCGGGGTGCGGCCCAGCAGGATCGCCAGCGCATGTTCGGCACTGGCGCGCTGGCGCGCAATGCCCAGCGCCTCCGATTGGGCCGAGGCCAGTTCGGAGCGGGCACGGGCGACGTCGACCTCGCTGATATCACCCTCATCGAAGCGGCGCTGCACCAGGCGCAGCGATTCCTGGCGCAGGTCCACAGTGCCGCGGTACAGCTCGGCGGCGGCATCCAGTTCGCGCACCTGGAAATACTGCTGCGCCACGTCGGCCTGCAAGGCCAGCAGCACCGAGTGGAACAATGCCTCGCTGCGCTGGGCATCGGCGGTGGCGGCATCGACCGTGGAGGCGACCCGGCCGAACAGGTCAACTTCGTAAGAAACATTCACTTGTGCGCGATACAGAGTGAACGGTTGTGTATTGGCATCGGCCGCTAACCCTTGTGAGGCGGGCGAAGGGCGCTGGCGGGTCGCGCCGACCCCTGCATCCACCTGCGGGAAGTAGCCCGAGCGTGCATCGCGGGTCAGGGCGCGCGCCTGGCCGAGTCGCGCGGCGGCGGCCTTGAGGTCCTGGTTGGCTTGCCGGGCGGTGTCTTCGAGGGCGTTCAGCTTGTCGTCACCGAAGATCTTCCACCACTGGCCGCGGGCGATGTCTTCGGCGGGCTGGGCGGTCTTCCACTGGCTGCCGTTTTCGCCGGTCTGCGCGGTCGGGGCGGCTTCCTTGAAGGCGGCCGGGGTGTCCACCGAAGGACGTTCATAGGTCGGGGCCACCGAGCAGCCGGCCAGTACCAGCAGCGCTGCCAGCAGGGCCGAGCCGATGCGCACGGGGCGCAGCAGGCGGCTCATCGATAGAGATTGGGTCATCATTTTTCTTGCTCCATTCATGGGCTGATCCGCAGATCAGCGATCATCCTGTGCGCCCGGTGCAGCGTGGGCGATGTGGGTGCCGGCAGTCATCGGTGCTTCGTGATGCGAGGCCGAGTGCAGCGCGCGGCGGTCGATGGTGCGCAGCAGGACATAGAACACCGGGGTCAGGAACAGGCCGAACAGGGTCACGCCCAGCATGCCGAAGAACACCGCGATCCCCATCGCATGACGCATTTCCGAACCCGCGCCGGAGGACGTCACCAGCGGCACCACACCCATGATGAAGGCGATGGAGGTCATCAGGATCGGACGCAGACGCAGGCGGCTGGCTTCGATGGCGGCTTGTACGGCGCTGCGGCCCTGCATCTCCAGTTCGCGGGCGAATTCCACGATCAGGATGGCGTTCTTGGCCGAGAGTCCCACCAGTACCATCAGGCCGATCTGGGTGAAGATGTTGTTGTCGCCACGGGTCAGCCAGACACCGGTCAAGGCCGCCAGGATGCTCATCGGCACGATCAGGATCACGGCCAGCGGCAGGGTCAGGCTTTCATACAGCGCAGCCAGCACCAGGAACACCAGCAGCACGCTGATCGGGAACACCCACACGCCCGCATTGCCGGCCAGGATCTTCTGATAGGTCAGGTCGGTCCATTCGAACTTGATGCCGCGTGGCAGGGTGGCAGCGGCCACGCGTTCGGCAGCAGCCTGGGCCTGGTCCGACGAATAGCCGGGTGCCGGGCCGCCGTTGATGTCGGCGGCGGTATAACCGTTGTAGCGCACCACCATTTCCGGACCGAAGGTCTGCTTGACCTTCACCACCGAAGACAGCGGCACCATCTCGCCGGCATCGTTGCGGGTCTTCAGTTGCGCGATGTCCTCGGCCTTGGCGCGGAAGGGCGCGTCAGCCTGGGCACGCACCTGGTAGACGCGGCCGAAGCGGTTGAAGTCGTTCACATACAGCGAGCCGAGGTAGATCTGCATGGTGTTGAACACATCGGTGACAGGGATGCCGAGCTGCTTGGCCTTCACACGATCCAGTTCCACATCCAGTTGCGGCACGTTGATCTGGTAGCTGGAGAACATCGGACCCAGCGCCGGTTCCTTGGCCGCCGCCTTCATGAAGGCTTGTGCGGCCTTGTCCAGTTCGGCATAACCCAGCGCACCGCGGTCTTCGATCTGCATCTTGAAGCCACCCAGCGTGCCCAGCCCCATGACTGGCGGTGGCGGGAAGACGGCGGTGAAGGCTTCCTTGATGCTGCCGAATTTCTTGTTCAGCGAAGCGGCGATGGCATTGCCCGACAATTCCTTGCTCTTGCGTTCCTCGAAGGGCTTCAGACCCACGAAGACGATACCGGCCGAGGAGCTGTTGGTGAAACCGTTGATGGACAGGCCGGGGAAGGCAATCGCACTGGCCACACCGGGTTCCTTCAACATGATGTCGCTCATCTTGCGCATCACTTCTTCGCTGCGGTCGATGGAGGCGCCATTGGGCAGCTGCGCGAAGGCCACCAGATATTGCTTGTCCTGCCCCGGCACGAAACCGCCGGGGACGATGTAGGACACCCCCAGGGTCGCGGCCAGCAGCACCACATACACGCCCATGGTGGCGCCCTTGCGCTTGATCACGCCGGTCACGCCGCCGCCGTAGTTGTTGGAGGCGCGATTGAAGAAGCGGTTGAAGCGGATGAAGAAACCACCGAGGAAGCGGTCCATCTGACGCGTCAGCCAGTCCGGCTTGTCACCGTGGCCCTTGAGCAGCAGGGCGGCCAGGGCCGGCGAGAGCGTCAACGAATTGAAGGCCGAGATGACGGTGGAAATCGCAATGGTCATCGCGAACTGCTTGTAGAACTGGCCGGTCAGGCCGGTCATGAAGGCCAGCGGCACGAACACCGCCACCAGCGTCAGGGCAATGGCGATGATGGGGCCGGAGACCTCCTGCATGGCGCGATAGGTTGCGTCGCGCGGCGAGAGCCCGGCGCCGATGTTGCGCTCGACGTTTTCCACCACCACGATGGCATCGTCGACCACGATACCGATGGCCAGCACCATCCCGAACAGCGACAGCGCATTGATGGTGTAGCCGAAGCCCAGCATCAGCGAGAAGGTACCGATGATGGACACCGGCACCGCCAGGAGCGGAATGATGGAGGCGCGCCAGGTCTGCAGGAAGATGATCACCACGATCACCACCAGCGCAATGGCTTCCAGCAGCGTATGCACCACCGCTTCGATGGAAGCACGCACGAACTGGGTCGGGTCATAGACGATGCTGTAGCTGACCGAGCTGGGGAAGTCGGCCGACAATTCCTTCATCGCCGCGCGCACCTGGGTCGAGACTTCCAGCGCATTGGCGCCGGGCGCCTGGAAGATGGGGATGGCCACGGCCGGCTTGTTGTCCAGCAGCGAGCGCAGGCCGTATTCGGAAGCGGCCAGTTCCACCCGGGCCACGTCACCCAGGCGGGTGGTGGCGCCATCCGGCGAGGCTTTCAGGATGATGTCGCGGAATTCGGCTTCGGTCTTCAAGCGACCCTGGGCGTTCACCGACAGTTGCAGCGGCGTGTCCGGCGAACTGGGCGAGGCGCCGATCACACCGGCGGCCACCTGCACGTTCTGCTCGCGGATGGCGCGTACCACGTCCGAAGCCGTCAGGCCGCGCTGCGCTACCTTGTTGGGATCGAGCCAGACGCGCATGGCGTAGTTGCCAGAACCGAACAGGCCCACTTCACCGACACCCTGGATACGCGCCAGGCGGTCCTTGACGTTGAGGACCGCATAGTTGCGCAGGTAGGTGGTGTCATAGCGGTTGTCGGGCGAGGTCAGGTGCACCACCATGGTCAGCGTGGGGGAGGACTTGAGCGTGGTCACGCCCAGGCGCTGCACGTCTTCCGGCAGGCGCGGCAGGGCTTGCGAGACGCGGTTCTGCACCAGTTGCTGGGCCTTGTCGGGATCGACCCCCAGGCGGAAGTTGACGGTGATGGTGAGGTTGCCGTCGCTGTTGGCCTGCGACTGCATGTAGAGCATGTTTTCCACACCGTTGATCTGCTCTTCCAGCGGTGCGGCCACGGTCTCGGCGATCACCTTGGGGTTGGCGCCGGGATACTGGGCGCGCACCACCACCGAGGGCGGCACCACTTCCGGATATTCGGAGATGGGCAGCTGCAGCATGGCCAGCACGCCGCCCAGCAGGAGCAGTACCGACAGCACACCCGCGAAGATCGGGCGGTCGATGAAGAATTTGGAGATATTCATGTAGGTTCCTTGTCAGTCGTCAGGATGCAAACGCCCGGGCAGCGGGCGGTTCGCGCCCCTGCGACTTGTTCTTCCTTGAATGCGAGAGAGGTCTGTGCCGGATCAGGCCTTGCCGGCAGCGGGCGCCGGTGCCGCTGTCGCGGTCTGCACCTGCATCGGCACCACGGTCGGGGTGATGGCGTCACCCGGACGGATGCGCTGCAGGCCATTGACCACGATGCGTTCACCCGGCTGCAGACCCTTTTCGATCACCACCAGGCCATCGTGACCGGCGCCTACCACCACCTGGCGATAGTTGGCGTGGTTGTCCTTGTCGGCCACCATCACGAAGCGCTTGTCCTGGTCGGTGCCGATGGCCTTTTCATCGATCAGCACCGCCTCATGGGGCGAGCCGCCACCCAGGCGCACGCGGGCATACAGACCCGGTACCAGCTGGCCGTCGGCATTGTCGAAGATGGCGCGCACGCGGATGGTGCCGGAGGCGGTGTCGAGACGGTTGTCCACCGAACCGACCCGGCCCTTGCGGGAGTAGCCGTCTTCATTGGCCAGGCCCAGTTCCACGGGGACGGTGGTGCCTGCGGCGCGGGCCGGGTTGACGTATTTCAGGAAACTTTGTTCATCTACGTCGAAGGAGGCATAGACCTTGGCCACGGATACCAGCGTGGTGAGGGGCGCATTGGCTGCACCGGGGTTCACTACGTTCCCGAGCGTGACTTCGGCGCGGGAAATACGTCCGGACACCGGTGCGGTGATGCGGGTGTATTCCAGGTTCAGGCGTGCTGCACGCAGGGCGGCGCGGGCGGCGGCGACGTTGGCTGATGCTTCGCGCGAGGCGTTCTGCTTCTCTTCGAAGTCGCGCTTGGCGATGGCGTTGTCGCCCAGCAGGCGCTGACCACGGGCCAGGTCGGAGGCGGTGTAGCCGGCGCGGGCTTCGGCACCGGCCAGTTGGGCTTCGGCACGGGCGACTTCGGCCTCATAAGGGCGCGGATCGATGGTGAAGAGCAGATCGCCCTTCTTGACCAGCGCGCCATCCTTGAAGTGGACGGCGGTCAGAGTGCCGCCAACCAGGGGACGGATTTCGACACGATCGACGGCTTCGATGCGGCCCGAATAGGATTGCCAGTCGATGATCCGGCGCTGGACCACTTCGGCCACATCGACCGGGGCACCAGCGGCGGCGGTCGGTGCGGTGGTGGCGTTGGCCGAGAGGCCTACCACCGAAATGGCGCCACCGATAGCGAGGGCGATGACAGCCAGGACCGTGGCGGTGAGAGCGAAGCGTTTGCGCAGTGGAGCGGGAGTGTTCATTTTCTTGTCCTCAAAGTGAAGTGGAGGGGTGAAGCGGATACGGCAGGAATTCAGCGGGCGCGGCATCGCGTCGCAAGCTGGCGAAGCGACAGCGCAGGAAATTGACGATCTCGGTCAGCAGCGGCAGGTGCGTACGCAGGGCGCCATGCGTGATACCGGCAAAGCGCGAGACCTGGGTCGGCACACCGGCGCGGATCAGGCTGGAGGCGTATTTTTCCGCCTCCGGACACAACACGTCGCGCTCGGCGGTGGCGATGAAGGCCGGCGGCAGACCGGCCAGGCGGCTCACTTCCAGCGGTGCGGCATAGGGATGCAGGCGCTGCATGGTCTGCGGCAGGTACTGGCGATAGCTGGCCGCACAGGTCTCGGCGGTGAGGTCCGATTGCAGGCGGGCGGCGTCGCCCAGCAGGCGCATGCTCGGATCCAGCATCGGGCTGATCAGCACCTGGGCCGCCAGCGGCTTGCCGCAGCGGTCGCGCGTCATCATGGTCAGGCTGGCGGCCAGGCTGCCACCGGCGTCGTCACCGGCCACCACCATGCGCTCCAGGTCCACCTTCAGTTCGGCCGCGTTCTTGCAGGCCCAGGTGGCGGCGGCAAAGGCGTCTTCGGGCGCGGCCGGGAAGGGCTTGGCCGGGGCCAGCGCGTAGCCCACAGAGAGCACCACGGCCTGGTTGTGCCGTGCCAGGAAACTGGCCGGGGTATCGGCGTCGTCCAGTGAACCACTGGTGAAACCGCCACCGTGGAAATACAGCACCAGCGGGCGTTTCTCGCCCTTGGGCAGCGCTTCGGCGGGCTGGTACAGACGCACGGGGATACGTCCCAGCGGGCCTGGAACGAAGAAATTGCGGATGTCCAGCGAAGAGGAAGCGTGCATGATGAGCGCCCGGGCCGAAGCCACTTGTCCAAGAATGAGGCGAATTGTGCGGCACAGCAGGGTCTCGAATAAACACCTATAATCCAACAACACTGTTCGGCAACCCTGAACAATCGGGAGAATCAATTCATTCACTTTGCTATCCTTTTGGTGAAGAAAAAACCAGGTCAGCCGCCCCGGCCGGGCAGGCTTGCTGAGGTGGCATCGGCAAGATTGGCTGCCGATGCACTAAGTTGGCTGGCTTTTGGCGTTATTTGGTTTAAATTGGGATGAGGCTTGTTGCTGCATCCCGTCATGGCAAGACGGCGCGCCGGGGGCGGTGCCTGGCCTTGCGTGGATCTGTCTTGGCCCCCGTTTGCCGCGCCGGTGTTGACCCCGGTGGCGGCCTCAAAGGAGAGAGCGATGGACCGTTTCCAGGCCATGCAGGTCTTTACCGCTGTGGTGGATGCCAACAGCTTCACGCGCGCTGCCGACAACCTGAACCTGCCGCGCACCACCGTCACCACCCTAATCCAGGGGCTGGAGAGCATGCTGCAAGTGCGCCTGCTGAACCGCACCACGCGCCGCATCAGCCTTACACCTGATGGCGCGGCCTATTACGAGCGCTGCGTGCGCATCCTGGCTGACATCGACGAGACCGAGCAGTCCTTCCGCAATGTCACGCGCGGCCCGCAGGGACGACTGCGCATCGACGTGCCCGGCTCGATCGGGCGCCTGATGTTGCTGCCCAATCTGTGCGATTTCTACGGCAAGTACCCGGACATCGAACTGGTCATGGGCATGGGCGACCGTCCGGTGGATCTGGTGCAGGAGGCAGTGGACTGCGTCATCCGCGTGGGCGAGCTGCAGGATTCCTCGATGGTGGCGCGCCGCATAGGCACTTTCCAGACCGTGACCTGCGCCGCGCCTTCCTACCTGGAGCGCCATGGCGTACCGCACACCCTGGAAGATCTGCAGCAGCACCAGTCGGTGCATTACTTCTCCAGCCGTACCGGGCGCACCATCGACTGGGATTTCGTGGTCGATGGCGTCACCCGCGAGGTGAAGATGAACGGACGTCTTTCCGTCAACGATGCCGATGCCTACGTGGAATGCGCACTGCAGGGCTTCGGCATGGTGCAGGCGCCGCTCTACATGGTCACGCGCCACATCGACGAAGGCCGGCTGGTGGAGGTGCTGTCGCAATGGAAGCCGGCACCGCTGCCAATCTCGGTGGTGTACCTGCACAACCGTCATCTCTCGCCCAAGGTGCGCGCCTTCGTGGACTGGGTGGCCGAGCTGTTCGCTACCTGCCCGCTGAACAAGGCCTGCACCATGGGCATGGAAGACAGCGAGTGCCACTTCGTCAACAAGCCCGAATCCACGACGGTGCGTACGGTGGTAGAGCAGTACAACATCGCGGAGAGCGTGTTCTGACCGATTCTGTATCGCTTTGGGTTCGGCGAGGATTATGCAGTGGTGGCACCGCTTTAGGCGTGCCTTAAGTTGCAGATTTTCTGCCCGATTCTCTGTGTGTCGTGCTTGGGTTTTCAGGTGGGGCAGCGCCGCGTCCTTTTGTATGCTGCGTTGTTGGAATTTTGGTCGGACCCATTCCTGTTGCGGCATACCTGATTCTGCAAACTTCTTGCCTGATTCTCCGGTCTTGCATCATGGAGGATCAGGCAAATGTCAGTCCGCGCTACAGTCGTGTCTGTCTTTCAATGAGAGGAGCTTATGGACCTCGATCTGCATTCCCTGCAGGATGCCGGGCCCTTGCTGCTGCCTGATGCGGCGCCGGGCGCCGCGGACCAGGAGAGGGATGACCCGCGTTTCCAGGCCATGCAGCAGGAACTGTTGCAGTTGCTGGAGCGCTATACGACCGGTGCCGAGGGCATGCTGGCCACGGCCATTCCCAACATGGAAATCTATCGCATCACCTGCCCGACCGGCCCCAAGCACGCGGTGCAGAAGCCGGTTTTCGCGGTGATTGCGCAGGGTTCCAAGCGCATCTTCGTGGGCGACGAGATCTACGAATACGATCCCATGCACTACCTGGTGGCCTCGGTCGATCTGCCGGTGGTCGGCAAGGTCATGGTCACCAGTCCTGACGAGCCCTATCTGGGTTTGCGGCTGGAGCTGGATACCCAGGAAATCGGTGAGCTCATCGGCGATGAAAACCTGCCCGCCGCCGCCAGCCTGGGCGAGGGGGCGGCACGCGGGCTGTACGTGAACCGGCTCGACGTCGACCTGCTCGACGCGGTGCTGCGCCTGTTGCGCCTGCATGAAACGCCGCGCGATGTGCCGATCATGGCGCCCATGATACGGCGCGAGATCCTGTACCGGCTATTGATGAACGGGCAGGGCGCGCTGCTGCGCCAGACCGTCTTGCAGGATAGCCAGATGAACCGCGTGGCCAAGGCGATCCGGCTCATCAAGGAGGGTTATGACCAGGCGCTGCGCATCGAGGATGTGGCACGCGAGGTGCACATGAGCGTATCTTCGCTGCATCATCACTTCAAGCTGGTGACGGCCATGAGTCCGCTGCAATACCAGAAGAACCTGCGTCTGCAGGAAGCGCGCAAGCTGATCCTCACCGCCGACGCCAGCGTGGCCACCGCCGCGCATCGCGTCGGGTATGAAAGTTCATCCCAGTTCAGCCGTGAATACAGCCGCCTGTTCGGCGCCCCGCCCCTGCGCGACAAGCGGCGCTGGCAGGAAGAGGAAGCGCCGATCTTGTGAGCCTGTGAGGTATGCAATCGGGCAGTTGATTTATCCACACCCTTTTTTCGATTTGGAGAGAGCATGCACTATCGTCGCCTTGGCAAGAGCAATCTGAAGGTATCGGCCCTGTGTTTGGGGTCGATGATGTTCGGGGATCAGACCGATCTGCAGGAGTCCGGCCGCATCGTGGCCTCGGCCCGTGAGCATGGCGTCAATTTCATCGATACTGCCGACGTCTACACCAAGGGCAAGTCCGAGGAAATCGTCGGCAAGCTGCTGGCCGGACAGCGCCACGAGTGGGTGCTGGCCAGCAAGCTGGGCAATGCCATGAGCGGCAAGCCCAATGAGTCGAACTACTCGCGCAGCTGGATCGTGCGCGAGACCGAGAACATCCTCAAGCGCCTGGATACCGATTACCTCGACATCCTCTACATGCACCGCGACTACCAGGAAGAGAACCTGGAGGAAGCCGTGCAGGCTCTGGGCGATCTGATCCGTGCGGGCAAGATTCGCGGTTTTGGCGTCTCCAATTTCCGTGGCTGGCGCATTGCCGAGATCGTGCGGCTGTGCGAGAAAAACAATGTGCCGTTGCCGCTGGTGTGCCAGCCGTATTACAACCTGCTCAATCGTCAGCCGGAAGTGGAAATCCTGCCGGCTTGCGCGCATTACGGTTTGGGCGTGGTGCCTTACAGCCCGATTGCACGCGGGGTGCTGACCGGCAAGTACCAGCCCGGTCAGAAGCCGCCCGAAAACACGCGCGCCGGTCGGGGCGACAAGCGCATGATGGAAACCGAGTTTCGCGAGGAATCGCTGCTGATCGCGCAGCGGCTGCAGCAGCACTGCGAAGCGCGCGGCATCAAACTGGGCCAGTTCGCCACCGCCTGGGTGCTGGCCAATTCGGCCATCAGCAGCGTGATCGCGGGGCCGCGCACGCTGGTGCAGATGGAGGATTACTACGATGCGGCGGACCTGAAGATCACTGCCGAGGAGGAAGCGCTGGTGGATAGCCTGGTGACGCCCGGGCATGCTTCCACGCATGGGTATAACGATCCGAATTATCCGTTCTTTGGACGGGTGGTGACCCGCTGAAGCCACGGAACGATTCTGGCATCACGCGAGCGGATCAGCGCAATGCCCCGATCCGCCGCGCCCCTTCCGCCTTGATCTGCTGAATATCCGTCCCCGGTACCACCAGATCCATCCCGATATGCTTCATGCGCTGGGCCATCTCCATGGTCCCGGCGAAGATCCCCACGTATTTGCCCAGCCTGCGCGCCAGCGCCAGCAGATGGTCGATGGCGTCATTGAGGCGCACGTCGTCGTAGGCATCCGGCGCCAGGCCCAGTTCGATGGCCAGGTCGCTGGGGCCGATGAAGATGCCGTCCAGGTCAGGGGTCTGCAGGATCGCTTCAGCGTTGGCATAGCCTTCGCGGGTCTCGATCATGGCCAGGGTCAGAATGGTGGCGTTGGCGTGCGCAAAGTAGTCCGCTCCGCCATACAGGAAGCCGCGCGCCGGGCCATAGCTGCGTCCGCCGCGCGGGGAATAATGGCAGGCCCGCACGAAGCGCTCGGCGTCGGCCGCCGTGTTGATGAGCGGACAGATCACACCATAGGCACCGGCGTCGAGCAGCTTGTTGATTTCTCCCAGGCTGTTTTCGGAGCAGCGCACCAGCGGTATGGCGGGCGTGCCGGAGATGGCCTGCAGCATCGGCAGCGCCGATTCGATCGAGAAGGGACCGTGCTGCAGATCCACCGTCACCGCATCGTAGCCGCTGTGCCCCAGCACTTCGGCCAGCAGCGAATTGCCCATCGATACCCAGCCCGAGAGGACCAGTTGCTGTTGCGCGAAGAGGGTGCGCAGCCGGTTTTCCCGCATCGTTCGTCTCCCGTGGATAGGCCAGCGCAGATGCTGGCGATGTGCCATGTTAAGTCCGAATGCGGGCGCCTGAGATGAAACTTCTTCAGGCGCGGTACCGGAAGGGCGCATCGTCGATGGCGCGCCGGCGGCCGGCGATCTGGTCGGCCACCAGCGCCGCACTGCCACAGGCCAGCGTCCAGCCCAGCGCACCCTGGCCAATGTTGAGATGCAGATTCTCCACCGGCGATGCGCCGACGATGGGCACGCCGCTCGGCGTGGCCGGCCGAAATCCCGTCCACGGCGACAGCGTCGCATCCTCGGCCAGCGCGCAGCCGGGGAAGAGCTCGCGCAGGCCATTCTTCAGTTCCTCGATGGCCGAGGGCGGGATGCGGGCGTCGCGGCCCACCAGCTCGATGCGGCCCGCCACGCGCAGCCGTTGGCCGAGGCGTGCATAAACGATCTTCCTGGCGATGTCGGTGATGGATACCTGAGGCGCCGCGGCGCGGCTGGCCTCATCCTCCAGCGGCACGGTGATGCTGTAGCCCTTGAGTGGATAGAGTGGCAGGCGCAGATCGACCAGGCGCGCGAAGTCCGCGCTATCGGCACCCAGTGCCAGCACGAAACGGTCGGCAGCAATCCATTGGCCACCGGCCTGCACCGCGCGCAGGGCACGCCCTTCGCGGCGTACGGCATCAACGCGGGCAGCGCCGATGAAACGGAAATCCGGATGCGCCTGCATGGTTTCGACCAGGGCGCGGCAGAATTGCGGACAATCGCCCGCCTCTTCACTGGGCGTGTAAACCCCGCCAACCCAGTCGCGCTGTGAGTGGCCCAGGGCCGGTTCGATGCGGATGCACTCGGCCGCGCTGAGTACCTCTTGCCGGCAGCCATGCTGCGCCTGGAATTGCACCTGCTGCGCAGCCGCCTCCAGCCCTTGTGCATCGGTAAACATGACCAGCTTGCCGGAACGCTGATGATCGAAGGACAGCTGCAGGCCGGCATTCCATTGGGTGAGCTGGTCGCGACTGTAGAAGGCCAGTTGCAGCAGGTCGATGGTGGTCTGGCGTACGCGCTGCGCATTGCAGCAGCGCAGGAACTGCAGCAGCCAGCGATATTGGGCGCTATCGGCGGTCGGCTTGATGGTCAGCGGCGAATCCTTGCTGAACAGGTAGTATGCCCATTTGGTCCACACTGAGGGATCGGCCAGGGGGGCCACGTAGGAATAGCTGAGCTGGGCACCATTGCCCTGGCTGGTGCCCTCGCCGGGTTGGTCGCGGGCATCGATGAGGCTGACCTGATGGCCATCCTGCAGGAGACGGTAGGCAGTGGTCACGCCGATCACGCCGGCGCCCAGTACGCAGATTTGCATGGTGTTTCGTTGAAGTCAGTCAGGAACCGCGCGGCGCAGGGCCTGTAGCGGATCAGCAGCAGACTACCGAAGAGCCGCTCGGGTGTCACATGCCGAATCGGCATGATCTTTTTGCGTGGGCGCAAAAGCGTTTTGCGATGGACGATGCGCGGTGTCGGCCCATGCTGCGCTACAATAGCGCCCGATGCAGGCCAGACAGCCGCTGGCCGTCTTCGCAAGGAGGCGGCGGGAGGAAGGTCCGGACTCCACAGAGCAGGGTGACGGTTAACGGCCGTCCGCTGAAAGCCGGCGCAAGCCGGTATAAGGCGAGGAACAGGGCCACAGAGACGAGCGTATTCAGTTACGGTGAAACGCGGTAACCTCCACCCGGAGCAATTTCAAATAGGCACGCGTTGATGTGGCTCGCGGAGCGTGCGGGTAGAAAGCTTGAGCGGCGGAGCGATCCGTCGCCTAGAGGAATGGCTGTCATAGCGGGTTTCCCGCCGTAACAGAATCCGGCCTACCGGCCTGCTTCATTGAATTCGATTTTTTCTTCATTCTTCATAACAACACTGCGGCCCGTGGGCACTGCGGGCTCGCCAGAGACCCCAGGAGACCCATGAACCAAGCCGCCGCCCCCGTGGCATTCGAAGAACTGACGGCCGCCAACGGCCAACGCATCGGCATCGCCACCCTCGCTTCCGAAAAGACCCTGCATGCCATCTCGCTGGAGATGGTCAGGCTGCTCACGCCCCAACTGCAGCAGTGGCAGGCCGATCCGGGCGTGGCCATGGTGATGCTGCAGGCGCAGGGCGACAAGGCCTTTTGTGCCGGTGGCGACTTGCAGCAGCTCTATCGCTCCATGCGCGAACATCACGCCTCGCCCGCGCGCGAGGACATTGGCGCCAATTCCTATGCAGCGGAATTCTTCGAGCAGGAATATCGCCTGGATTATCTTGTCCACAGCTTCGCCAAGCCCATCCTGTGCTGGGGGCATGGCATCGTCATGGGCGGTGGTATCGGCCTGATGGCCGGTTGCAGCCATCGCGTGGTCACCGAAAAATCGCGTCTGGCCATGCCGGAAATCACCATCGGGCTCTATCCGGATGTGGGCGGAAGCTGGTTCCTGTCCCGCATGCCGGGCAAGAGCGGCGTCTTCCTGGCGCTCACCGGTGCCAACCTCAATGCCAACGACGCCCTCTTCGCCGGCCTGGCGGACTATCGCGTGGCCCATGCCGCCAAGGCATCGGTGATCGATGCCCTGCTGATGCAGCCGTGGGGAGAGGGCAAGGATGCCGAGCTGCTGGATCGTGTACTGGGTGCGGCGCAGGCTTCTTCCTCGTCGCAAGGCACGGCATCGTTTGCGGCCTCCAGCCTGCGTACGCATTTCGACCTGATCGAGTCCCTCTGCCGTCGGCCCACCTTGCCGGAAATCGTCGAGGGCATTCTGAGCTTGCAGACCGAGGATGCCTGGCTGAGCAAAGCCCAGGCTACCCTGCGGGCCGGCTCGCCCGGTTCGGCCTGGCTGGGCTATGCCCTGCAGAAGCGTGTGCGTCCGCTGTCGCTGGCGGAGGTGTTCCGGCTGGAATTCGTGGTGTCGCTGCATTGCGCGGCACGCCCCGATTTCGTCGAGGGCATCCGCGCGCTGATCATCGAGAAGGACCAGAAACCACAATGGAATCCGGCCTCTCTGGCCGCTGCCACGCCGGCATGGGTAGAGGGATTCTTTGCCGATCCCTGGTCGCGCCAGGCGCATCCGCTGGCCGACCTGGGCGCCTGAATCGCTTCAGGCCGACCCCGGTCGGGTCGACGGACGGCCCGTGCTTACAGGCCCAGTTCGGACAGGCCGGGATGGTCGGCCGGACGCGGGCCTGAGCGGTCCCAGTGGAATTTGCGTTCCGCTTGCCTGATCGGCAGATCATTGATGGAAGCATGGCGCAGGCGCATCAGTCCATGCTCGTCGAATTCCCAGTTCTCGTTGCCATAGGAGCGGAACCAGCTCCCCGAATCGTCGTGCCATTCGTAGGCGAAGCGCACGGCGATGCGGTTGTCTTCGTGCGCCCAGACTTCCTTGATGAGTCGGTAATCCAGCTCGCGCGCCCATTTGCGGGTGAGGAAGGCGACGATCTCGGCGCGTCCGTGGACGAAGTCGGCGCGGTTGCGCCAGCGGCTGTCTTCGGTATAGGCCAGCGAGACGCGCTGCGGATCGCAGGAATTCCAGGCATCTTCGGCAGCGCGCGCCTTCATGGCGGCCGTCTCACGGGTGAACGGGGGCAGCGGTGGACGCTGGGCGGGGCTATTCATCGACAGTCTCCTTGGGTGTGCCGGATGGGTCGGCTGTTCATGGTCTACGACGGGACGACAAGCGGGAATGCGGCTGTATGGAGCGATGGATCGAAAAAATTCTAGGCGCTGCGCCGGACCTTGGCAAACAAAGCCTGTCTGTGCGGGAGACCGTCATTGCTGTGCGTTGCGCGCCAACGGGCAACTGTGCTGGAGGGACATCGCTCTGCGGTGTGGCCCTCAAGAGAAGCGATGAGGAAGAAGAAACGAGCGGGAAGGCGAGGAGGGGGGAGGGACGGCCGATCCTGTCGAATCGGCCTCGATTTGAATGCCCTGAACCTGGTTGAGGGCATTCAAATGCGTGAAGCGTGAAATTATTTCTTCTTCTTGTTGACGGCTTCCTTGAAAGCCTTGCCAGCCGAGAACTTCACGGTGGTCGCAGCGGCGATCTTGATTTCTTCGCCGGTTTGCGGGTTGCGGCCGGTGCGGGCAGCGCGCTTGCCGGTCGAGAAGGAACCGAAGCCAACCAATTGCACGGTATCGCCCTTGGTCACGGCCTTGATGATGTTCTCGATGACGGAGTCCAGCGCGCGCTGGGCTGCTGCCTTGGAGATCTCGGTGTCGGCGGCGATAACGTCAACCAATTCAGATTTGTTCACTTTTAAATTCCTTTCACTGTTAAGGTGCCCAGATTTTAGCACTGGAATGAGCCGGATCCGCAAGCCCTATCTGCGTTTTCAGCCGATAGGGCCTGGTCGGAACCAGCCTTGATTGAAAAAAATCGACGTGCTCTTCAACACCCGCAAACGGGCCATGCCGGCCGCGTTTTTGCGTATCGATCTTCCCAAAGACACGGATAGTAAAAGGTGCTCGCCGCCGAAGTCAAAACAAAAACGCTTCCTGCCATTCATTTGACGAAGAATTTCATGAAGTTTCGGGATCACAAGCGTTCTCGCCGCATCTGCTGAGGCGCTTGCCCCGCAGGGCAATGCCCTCGTTGTCAGGGTGACGATGCAGGGCGAGGCATGCTCCGGACTGCCCCAAACGGATATTTCTTGTCCATTTTCGCGCCATCCGGTGAACTTAAGTTGCACTGCAAAATCCATGTCCTTTGGTTCAGTTCACTCGCAAATCCTGCGCTTTCCTGCTCCCGTCGTTTTCCCTCTCCCTGCTGCCCCGAAATCGGGCAGACCGCCGCGTCCATGCGCCGCAAATCCGCGCCGTTGCGCAATTCTGGCGCGAAACACATGTGTATAGCTCAGGTTGCACCTTCAATGTAAATGCTAAGTCCTTCATTTTCTTCACAAATGTTATGAAGAGGGTGTTTTAAGGAAGTGCGCTAAGTCTTTGACTTTATTAGCAAAATCGCGGTTTTTCGCTGCGTATACCGCTTGACCTGCAATAGTGCATCCACTAAAGTGGGCGGCAGTGTCAAAAAGTGTTTTTTTGTGGGGCATTTGTGGTGTCATTTGCATTTGCCCGGCACGACACGGCACCCGATCAGCAATCTCACTCGCCGCAGGCGAAGGAAAAACACAGTGTTCCAGGGCGCGTCAGCACTCAATCTCGATGCCAAAGGACGGATGACCATTCCGGCCAAGCATCGTGACGCCCTGATTGTGCAGTGCGAAGGACGCGCCACCGTGACGCGCCATCCGCATGGCTGCCTGTTGTTCTTTCCGCGCCCGACCTGGGAGACGCATCGCGAGCAGATCGCCAACTGGCCGATGTCGGCCCGTGCCTGGCAGCGCATCTTCCTGGGCAATGCCCAGGACGTGGAGCTCGACAGTGCCGGCCGCATCCTGATTGCGCCCGAACTGCGCGCGGCCGTGGGCTTGCAGCGCGATGTGATGTTGCTGGGCATGGGTAGTCATTTCGAAATCTGGGATGCCGTCAAGCTGGCCGAAAGCGAAGCCGAGGCTGTGGCGGGTGGCATGCCGGATGTGTTGAGCAACTTTTCCTTCTGACGGCCGGACAAGATGAATCTGCAACCGGTGCCCGAGCTGCAGCACCGCACCGTGCTGTTGGAAGAAGCCGTGGACGCGCTGGCCATCAGTGGTGAGCGCGCCAATGGCATTTACCTGGACGGAACCTTCGGCCGTGGCGGTCATAGCCGCGCCATCCTGTCCAGGCTGGGCCCGCAAGGGCGCCTGATCGCATTTGACAAGGACCCGTTGGCCATCGCCACGGCGCAGAAGATTGACGATGCCCGCTTCGAGATCGTGCACGACAGCTTCGCGACCATGGACGAGGCGCTGGCCGCACGCGGCATCGCGCAGGTCGACGGGGTATTGATGGATTTGGGCATCTCGTCGCCGCAGGTGGATGACGCCGCGCGCGGCTTCAGTTTCCGTCTTGATGGCCCGCTGGACATGCGCATGGATACCACCCGTGGCGTGTCGGCAGCGGAATGGCTGGCAACGGCAGATGAACAGCAGATTGCAAAGGTGATACGAGATTATGGGGAAGAACGGTTTGCTCTTCAGATTGCAAAGAAGATTGTTGCTGGCCGGGCAATCGAGCCAATTTCAAGCACACGACAGCTTGCCGCGCTCGTGGCACAAGCCGTCAAAACCCGCGAGAAAGGCAAAGACCCGGCCACTCGTACCTTTCAGGCTGTACGGATTTTCGTCAATCAAGAGCTTGAAGAACTCGAAGTAGGACTGGACAAGGCATTTGCCCAGATGGCGCAGCACGGGAGATTGGTCGTGATCAGCTTTCACTCGCTGGAAGATCGCATCGTCAAGCAGTTCATGGCCTCCAAAGCCCATGCGCCGCAGCCTGACCGTCGCCTGCCGATCCGTGCCGTGGACCTGCCGCAAGCCCCGGCCCGCCTGCTGCCGCGCGTCATGCCCAGCAGTGCCGAAGTCGAATCCAACCCGCGTGCCCGCTCGGCGGTCATGCGCGGCCTGGAGCGCGTGATGCCGGTGTCCACCCGCACCACCGAAGGGGCGCCTGCATGACCGGGCGTCTGTGCATCCTGCTGACCATCATGCTGGTGGGTTGCGCGCTGTCGGTGGTGAGCGCCCAGTACAAGGCCCGCAGCCTCTTCATCGAGCTGGAACGCGCCCAGAGCGCGGCGCGCCAGCTCGACGTCGATTGGGCGCAGTTGCAACTGGACCAGTCCACGCTGGGCAAGAATGCCCGCATCGAGGAGCTGGCACGGCGTGATCTGGGCATGGTCCCGGTCACCGCCGCCCGTACCCAATACCTCACCGTGGGGGTGCCATGACCAAGATGCCCCCGCGTACCAATCTGACCGGCGCTCGCGTGGCTGCCTCCAAGGGCGTGGCGTTTTCGTCCAATCCCATCCTGCAGGTCAAGCTGCCGGCCTGGCGCTCGCGCTTCGTGCTGTTCGTGCTGTTTGCCGCCTTCGTGGCGCTGGTGCTGCGCGCGCTGTGGCTGCAGGGCGTATCGACCGATTTCCTGCAGAAGCAGGGCGCCTCGCGCTACGCCCGCACCCTGGAAATGCCCGCCACGCGCGGCAAGATCCTTGACCGCAACGGCCAGGTGCTGGCTTCCTCGGTGCCGGTCAAGGCGATCTGGGCCATCCCCGACGATGTGCAGGGCGCACCCAAGGACAAGCTGGTGCAGCTGGCCAAGCTGCTGGACATGAGCGATGCCGAGCTGCGCAAGAAGCTCGATTCCGACCGCAGCTTCGTCTACCTCAAGCGCCAGGTCGAGCAGGATACCGCCGACAAGATTGTCAAGCTGGGCATCCCCGGCATCCAGACCCGCAAGGAATACAAGCGCTTCTATCCCGAAGGCGAGGTGATGGCGCACGTGGTCGGCTTCACCAACATCGAGGATGCCGGCCAGGACGGCATGGAGCTGTCCGCGCAGAAGACGCTGGCCGGCGTGACCGGCAGCCGCCGCGTCATCAAGGACCGCCTGGGCCGTGTGGTGGAAGATATCGAATCGATCCGCGAGCCGCACGATGGCCGTGACCTGACCTTGTCCATCGACAGCAAGATTCAGTACATCGCCTTCACGCAACTGAAGGAAGCGGTAGAAAAATACAAGGCCAAGGCCGGTGGCATCATCGTGGTCGATGCCAAGACCGGCGAAGTGCTGGCCATGGCCAATCTGCCCTCCTACAATCCCAACGACCGTTCGGTGCTGACCGGGGCGCAGCTGCGCAATCGCGTGGTGACCGATACCTTCGAACCGGGCTCGACCCTCAAGCCCTTCACCGTGGCCCTGGCGCTGGACACGCATCGCGTGACTCCGTCCACGGTGTTCCAGACCGCGCCCGGCAAGATGACCATCGGCACCGCCACCATCGGCGATTCGCATCCCCACGGTCCGCTGACGGTGGCGCAGATCATCGAGAAGTCTTCCAACATCGGCACTGCCAAGATCGCGCTGGGCATGCCGGCCGAAGAGATGTGGGAAATGTTCACCACGGTCGGTTTCGGTCAGCAGCCCAAGTTCGGCTTCCCGGGGGCGGTGGCCGGTCGCGTGCGTCCCTACAAGTCGTGGCGCCCGATCGAGCAGGCCACCATGAGCTACGGCCACGGCATTTCGGTGTCGTTGATCCAGCTGGCCCACGCCTATCTGATCTTCGCCCGCAATGGCGACATCATTCCCTTGTCCTTCACCAAGGTCACCGATTCGCCCATCGGCCAGCGTGTCATCTCGGCCGATACCGCCCTGCAGATGCGCCGCATGCTGGAAACCGTGGTCGCTCCGGGCGGTACGGCACCGCAGGCCCAGGTGCCGGGCTATCGCGTCGGCGGCAAGACCGGTACCGCTTACAAGATCGAAAACGGCAAGTACGTGCGCAAGTACGTGGCCTCGTTCACGGGCATCGCCCCGATGTCGGACCCGCGCCTGATCATCTCGGTGATGATCGACGAGCCGCAAGGTCAGCACTTCGGCGGCCCGGTGGCCGGCCCGGTATTTGCCAACGTCGCCGCCAATGCCTTGCGCGCATTGAACGTACCGCCGGATTCCAGCGTGACCAACATCATCATTCCCAAAGAACCGCTTGAGGAGAGCATGTAATGTCCGAGCGCGTTCCCAGCCTTCAAGACATCCTCGCCTGGCTGCGCCAGGCGTCGCCGTCTGCGCAACTCACCTCGGATTCCCGCCGCGTGGCGGCCGGCGACGTGTTCTTCGCTTACGTGGGCGACGCCGATGGCCGCTCCTATATTGCCGATGCCGTCGAGCGGGGCGCGGCCGCCGTGCTCTACGAAGCCGACGGTTATACCTGGCCGGCCCAGATCGACGTGCCGCACCTGCCCCTGTCCGACCTGAAGGCGCGCGCCGGCGAGATCGCCGCCGCCTGGTACGGCCAGCCTGATCAGGCCATGTTGACGGTGGCCGTCACCGGCACCAATGGCAAGACTTCCTGCGCCTACTGGCTGGGTACCGCATTGTCGCGTCTGCCCGGCGCCAGCGCCGCCGGCGTGATCGGTACGCTCGGCGTGGGCAGCTTTGTCAATGGCAAGCCGCAAGGCTTCGAGGTCACCGGCTACACCACACCGGACGCCGTACTGCTGCAACGCAGCCTGTTCAAGTTGTCGCAGGGCCGCGTCGGTGCGCTGGCCATCGAGGCCTCCTCCATCGGACTGGCCCAGGGGCGCATGAACGGCATGCACGTCGATGTCGCGCTGCTGACCAATTTCACCCGTGATCACCTGGATTTCCACGGTGACATGCAGACCTACGAAGACGCCAAGCGCAAGCTGTTCCAGTGGCCGGGCCTGAAGCACGCCGTGGTCAACCTGGACGACGGCATGGGCCAGCGCCTGCTGCCGCTGCTGGCCGAGCGCAAGCTGCCGGTGATCGGTTATGCCATCGCCGACGAGCAGGGCGGCAACACGCACGGCGTACCGACTTTGCGCGCCAGCCAACTGCGCAGCAGCCATACCGGCACCGCCTTCCACGTCGATTCCCCTTTCGGCAGCGGCCAGGTCAAGACCCAGCTGGTGGGACGCTTCAATGTCAGCAACGTGCTGGGCATCATGGGCGTACTGCTCACGCAGGGCGTGGCCTGGGATGCCGTGGTCGCCGCAGCGGCCGCACTGACCCCGGCACCGGGCCGCATGCAGCAGTTCGGCGGCCCTGATGTGCCGCTGATCGTGATCGATTACGCCCATACCCCCGACGCCCTCGACAAGACCCTGTCCACCCTGCGCCAGGTCGCCACCCAGCGTGGCGGCCAGCTGTGGTGCGTATTCGGCTGCGGTGGTGATCGCGATCCGGGCAAGCGCCCGCAGATGGGCCAGATCGCCGAGCAGGCCGACCAGGTCGTGCTGACCAGCGACAATCCGCGCAGTGAAGATCCGCAGGCCATCATCGAGCAGATCCGTGTAGGCATGAGCCGCGTCGAACCGGTGGTGCTGCCCGACCGCGCCGGCGCCATCCTGTGGGCGATCCGCCATGCCACCCGCTCCGACGTGGTACTGCTGGCCGGCAAGGGGCATGAGCCCTACCAGGAAATCGCCGGCAAGAAACTGCCCTTCCTCGATGCCGACCATGTCGCCCTGGCCCTGGCCGCGCGCTCGACGATGATGGGAGGCGCATGATGCGATTCGATTTCCGCCAGTTGCTGGAGTGGATCCGCACCGCCGAGCAAGCCGCCTCCGCACGCACCGTGCCGGGCGTGGTCAATGCGCCGGCAGGCGTACTCGAACTCAATGACGTCGTCACCGACAGTCGTGCGGTCAAGCCCGGCAATGTCTTCGTCGCTCTGCGCGGCGAGCGCTTCGATGCGCATGATTTCCTCGATACGGTAGCCGCCCAGGGTGCTGCCGCCGTGGTGGTCGAACGCGTACCGCCAGGCCTTGGCGTGCCGGCCATCGTGGTACCCGACACCCGCGCCGCACTGGGCCAGATCGCCCATGGCTGGCGTATCCGGCATCAGATCCCGGTGATCGGCGTGACCGGCAGCAACGGCAAGACCACCGTCAAGGAAATGATCGCCGCCATCCTCACGGCCGCCTTCGGTGAAGACGGCTACCTGGGTACGCGCGGCAATTTCAACAACGAGATCGGCGTCCCGCTGACCTTGTTCCGTCTGCGCGCGCAACATCAGGCTGCCGTCATCGAGATGGGCATGAATCATCCGGGCGAAATCGCCGTGCTTTCTCGCATTGCCGCGCCCACGCTGGGGCTGGTCAACAATGCCCAGCGCGAGCATCAGGAATTCATGGCCAGCGTGGAAGCGGTGGCGCGCGAAAACGGCGCCGTGATCCGCCACCTGCCTGCTGACGGCGTGGCCGTGTTCCCGTCCGATGATGATTTCACCGCGCTCTGGCGTGAAGAAGCCGGTGCCCGCCGCGTGCTGACTTTCGGCCTGACTGCGCAAGCCGATGTCAGCGCCAGCTATCAGGCCAGCGCCTTCGGCAGTACCCTGCAGGTGACCGTGAAAGGTCTGGCCGTCCCGCCCGCGCAGTTCAAGGTGGAACTGGCCGCCGTCGGTGAGCACAACGTGCGCAATGCCCTGGCTGCTGCCGCCTGCGCGCTGGGTGCCGGCATCACGGTTGAGGCCGTGGTACGCGGCCTGCAGAGCTTTGCCCCGGTCAGTGGCCGCCTGCAGCGCAAGCAAGCCCGCAGCGGCGCGCTGGTGATCGACGACACCTACAACGCCAACCCCGACTCCGTGCGCGCCGCCATCGACGTGCTGGCCGCCATCGACGGTCCGCGCGTGCTGGTGCTGGGCGACATGGGTGAAGTCGGCGACCAGGGCCCGCAGTTCCATGCCGAGATCGGCGCCTATGCCCGCAGCCGTGGCATTCCGCTCTTGCTCGGACTGGGCGAATTGACGAAACACGTCGTCAGTTCGTATGGTCCGGCGCTGCAAGGTGTAGCGCAGGCTACGCATTTCGACGATATCGCCGCACTCAATGCCGCGGTGGAAAAGGCTGCCCCGCAGGGGGCGACCATTTTGGTAAAAGGTTCACGCTTCATGAAGATGGAGCGAGTTGTACAGCATCTGGTCAACGTTGAATCACTCTCGCAACATCAACAGGAGACCCATTAGCATGCTGCTCTGGCTTGCACAGAATTTTCAACAGGATTTCGGCTTTCTGCGCCTGTTCAACTTCATCACCTTCCGCGCGGTCTTCGCCACGCTGACGGCGCTGTTGATCGGCATGATCGCCGGCCCTGCCGTGATCCGCATGCTCACCCGCATGAAGGTCGGCCAGGCCGTGCGCACCGATGGACCGCAGACCCACCTGATCAAGTCCGGCACCCCCACCATGGGCGGCGTGCTGATCCTGATCGGCATCGGCGTTTCCACCCTGCTGTGGGCGGACCTGTCCAACCGTTTCGTGTGGATCGTGCTGATCGTCACGCTCGGGTTCGGCGCCGTCGGTTGGGTCGATGACTACCGCAAGGTGGTCTATCGCGATCCGGAAGGCATGCGCTCGCGCGAAAAATATTTCTGGCAATCGCTGATCGGACTGGTGGCGGCGTTCTACCTGGCCTTCTCGGTTTCCGAAGTGAGCAACCTGAAGGTCTTCGACCTCTTCGTCGCCTGGGTGCGTTCCGGCTTCAGCCTGGACCTGCCGCCCAAGGCCGACCTGATCGTGCCCTTCTTCAAGACCGTGACCTATCCGCTGGGCGTGTGGGGCTTCATCGCGCTGACCTATTTCGTCATCGTCGGCACCAGCAATGCGGTCAACCTGACCGATGGTCTGGATGGCCTGGCCATCATGCCCACCGTGCTGGTGGGGGCGGCCCTGGGCCTGTTCGCCTACCTGACCGGCAACGCGGCCTACGCCAAGTACCTGTTCATTCCGCACATCCCGGGTGCCGGCGAACTGCTCATCTTCTGCGGCGCCATGGGTGGCGCGGGCCTGGCCTTCCTCTGGTACAACGCCTACCCGGCGCAGGTGTTCATGGGCGACGTCGGCGCGCTGGCGCTGGGTGGTGCGCTGGGCACCATCGCCGTCATCGTGCGCCAGGAAATCGTGCTCTTCATCATGGGCGGCATCTTCGTGGTGGAGACGCTCTCGGTGATGATCCAGGTGGCCTATTTCAAGTACACGAAGAAGCGCTTCGGCACTGGCCGTCGCGTGCTGTTGATGGCACCCCTGCATCACCACTACGAACAGAAGGGCTGGAAGGAAACCCAGGTGGTGGTGCGGTTCTGGATCATCACCATGATGCTGGTACTGGTCGGCCTGTCGACCCTGAAGCTGCGGTAAACAGGCGATATGAAGAAAAACGGCGCCCCTTGTGACGAAATGCAGGAGGCGCCTTCGTGGTTGGCAGGGCTGGGCCCTGCATGGCAAGACCTTGATGAAGAAGTGAGTCGGAAAACAAGATGAATTACTCGGGCAAACACGTTCTGGTGCTCGGACTCGGCGAGTCCGGCCTGGCAATGGCGCGGTGGCTGGTCTACTGCGGCGCCGGCGTGCGCGTGGCCGATACCCGTAGCGAAGCGGCGCTGGCCGAGCGCCTGGCGGCCTTGCGCGCCGACGCGCCCGAGGCCGAGGCTGTGCTGGGCCAGGCATTGGCCCCCTCGTTGCTGGAGGGAATCGATTTCGTCGCCGTCAGTCCCGGCCTGGCTCCCGCAGGCGAGCTGGCCCCGCTGATGCCGGCCATGGCCGAGCGCGGCCTGCCGCTGTGGGGCGAGATCGAACTGTTCGCCCAGGCCCTGGCCGCCCTGCGCGAAGAGACCCTGTATCAACCCAAGGTGCTGGCCATCACCGGCACCAACGGCAAGACCACCGTGACCCGCCTGACCGGTCTTTTATGCGAGCGTGCCGGGCTGTCGGTGCAGGTGGCAGGCAACATCAGCCCGGCTGCGCTGGATGTGCTGCGTGAAGCCGTGATCAAGGACAAGATCTTCCTGGCCGAACTGGCCGAGCAGGATGCCCGCGACGCGGCCCAGGCCGCAGCCGAAGCCGAGGCACAAGCGGCCCAACAGGCCGTGCTGGACGCCCGCCAGGCCGCCGAGGCCGAGAAGCATCGCCGTGCTGCGGCCAGCATCGAGCAGGCCGCCGCGATTGCCGTGCCGGTCCTGCAGGCGCAGCCCGAGGTGGCCGCGCCAGCGCCTGAACCGGCGCCGCAGGGAGAACTGCTGGCCAGCGAGGAACCCGCGCACGAAGCTGCCGAGTACACGGTACCGGATACCGGGCAGCCCACCGAGGCCACCCTGGACGTGGCCTCCGACGTGGTGCCGCAAGCCGATATGGCGGCCCCCGCCACCACGGGCGAAGCCATGAACCTGGGCGACTTCATGGAAGTCTCGCGCAAGGCCGAGGAAGATGCGCTGGTGGAAGTGCCTCCGCCGCCGCCACCGGAGCCGAGCTATCGCGGTTCCCTGCCGCAGGCCTGGGTGCTGGAGCTCTCCAGCTTCCAGCTGCACACCACGCACAGCCTGCAGCCGCATGCCGCCACCGTCCTGAATCTGACCCAGGACCACCTGGACTGGCACGGCAGCATGGACAACTACGCCGCCGACAAGGCCCGCATCTTCGGCCAGGACACCGTACGCGTGCTCAACCGAGATGACGCACTGGTGATGGAGATGAGCGCAGCCGCTGCGCCGCTGTCCACCTTCGGTCTGGACGAACCGTCCACCCCCAACAGCTTCGGCCTGGTCAATGACAATGGCATGCTGTGGCTGGCCAACGCCTTCGTGCATGAAGACGATGAAGTCCCGGAAGGCAAGCGTCGCCGCAAGCAGAAGGACATGCTGCCGCCGCCGGTGACCGTCAAGCGCCTCATGCCTGCCGATGCCCTGCGCATCCGTGGCGCCCACAACGCCATGAATGCGCTGGCCGCGCTGGCCTTGTGCCGCGCCGTCGATCTGCCGATGGCGCCGCTGCTGCACGGTCTGCGCGACTACACGGGCGAACCGCACCGGGTGGAACTGGTCGGCGTGATCCAGGACGTCGAGTACTACGACGACAGCAAGGGCACCAATGTCGGCGCCACCGTGGCTGCGCTCAATGGACTGGGTTTGGGTGGTCGTCCCAACCGCATCGTGCTGATCGCTGGTGGTGATGGCAAGGGTCAGGACTTTTCGCCGCTGGATCTGCCGGTGCAGAAATACGCCCGCGCCGTCTTGCTGATCGGTCGCGACGGCCCCGCCGTGCGCGCGGCCCTGGCCGACAGCGGTGTCGAACTCATCGATTGTGCCAGCCTGGAAGCGGCCGTGGAAAAGGCCGGTGAACTCGCCGCCGCCGGCGATATCGTACTGCTCTCGCCGGCCTGCGCCAGCCTGGACATGTTCCGCAACTATGCCCATCGCGCCGAGGTCTTCGTGGACGCGGTGCGCGAACTGGCGCTCTCGCGCGGTGAGGTGCTGGCATGAAACTGGGCCTGTCCTCGGTGCGCAACTGGCTGGGCGGCTTGAAACAGGCCGCGCCGGTGGCCGCCGGTCGCGTCCGCAGCAGCCGTGGCAGCGCATCGGGCAGCATCGGCTTCGAGCAGCGCTCGCGCATGATGGAATACGACCAGCCGCTGATCTGGGTGGTCCTGCTGTTGATGCTGTTCGGCATGGTGATGGTGTATTCGGCCTCGGTGGCATTGCCGGACTCGCCCAAGTACGCATCCTATTCGAATTACCACTTCCTGATCCGCCAGGCGATCTTCATCGTGCTCTCCATCGTGGCCGGTGCGGTGGTCTTCCGCGTGCCCATCGAGACCTGGCAGAAGTGGGCGCCCTATCTCTTTGCCATCACGCTGATCCTGCTGCTGATGGTGCTCATTCCGGGCGTGGGCAAGGGGGTCAATGGTGCCAAGCGCTGGCTCTCGCTGAAGATCATCAACCTGCAGCCCTCCGAACTGATGAAGCTCTTCATCGTGCTGTATGCCGCCGACTACACGGTGCGCAAGCAGGCGGTGATGCACAAGCTGGTCAAGGGCTTCTTCCCCATGGCCGCCGCCGTCGGCCTGGTCGGCCTGCTGTTGCTGCTGGAGCCTGACCTGGGTGCTTTCGGCGTGATTGTCTGCATCGCCATGGGCATCCTGTTCCTGGGCGGCATCAACGGCGTCTGGTTCGGCGGTATCGGGGCTACCCTGGTGGGGGTGTTCTCGCTGGTCATCGTCACCTCGCCGTGGCGGCGCGAGCGCATTTTTGCCTATCTGAATCCCTGGGAGGAAGAAAACGCGCTGGGCAAGGCCTATCAGTTGTCGCATTCGCTGATCGCCTTCGGGCGCGGCGAACTGTTCGGCGTCGGGCTGGGCGGCAGCGTGGAAAAGCTGCATTACCTGCCCGAAGCGCATACCGACTTCCTGCTCGCCGTCATCGGCGAGGAGCTCGGTTTCGTCGGGGTGCTGGTGGTGGTGTTGCTGTTCTACTGGCTGGTCAAGCATTCCTTCGAGATCGGTCGCCAGGCCATCGCGCTGGACCTCACCTTTGCCGGCCTGGTGGCCAAGGGCATCGGTATCTGGCTGGGCGTGCAGGCCTTCATCAACATGGGCGTGAACCTCGGCCTGCTGCCGACCAAGGGGCTGACGCTGCCGCTGATGAGTTATGGCGGTTCGGGTGTGCTGTTGAATTGCGTGGGCCTGGCCATCCTGCTGCGCATCGATTACGAAAACCGGGTACTCATGCGCGGAGGCCGTCCATGAGCGCGCCGCGCAAGTTGCTGATCATGGCCGCCGGTACCGGCGGCCACATCTTCCCTGGTCTGGCGATCGCCGACACCATGCGCGCGCGCGGCTGGCAAGTGAGCTGGCTGGGCACCACGCACGGCATGGAGCGCGAGCTGGTGCCGCGCCATGGCGTGGAGATGGACAGCATTGTCTTCGCCGGCCTGCGCGGCAAGGGGCTGCTGCATACGGTCAAGGGGATGTGGCGTCTGCTGGCAAGCTTCCTGCATTGCCATGCCATCCTCGGCCGTCGTCGTCCCGATGTGGTGCTGGGCATGGGCGGCTACGTCACCGTACCGGGCGGCGTGATGGCGCGCCTGCGCGGCAAGCCGCTGGTGCTGGTCAATGCGGATGCGGCACTGCTGCTGTCGAACAAGACCCTGGCGCCGATGGCGACCAAGCTTCTCTTTGGCTTCCCGGCCGATTTCGGCCGTGCGGCGGGCAAGGCCGAGGTCACCGGCAATCCGGTGCGCAAGGAAATCATCGCGCTGCCGCAGCCGGCCCAACGTTACGCCGGCCGCAGCGGCCCGCTGAAGATTCTGGTGGTGGGCGGCAGCCTGGGCGCCAAGGTCTTGAACGACAACGTGCCCGCCGCGCTGGCGAAGCTGCCTGCCCAGTTGCGTCCGCAAGTGACGCACCAGTCGGGCAAGCAGCATATCGCCGCCTTGCGCGCAGCCTACGAGGCCGCAGGCGTGCAGGCCGAAGTGGTCGATTTCATCGACGACATGCCGCGCCGCTATGCCGAGGCCGATCTGGTGATCTGCCGCGCCGGGGCCATCACGGTCTCCGAGCTGACGGCTGCGGGCGTGGCCAGCGTGTTGGTGCCGCTGGCGGTATCGACCACCTCGCACCAGATCGACAATGCGAAGTGGATGGCACGGAACAAGGCGGCGATTCACTTGCCGCAACGCGAACTGACGCCGGATCACCTGGCCGGTTTGCTGCAGAAACTGGACCGCGCTGCATGCCATGACATGGCACAGGCGGCATACGAACAAGGCCGGCGCGACGCCAACGAGGCAATCGCGCGCGTGCTGGAAGGACTGGTAACACCATGAAGCATCGCGTCAAGAACATTCATTTCGTGGGTATCGGCGGCTCAGGCATGAGCGGTATCGCCGAAGTGCTGCTCAACCTCGGCTATGGCGTCTCAGGCTCCGACCTGGGCAGCAATGCCGCCACCCAGCGCCTGGCGCAGCTGGGCGCCAACATCCGCTATGGCCATGCGGCCGAGAACATCGAAGGCGCTGACGCCATCGTCACCTCCACCGCCGTCAGGGGCGACAACCCGGAAGTGCTGGCCGCGCGCAAGAAGCACATCCCCATCGTGCCGCGCGCGGTGATGCTGGGTGAACTGATGCGCCTGAAGAAGGGCATTGCCATTGCCGGCACCCACGGCAAGACCACCACCACCAGCCTGGTGGCCAGCGTGCTGGCCCAAGGCGGACTGGACCCGACCTTCGTCATCGGTGGCCGCCTCACCAGCGCCGGCGCCAATGCCAAGCTGGGCACCGGTGAATTCATCGTGGCCGAAGCCGATGAGTCGGATGCGTCCTTCCTCAACCTGACGCCCGTGATCGAAGTCATCACCAACATCGATGCCGATCACATGGAAACCTACAACCATGACTTCGCGCGCCTGAAACAGGCCTTCGTCGAGTTCACCCAACGCCTGCCGTTCTACGGTGTGGCCGTGCTGTGCCTGGATGATCCGCACGTGCGCGAGATCATGCCCATGGTCTCCAAGCCCATTCTGACCTACGGCTTCCATGACGACGCCGACGTGCGCGCCATCGAGGCCCGCGCCGTGGATGGCAAGATGGAATTCACCGTGATCCAGGACGGCTACGCACCCATGCAGGTGAGCCTGAACCAGCCCGGCATGCACAACGTGCAGAATGCCTGCGCCGCCATCGCCATTGCCCGTGAACTGGATGTGGATGATGCCGCCACCCAGAAGGCGCTGACCGAATTCAACGGTGTAGGCCGCCGCTTTACCCGCTATGGCGAGGTGCCGATCACCGATGCGCAGGGCAATCCCGCTGGCCACTTCACGCTGGTGGACGATTACGGCCATCACCCGGTCGAGACCGCCGCCACCATCGCCGCCGCCCGTGGCGCCTATCCCGGCCGCCGCCTGGTGCTGGCCTTCCAGCCGCACCGCTATACCCGTACGCGCGATCTGTTCGAGGATTTCGTCAAGGTACTGTCCTCACCCGATGTGCTGGTGCTGGGTGAAGTGTATTCCGCCGGTGAAGCCCCCATCGTGGCCGCCGATGGCCGTTCGCTGGCGCATGCGCTGCGCGCGGCCGGCAAGGTGGAGCCGGTCTTCGTGGACGACATCGGCGACATGCCCGAGACCATCCGCAATGTGGTGCGCGACGGCGACGTCGTCATGACCATGGGGGCTGGATCGATTTCCGCCGTACCGGGGCGTTTGGTCGCGCACGCCGGTGGCAAGAACGAACAGGGGGCCGCATGATCAGCCAGGACCAGATCAAGGCCTTCGGCCGCGTCGGCGTGCTCTTCGGTGGTCGTTCCGCCGAGCGCGAAGTGTCGATGATGTCGGGCAATGGCGTCTTGCAGGCCCTGCGCAGCAAGGGCGTGGATGCGCATCCCTTCGATCCGGCTGAGCGCAGCCTGGGTGAATTGCAGGCCGAGAAATTCGACCGCGTCTTCATCGCCCTGCATGGCCGCTATGGCGAAGACGGCACGCTGCAAGGTGCGCTGGAACAGATGGGCTTGCCCTATACCGGCCCGGGCGTGATGGCCTCCAGCATCGCCATGGACAAGATCATGACCAAGCGCATCTGGCTCTCGCATGCTCTGCCCACGCCGCGCTTCCTGAGCCTGGATGCCAAGGCCACCTCGCGCGAGCAATTGCGCGTGGTGCCCGACGAGCTGGGTTTGCCGCTGATGCTCAAGGCGCCGCATGAAGGCTCGACCATCGGCATTGCCAAGGTCAACGGTTATTCCGACATGCAGGTGAGCTTCGAGATGTGCGCCCGCTATGACAGCGTGGTGCTGGCCGAGGAATTCATCCGTGGCCGTGAACTGACGGTGCCGGTACTGGGGCAGGGACGCGATGCGCGGGCCTTGCCGGTCATCGAGATCTGCGCGCCGGATGGCAACTACGACTACCAGAACAAGTATTTCACCGACGACACGAAATATTACTGCCCCGCCCCTCTGGATGCGGAACTGACGCGCCATATCCAGGATCTGGCGGTACGGGCTTTCAATGCGTTGGGTTGCCGTGGCTGGAGCCGCGTGGACTTCATGCTGCGTGAGGCGGATGGAAAGGCTGAGCCTTACCTGATCGAAATCAACACCTCGCCCGGCATGACCGGCCATTCGCTGGTACCGATGGCGGCCAAGGCGGTGGGCATGAGCTATGAAGACCTGTGCTGCGAGATTTTGGCGATGGCCGCGCTGGACATGAGGCCATCGAAGGACTGGACGCCGCAGGCGGGCCAGCCGTGATGGTCCGGGTTTAAGGAAGAACGCGTCGATGTGGCAGGACGTCAAGATGCTCAACGCCATCAGCAGTGCGCTTTTTGCGCTGGTGCTGCTGGCCCTGGTGGCATCGGGTTTGTGGTGGGTGGCGCAGCGGCCGATGTTTACGCTGCACACGATACGCATCGAATCAGCCAGCGATATGCCGCTGGAGAAGGTCAATGCCTTGACGGTGCGGGCCACTGCGGTGCCGCGCATCCATGGCAATTTCTTCACGGCCGACCTGACGGCGGTGCGCGCGGCCTTCGAAGCCGTGCCCTGGGTGCGCAAGGCCATGGTGCGGCGTGAATGGCCGGACCGGCTGGTGGTGAAGATCGAGGAACACAAGGCCCTGGGTACCTGGGGCGAAGATGGCAAGTTGTTGTCGCAGAAGGGTGACGTGTTCACCGCCAACCTGGCCGAGGCCGAGGATGACGGTGAGCTGCTGGAGTTCGATGGCCCCCCCGGCAGCGAGAAGCAGGTGGTGGCGCGACTGGCCTTGTTCCGTCAGTGGTTCGCGCCCATCAAGCTGGAGCCGGAGTCGGTGGTGCTGTCGAACCGCTATGCCTGGACCGTACGGCTGGACAATGGCATGACGGTCGAGCTGGGCCGCGAGCAGGGCGATGCGATATTGAAGGAACGGGTGGCGCGGCTGGTGGCGGCATATCCGCAGCTGATGGAACGATTGCAGGGAAAGATAGAAAGCGTCGACCTGCGCTATCCCAACGGGATGGCCTTGAAGGCGGATGGCCTGGTGCTGGCGGCAATGAACGGGAAAAAGAAATAAGCGGAACGCTATGACAAAAGACGCAAAAAATCTGATCGTCGGTCTGGACATCGGCACCTCGAAAGTGGTGGCGGTGGTGGCCGAGGTGCTGCCCGATGGCCGCCATGAAGTGATCGGGCTGGGGCAGTCCGAATCCAAGGGGCTCAAGAAGGGCGTGGTCGTCAACATCGAGGCCACCGTCGAATCGATACAGCGCGCCCTGGAAGAAGCCGAGCTGATGGCCGACTGCAAGATCCGCAATGTCTACACGGGCATCGCCGGCAGTCACATCCGCAGCTTCAATTCCAGCGGCATGGTCGCCATCAAGGACAAGGAAGTGACCGCCGCCGACGTCTCGCGCGTGATCGAGACCGCCAAGGCCGTCAACATCCCGACCGACCAGCAGCTGCTGCACACGGTCCCGCAGGAATTCATCGTCGACAACCAGGAAGACGTGCGCGAGCCCATCGGCATGAGCGGTATCCGCCTGGAAGTGAAGGTGCACATCGTCACCGGTGCGGTTTCCGCCGTGCAGAACATCGTCAAGTGCGTGCGCCGTTGCGGTCTGGAAGTCTCCGACCTGATCCTGCAACCGATGGCCTCGGCCGATTCGGTGCTGACCACGGATGAGCGCGAACTGGGCGTGGTGCTGGTCGACATCGGTGGCGGCACCACCGATGTGGCGGTCTTCACCGAAGGCGCGATCCGTCATACCGCGGTGATCCCGATTGCCGGTGACCAGATCACCAACGACATCGCCATGGCCCTGCGCACCCCCACGCTGGAAGCCGAAGAGATCAAGCTGCGCTATGGCGTGGCCAAGCAGATCCTGGCCGATCCGACCGAGACGCTGGAAGTGCCCGGCCTGGGCGACCGCAATCCGCGCACCCTGTCGCGCCAGGCGCTGGCCGCCGTCATCGAGCCGCGCGTCGAAGAGCTGTTTGCGCTGGTGCATCAGGTGGTGCGCGAGTCGGGTTATGAAGAGGTGCTGTCCTCGGGCATCGTGCTCACCGGTGGCTCGGCAATGATGCCGGGCATGACCGAACTGGCCGAAGACATCTTCCTGAAACCGGCGCGCCTGGGCACGCCCGAATACAGCGGCCAGCTGGCTGACGTGGTACGCAGCCCGCGCTACTCGACCGTATTGGGCCTGCTGCAGGAAGCCAAGAAACAGTATCTGCGCGGCTACATCGTGACCCGCCAGGAAGGTTCGGTCAAGGCGGTCTGGCAGCGCATGAAGGAGTGGTTCCTCGGCAATTTCTGAACCCTTCGCGAAGGCCGTCGCGTGCGGCCATCGATGAATGCTTCAGGATGTAAAAGCATTGGTTGTTGCTGGCGGTTCAGTTGTAGGGTTCTGGCAGTAAAAAAATGATGAAGACCGCAGCAAATTTGCAGCAGGGTTTTCTTGGAATAGCGGTATCAAGGCATCATTCGCAGTATTCGCAGTATTCGCAGCATTGGCAGTACGGCATTAGAAGAAACAACAGGGAATCAAGTACATAGACAGCAGTGATCAGTTGCTAGTCGTCACACCGCGTGATGCCTATCAACTGCCAGCTGCAGGACACATATATTTTAAGGAGTCATCATGGAAATCGATATGGTCGACAATGCGACGCTGGGTACGATCATCAAGGTCGTGGGCGTTGGCGGTGCTGGCGGCAATGCCGTGCAGCACATGATTAACAAGGGTGTGTCCGGCGTCGAATTCATCGCCGCCAACACGGATGCCCAGGCACTGAAGCAATCCAAGGCGCACAACGTCATCCAGATCGGCGACACCGGTCTGGGCGCCGGCATGCAGCCCGACGTCGGTCGTCGGCTGGCCGAGGAAACCCGGGCCCGCATCGAAGACTCCCTGCGCGGCGCGCACATGGTCTTCATCGCCGCCGGCATGGGCGGCGGCACCGGCACCGGCGCTGCTCCGGTGGTGGCGCAGGTGGCCAAGTCGCTGGGCGCACTGACGGTGGCCGTGGTCTCCAAGCCCTTCTCCTACGAAGGCCAGAAGTGCATGGACATCGCCGATGCCGGACTGGAAGAGCTGACCCAGCACGTCGATTCGCTGATCATCATCCTCAATGAAAAACTGGAAGAGATCTACGAAGACGACAGCATGATCGAATGGCTGTCTCACGCCGATGACGTGTTGAACAATGCGGTGGCCGGTATCGCCGAAATCATCAACGTGCCCGGCCACATCAACGTCGACTTCAACGACGTCAAGACCATCATGGGCGAGCAGGGCAAGGCCATGATGGGCACCGCTACCGCTGCCGGTGTCGACCGCGCCCGCGTGGCCGCCGAGCAGGCCGTGGCTTCGCCGCTGCTCGATGGCATCGATTTGTCCGGCGCGCGCGGCGTGCTGGTCAACGTCACTGCCAGCCGCGGCCTCAAGGGCAAGGAAATCAAGGAAGTCATGGCCACCGTGCGCGCCTTCGCCGCACCGGACGCCTCGATTGCCCAGGGCATCGCCTACGATGACAGCATGGGTGACGAGATCCGCGTGACCGTCGTGGCCACCGGCCTGGGCCGTGCCCGCAAGGCCGTGCAACTGGTGCAGACCCCGGTCATGCGCACCGGTACCCACAACGAGCCGATGATGGCCGTCGGTGGCGCCATGCCGCAAGGTACGGCACAACCGGCCGGTGCCACTTTCGGTGGTTTGAAGGCCCCGGCCGTGTGGCGTCGCGAGTCGGCTTCGGACACCGTGCGCGCCCTGGAAAAGAACGGCATGGAAACCTACGACATCCCGGCCTTCCTGCGCAAGCAGGCGGACTGATCGTCGTTGTCGAGGAGCGGTCGGCGGCTTCAAAGCAGGCCGGCCGGTTCCAAGGCATACTAACGCCGCGCCACGTGCGCGGCGTTTTTTCGTGCGCAGCGTGCCGGCAATTCATCTGCTGAATCGATCAATCGCGGCAGAGGCATCTGTTTCACCAATTAATTCACAGTCCTACAACCAGACGAGGAAACACCATGACCATCAAGATCGGCGACCGCCTGCCCGAAGGCACCCTGACCGAATTCATCGAGACCGAAACCGAAGGCTGCAGCCTGGGGCCCAATGCCTTCAAGGTGTCGGACCTGGTCAAGGGCAAGAAGATCGCCCTGTTCGCACTGCCCGGCGCCTTCACCCCGACCTGTTCGGCCAAGCACGTGCCGGGCTACATCGCCCTGGCCGACCAGTTCAAGGCCAAGGGTGTGGATGAGATCTGGTGCCTCTCGGTCAACGACGCCTTCGTCATGGGCGCCTGGGGCCGCGACCAGAAGGCCACCGGCATCGTGCGCATGTTCGGTGACGGCAGCGCCACCTTCACCAAGGCCCTGGGCATGGAATTCGACCTGACCGAACGCAACATGGGGGTGCGCTCGCAGCGCTATTCCATGCTGCTCGACGACGGCGTGGTCAAGCAACTGAACCTGGAAGCCCCGGGCAAGTTCGAAGTCTCCAACGCCGAAACCCTGCTGGCCCAGCTGGGCTGATGCGTCCGGGGAACTCCCCGGCCAGGCAGTGAGCGCAAGACGGCATGCTGCGGCATGCCGTTTTTCCTGGGGGAAAGATATTCATCGATCTGATTGCTCAATCCCCCCGCCGTTGCCTGTTTTACAGATAGGAACGATTTGCAACAAAGCCGTACCATACGGGGCGGGGCCGGGGCATCTTGGCTATAATGACCGGATGTTGAAACAGCGCACAATCAAGAATCTGGTCAAGACCACGGGCGTGGGCCTGCACTCCGGCACCAAGGTCGAGCTGACCCTGCGTCCGGCGGCAGCCGATACCGGCATCCTGTTTCGCCGCGTGGATCTGGACCCGGTGGTCGAGCTGCCGATGATCGCCACCGGCGTGGGCGATACCCGCATGGCATCGACCCTGACCAAGGATGGCGCCAAGGTGTCCACCGTCGAGCACCTGCTGTCGGCCTGCGCCGGCCTGGGCATCGACAATCTCATCATCGATCTGACCGCCGAAGAAATCCCCATCATGGATGGCTCGGCTTCGTCCTTTGTCTTCCTGCTGCAGCAGGCTGGCCTGCAGGAGCAGAACGCGCCCAAGAAATTCATCCGCGTGAAAAAGCCCGTGGAAGTGCGTGAAGGCAGCGGCGACAAGGAAAAATGGGCGCGTCTTGAACCGTACGACGGTTTCCGCCTGAAGTTCTTCATCGAATTCAATCACCCGGCCGTGGACGGCACCGGGCAGGTGGCCGAGGTCGATTTCGGCATCGACTCCTACGTCAAGGAAATCGCCCGCGCGCGCACCTTCGGTTTCATGCAGGATGTGGAAACCCTGCGCGGCATGGGCCTGGCCCGTGGCGGTTCCTTCGAGAACGCCATCGTCATGGATGAGTACCGCATCCTCAATGCCGACGGCCTGCGCTACGACAACGAGTTCGTGCGCCACAAGATCCTGGATGCCATCGGCGACCTGTACATCATCGGCCATCCGCTGCTGGCCAGCTACGATGCCCACAAGTCCGGCCACGGCCTGAACAATCTGCTGTTGCGTGAACTGCTCTCGCAACCGGATGCCTATGAAATCGTCAGTTTCGACCAGCTCGACCAGGCACCGCAGACCTATGTGATGCAGGCCCAGCAGGAGTGGGCACTGAACTGACCGATCCCCGCATCGACCCCATGAACGAACGCCCCGGCCTGGACCGGGGCGTTTGGTTTTCTGGCGATCTGACGAAAGAAATCTCGTAAATTTTTTATAAGGATTTCGTCAAGCGGCTATTTTCCCTCGGGAAATGGCGGATCTTCGCCTGCCTGTTTGGCCAATATGCGCTGGTCGCGGCGGCGTATCATGGCGTCGATGGCTTCCTTCAAGCCTTGGCTGCGCGGGTCGCGCGCCAGCGTACTGCTGAGTTCGGCAAAGGAGGAGAGGGCGTTTTCGGTCAGTTCCAGCACCCGTTTGGGCGCTGGGGGAGGGGCCGTCCGGCCAACTTGCACTTTGATTCGGATTGAATTAACCTGCCATCCGTCCTTCAGCAGGCGGTCCTGCAGCTTCGGGGTTTGCTGCTTCAACCGTGCCGCCAGCGCTGCATTGGGCGCGCTCATGACCAGCACGCCAGCTTCAAACTGCAAGATCTGACACGCGGCAAACATCGCCGGCAAGCTCGCGGCGACCGACTGCTGCAGCGTGCCCATGCGAGCCAGGGCGGGCAAGAGCGCCGCCATCGTCGAATTCGACCGCAAGAAATCCGCGGCTCCCTTCGTGCTCTTCGCCATGCGTTGGGCGCTCGTGGGAGCGGGCCGATAAGGGGTAAACGTAGATGGGACCTTCATCTTTAAACCTTATCACATCCGGTGTCTGACCGGCCGGAGACCAAGGAGCAAAGATGCAAATTATCCTGCTGCACCCCCGCTTTACCAAAGCCCGGTCTGTCACCCTCGGGACCCGGCACCTGCTGCTGATGATGTTGCTGCTGGTGGTGCTGATCGCCGCTTCCTCGCTGGGGATCACCTACTTCCTGATCAACAAGGCCACCGATCCGGATGCCGCGCCCATGCTGCACAAGCTGGCCGTCTCGATGAGCCAGGAAGAAGATGGCCGCAACGAGAAATTCCTCAAGGAAAACCTCGCCATGATGGCCGTGAAGGTCGGCGAGATGCAGGCCCAGATGATGCGTCTGGATGCCCTGGGCGAGCGGGTGCAGGGCCTGGCCGGCATCCGCCCCGAGGAATTCAACTTCAAGGAGTCACCCGGTCGCGGCGGCGCCGAAGTCTCCAGCCTGGCCGGACCCGGCCGCGACGTCGGCATGGACGAGCTGCGCCGCATGCTCGACACCCTGGCCGTGGACGCCGGTCACCGCACCGACTACCTCAACGCCGTCGAATCCACCCTGATGGGCGACAAGATCAAGTCGCGCCTGTTGCCGACCAATCAACCGGTCAACGTGGCCTACAACTCGTCGAGTTTCGGCTGGCGCCTGGACCCCTTCACCGGCCACAACGCCTTCCACGAGGGCCTGGACTTCCCGGCCCCGGTGGGCACCCCCATCGTGGCCGCCGCCGCCGGGGTGGTGATCGCCTCCGAATATCATTACCAGTTTGGCAACATGCTGGAAATCGACCACGGCAACAACATCATCACCCGCTACGCCCACGCCTCGCGGCTGTACGTGAAGGTGGGCGACATCGTCAAACGCGGTCAGCGCGTGGCCGATGTGGGTTCGACCGGGCGTTCGACCGGGGCGCACCTGCATTTCGAGGTACGTATCCGGGGCGTGGCCCAGGATCCGCGCAAGTTCCTGGCCTTGGGCGCCACCGGCGGCAACCAGCCCAAGCAGTTGCCGGTCTTCGTGGCGGGGCGCTAGGCCGGACGGGTGTTTCCGGCCAGGCGAGCCGTCTGCAGGCCGCATTCCCGGCAAATTGCTGCATGCCGGGCAAGCGCAATATGGCGATTTCTGCCAAATTGCGTCCCCCCATTGAAACCTTGCAAACACGCCCGATCTAAAGCGAATGCTGTGCGTGGCCGCCCCGGCGAGCCAATGCCTTCGGCCTGCGTGCTAGAATCCATGGTTTATTTTCGGGCGTTATCGGCTGGAATCCCGCGAGCCGGGAGCCCAACGTCATTCTGCCGGATCGTTCATCGGCGCTTTTATAGAATCCAAGCATGTCATTCCTGACCAAGATTTTCGGCAGCCGTAACCAGCGACTGCTCAAACAATATCAAAAAATCGTCCGCCAGATTAATGCGCTGGAGCCGTCGGTCGAGAAGCTGAGCGACGCCGAACTGCAAGCCAAGACGCCCGAATTCAAGCAACGCATCGCCGGCGGCGAGGCGCTGGACGCGATCCTGCCGGAAGCCTTCGCGGTCTGCCGTGAAGCTTCCCGTCGCGTACTCAAGATGCGCCACTTTGACGTTCAGCTCATCGGCGGCATGGCGCTGCACTTCGGCAAGATCGCCGAAATGCGCACCGGTGAAGGCAAGACCCTGATGGCAACCCTGCCGGCCTACCTCAATGCCCTGGCCGGCAAGGGTGTCCACGTGGTGACCGTCAACGACTACCTGGCCCAGCGCGATGCCGAAGACATGGGTCGCCTCTACAGCTGGCTGGGCCTGACCACCGGCGTGAACCTGTCGCAGATGGAACACGACGTCAAGCAGGAAGCCTACGCCGCCGACATCACCTACGGTACCAACAACGAGTTCGGTTTCGACTACCTGCGCGACAACATGGTCTTCGACGCCGATGACCGCGTGCAGCGCGCCCTGAACTTCGCCATCGTCGACGAAGTGGACTCGATCCTGATCGACGAAGCGCGTACCCCGCTGATCATCTCCGGCCAGGCCGAGAACCACACCGAGCTGTATCACAAGATCAACGCCGTACCGCCGCTGCTGACCCTGCAGATCGGCGAAGAAACCCCGGACGGCAAGGGCAAGATCGAAGTCCCCGGCGACTACACCAAGGACGAGAAGAGCCACCAGGTCCTGCTGACCGAAGCCGGTCACGACAAGGCCGAGGAAATCCTCACCCAGATGGGCCTGCTGCCCGAAGGCGCCTCGCTTTATGATGCCGCCAACATCACCCTGATCCACCATCTGTATGCCGCCCTGCGTGCACACACCCTGTATCACCGCGACCAGCACTACGTGGTGCAGAACGGTGAAGTGGTGATCGTCGACGAATTCACCGGTCGCCTGATGACGGGCCGTCGCTGGTCCGACGGCCTGCACCAGGCCGTCGAAGCCAAGGAAGGCGTGAAGATCCAGAACGAGAACCAGACCCTGGCCTCGATCACCTTCCAGAACTACTTCCGCATGTATGCCAAGCTGTCCGGCATGACCGGTACGGCCGATACCGAAGCCTACGAATTCCAGGAAATCTATCACCTGGAAACCGTGGTGATCCCGCCCAACCGTCCCAATGCCCGCAAGGACCGCCAGGACCAGGTCTACAAGACCGCGCAAGAGAAGTACATGGCCATGGTCAAGGACATCCAGGACTGCTACGAGCGCGGCCAGCCCGTGCTGGTGGGCACCACCTCGATCGAGAATTCGGAACTGCTCTCGGGCATCCTGACCAAGTCCAAGCTGCCGCACAATGTCTTGAACGCCAAGCAGCACGCGCGTGAAGCGGAGATCGTGGCGCAGGCCGGCCGTCCCAAGATGATCACCATTGCCACCAACATGGCCGGTCGCGGTACCGACATCGTGCTGGGCGGCAACGTGGGCAAGCAGATCCAGCTGATCGAAGCCGACGAGTCCCTGTCGGAGGCCGACAAGGCCGCCAAGTCGCAGCAGCTGCGCGATGAATGGCAGTCCCTGCACGACCACGTGGTCAATGCCGGCGGCCTGCACATCATCGGCACCGAGCGTCACGAATCGCGCCGCGTGGACAACCAGCTGCGTGGCCGTTCGGGCCGCCAGGGCGATCCGGGTTCCTCGCGCTTCTACCTGTCGCTGGACGATGCGCTCTTGCGCATCTTCGCCGGCGACCGCGTGCGCGCCATCATGGACCGCCTGAAGATGCCCGAAGGCGAACCGATCGAAGCCGGCATCGTGAGCCGCTCCATCGAGTCGGCCCAGCGCAAGGTGGAAGCCCGCAACTTCGACATCCGCAAGCAATTGCTGGAATACGACGACGTCGCCAACGACCAGCGCAAGGTCATCTACCAGCAGCGCAACGAGTTGCTGGAGTCGGTCGAGATGGCCGAGATGATCGCCTCCCTGCGCGAAGGTGTCTTCACCGACCTGTTCCGCCAGTACGTGCCGGCCGAGTCGATGGAAGAGCAGTGGGATATCCCCGGCCTGCAAGCGGTGCTCAACAACGAATGGCAGCTCGAGGTCGATCTGGAAGCCCTGCTCAAGGACGAGCCCGACATGGCCGACGACGAGCTGCTGGAACGCCTGCTCACCGCCGCCAAGGATGCCTACGAATCCAAGGTGGCCGTGGTTGGCGTGGAGGCCTTCGCCGGCTTCGAGCGCAGCGTCATGCTGCAGAGCATCGACAACCACTGGCGCGAACACCTGGCCGCGCTGGATCACCTGCGCCAGGGCATCCACCTGCGCGGCTATGCGCAGAAGAACCCCAAGCAGGAATACAAGCGCGAAGCGTTTGAGCTGTTCGCCCAGATGCTGGACCTGATCAAGAACGAAGTCATCAAGGTCGTCATGACCGTGCGCATCCAGAGCCGCGAAGAAATCGAGGCGGCCGAGGAAAGCATGTCCGGTGGCTCGCCCATCAACGTCAACTACCAGCACGCCGACTTCGACCCCGAAGCCGCACCGGAAGAACTGCTGGCACCGACCGCGCAGGCCGGGTCCGAGGACGATGGTTCGGAATACCCCAAGGTCGGCCGCAACGATCCCTGCCCCTGCGGCAGCGGCAAGAAGTACAAGCAGTGCCACGGCAAGCTGGCCTGAACCAGAGTCCCCGGTTCGGCCGCAAACTGGCCAGATGTGAAGAGGCTGTCCACCCAAGCGGGTGGGCGGCCTTTTTTACATCCTGCAGGTGAAGGCTTCTGCAAAATTGCCCCGGCTCCCCTTATGATGAGCGCTCCGGCAGCCAACGCCTGCCGCCCAGGAGAACAAGAAGATGTCCCTCGCCAAGATGTTTCGTGCGTCCCGTTCCGGCTTCACTGCCACCGCCATCGCCGTCTTGCTGGCCGGCTGCGCTTCCTCGCCGCTACCGCAATGGCGCGACAGCGATAACCCGGGCTATGCGCCCATCACTCCCTCCATCCCGGTGACCAACACCGGCGTGCCCGCCGTGGCCATCAGCACGGCTGCGCCCACGCGTGCGGCACTGGTGGAAGCGGCCAAGGCCGAGTGGGATTTCTTCGGCAACCAGCAGATCGACATGCGCCATGAGCCCTTCAGCGCCCCGCGCCTGGGCTTGCTGGAAGACGAGGGCGAGGCCGTGCAGCGGGTAGCCGAATACTGGCACGCGGTCGGCAAGAACCTGACCGGAGCGGACTGCCAGCAAGCCTGGTCGGCTGCCTTCATTTCCTGGCTGATGGTGAGCACCAATGTGCCGCCCCAGGATTTTGCGCCCAGCGAAACCCATTTCAATTACCTCAGTTTCCTCAAGGAGCGGCAGTCACGCCCCTCGCCGCAATTCGTCCTGCGCCCCCCCGAGAGCGAGCCGATTGCACCCGGCGACCTACTCTGCGCCCCGCGCGGCAACAACAACATCACCTCCATTGACGAGATCCGTCCCGGTCTGGCCGGCCACTGCGATATGGTGGTGGAGGTGCATGCCGATGATGGCTGGGCCGGGGTGATCGGCGGCAATGTCTTCAATTCGGTGTCCGAATCCCTGATCCCGGTGGATGAGCAGGGCCGCGCCCAGCCGATTGCGGCGCGTCCCTGGCTGGTGGTGGTCAAGAATCTGCTGCCCTGATGCGCAGGCTGTCATGCTGATACTGGCCAAGCTGCTGTTAGGTCCGCTGTTGCTGGCGCAGGCCAGACGCCTGCGCAAGACCGCGCTGCGGCTGCCGGAAGCGGCCGGTCCGCGCAGCGGCGTGGAGTTCGCCCCCCTGCGCGGGACGCTGGTGGCTGAACCTTTGCGCGTGCTGGTGGTGGGCGACTCTTCCGCAGCGGGCGTCGGCGTCGAGCATCAGGAGCAAGCCCTGGCCCAGCCGCTGGCGCGCCAGCTGGCCGAGCGCACCGGACATCCGGTGGCCTGGCAGTTGGTGGCGCAGAGCGGTGTCAATTCGCTGGAAGCGCTGGATCTGCTGGGACGCCACGAGATCGGCCCGGCCACCGTGCTGGTGGTGGCGCTGGGAGTGAACGATGTCACCTCGCAGATGAGTCCGCAGCGCTACGTGGCCAACCTGCGCCTGCTGTGCGAGCGTCTGATGGCGCAGGCCGGGGTGGAGCACATCGTCTTCTCGGGCTTGCCGCCCATGCACCTGCTGCCGGTGGCACCGCAGCCGCTGCGCTGGTATCTGGGGCGCTATGCGCGCAAGCTGGACCGGGCGCTGCGCGACTGGATCGGCGCCGACGCCGCGCTGCGCTACTGCTCGCTGCAATGGGCGCTGCCGCATGAGATGGCCATCGACCGCTTCCACCCTGGCCATGGCCAATATGCAGAATGGGCGAGGATGAGCGCCGAGATCATCGAAAGCGAGTTCCTGCGTCATCAGCCGGTGACGGAAAGTGTTTAAAATACGCGTTCCGATTTTTACGCTGAAAGCTCGCCATGGCCGTCAATTCCCCGATTCCCGTTCCTTCTGACCTGAAAGCCGTTGCCGGCATCGAACTCGGCCATGCCGAAGCGGGCGTGCGCAAGGCCAATCGCAAGGACGTGCTGGTCATGAAGCTGGCCGAGACGGCTACCGTGGCGGGCGTCTTCACCAAGAACCGTTTCTGTGCCGCCCCGGTGCAGATCTGCCAGGCCAACCTGGCGCAGCTGAGCGCCGGCAAGCCCATCCGTGCCCTGGTGATCAACACCGGTAACGCCAACGCCGGCACCGGCGAAGAAGGTCTGCAGCGCGCCAAGTCGGTCTGCGCCGCGCTGGCCCGGGAGATGGGCGTGGAGCCGCAGCAGATCCTGCCGTTCTCGACCGGCGTGATCCTGGAGCCGCTGCCGGCCGACCGCATCATCGCGGGCCTGCCGCAAGCCATCGGCAACCTCAAGGCCGACAACTGGTTCAACGCGGCCGAGTCCATCATGACCACCGACACCCAGCCCAAGGCCGCTTCGCGCACCCTGACCATCGGCGGCAAGCAAGTGGTGATGACCGGCATCAGCAAGGGGGCTGGCATGATCAAGCCCAACATGGCCACCATGCTGGGTTTCCTGGCCTTCGACGCCAAGCTGCCGCAGGCGCTGCTGAACCAGCTGGTCAAGGACGCCGCTGACCATTCCTTCAACTGCATCACCATCGATGGCGATACCTCGACCAACGATTCCTTCATCCTGATGGCCACCGGGGCCGGCGAACTGGAGATCACCAGCGCCGACAGCGAGGAATACAAGCAACTGGCCGCAGCCGTCACCGACCTGTCGCAGCATCTGGCGCACCAGATCGTGCGCGATGGCGAAGGCGCGACCAAGTTCATCGAAGTGGCCGTGGAAGACGGCAAGAGCATCGAGGAATGCCGCCAGATCGCCTATTCCATCGGCCATTCGCCGCTGGTCAAGACGGCCTTCTTCGCCTCCGACCCGAACCTGGGCCGCATCCTGGCCGCCATCGGCTATGCCGGTATCGATGACCTGGATGTGTCGAAGATCAACCTGTGGCTGGACGACGTGTGGGTCGCCAAGGATGGTGGCCGCAACCCGGATTACCGCGAAGAAGACGGCCAGCGCGTCATGAAGAAAGCCGAGATCGTGGTGCGCGTGAAGCTGGCGCGCGGCACCGCCAAGGCCTCCATCTGGACCTGCGACCTGTCGCATGACTACGTGTCGATCAACGCCGACTATCGTTCCTGAGCATCGCCATGACCCAGCTAGATCAATTCCTGCAGCGTGCCGAAGCCTTGCTGGCGCGCGTCGAAGCCATCCTGCCCAACGCCGCCGCCCGTGAACCCGACTGGAACGCCGCCGTCGCCTTCCGTTGGCGCGGCGCCACCGCGCAGCGTGCCGGTTACTTGCAGGCGGTGGGCCACATCTCCAGGATCGGCCTGTCGGACCTGCACAATATCGGTCCGCAAAAGGAACAGATTGACCAGAACACCCGCCAGTTCGTCGAAGGCCGCCCGGCCAACAACGTACTGCTGACCGGTGCGCGCGGTACCGGCAAGTCCTCGCTCATCAAGGCTTGCCTGAACCAGTACGCCGACCGTGGCCTGCGCCTGATCGAGGTGGACAAGGATGACCTGCACGACCTGCAGGACATCGTCGAGCTGGTGGCCTCGCGCCCGGAGCGCTTCATCGTCTTCTGCGACGATCTTTCCTTCGAGGAAGGCGAGGGCGGTTACAAGGCCCTGAAGGTGGCGCTGGACGGCAGCATCGCCGCACAGTCGGACAACGTGCTGATCTACGCCACCTCCAACCGTCGCCACCTGATGCCGGAGCGCCTCTCCGACAACAGCACCTATACCCACACCGAGGACGGCGACCTGCATCCCGGCGAGACGGTGGAAGAAAAGATTTCGCTCTCCGAGCGCTTTGGTCTGTGGGTGACCTTCTACCCCTTCAAGCAGGATGATTTCCTGGACATCGTGGCGCACTGGCTGCGCCACTTCGGTTGCAACGATGCCCAGATCGCCGACGCTCGCGCCGATGCCCTGCGCTGGGCCCTGCAACGCAGCTCGCGCTCGGGCCGCGTGGCCTGGCAGTTTGCGCGCGACTACGCGGGCAAGGCGCAAGGCTGATGGCGGCGACGCCATCCAGGCCCATCGACGTGGCCGTGGGCATCCTGATGCAGCCCAATGGCGACGTGCTGCTGGGCCAGCGTCCGGAAGGCAAGCCCTATGCAGGCTACTGGGAATTCCCCGGTGGCAAGGTGGAGCAGGGGGAAAGCATCTTCGCGGCCTTGCAGCGCGAGTTCAAGGAAGAACTGGGTATCGAGGTGCTCGATGGCGAACCCTGGTGCGGCGTCGAGCATGTCTATCCGCATGCCCATGTGCGTCTGCATTTCTACATCAGCCGCCAGTGGCGCGGCCAGCCGCAGAGCCTGGAAGGCCAGGCCTTTGCCTGGCAGGGCGGTGTGGACGTGGCGCCACTGCTGCCGGCCACCATCCCGCTGATCCAGTGGCTGGATCAGCTCAGGTACGGCGACAAAGGCTGAAAATAGGCGGGTTTGAGGCGATATGAAGGAAAAAGCCCGTGATCACTGCACGGGCTTGTCGCCTTCGTCTTCCAGGGGCAGGTTCACTGCGGGGATGGTGTACTTTTCTTCCGCCCAGGCACCCAGGTCGATCTGCTTGCAGCGTTCGGAACAGAAGGGGCGGTACTTGTTCTTCTCGTTCCATTCCACTTTGGTGCCACAGGTCGGGCAGTCTACGATCGTTGCCATACGTTTTACTTCACTTCATTTCATTCAGATTACAGGTCAAAAGCCGCACAGCGCCAGCTCGAAGGGCACTTCGCCATCGAAGGCACGCGGCTTTTCGTCGCCATCCTGCTGGGTGAACCGCACCCACAGCATGTATTTGTTGGCCGAGATCTCGGGAATTGCGCCGAGTTCAATGTCGAGCGACAGGCGCAGCATCTGGTAGACCTTTCCCTGCAGCATCTGCTGGTAACTGCCGCCTTCGGCGTTGATCTTGACGGCATGTCCCGATTCGCGCAGCAGCCGCATGACGATGCCGATGGCATCGAACAGCGGGATCAGCGGGGCGAACCAGTTGGAGATGTCCTGGAAACGGCGGTCGAATGGATGCTGTTGCCAGGCGTAATAGGCCGGCAGGTCGAATTCGCAGGCCCCGCCCGGGATGATGGTGCGTCCGCGGATGCTCATCAACCATTCATTGTCGCGGATGTTCTGCCCGGTCTTGCCCTGGGCGGCTGCGAGGGCGCTGCTGGCCTGGTCGACTTCGGCCAGGATGGCGCTGAGCATCTCGGGCTCGACATTGGGGTTGGACTGGTAGGCCAGCAGGATCTGCTTCTGTCGTTCCAGCTCTTGCAGCAGGTCGGACTTGAGGTCGGCGCGTCCGGCGACCTCCAGCATTTCGAAAATGGTGGCAAGGGCGATGTGATGCTGATGCGGGCTTTCCTGGTGCAGGAAGAAGACGAATTTCTCGTAGAGGTCTTCCAGTCGCAACAGCGTGCGAATACGCTCGTTGAAAGGGTATTCGTAGACGATCAAAGCATGATCCCTTTATTGGTTGAACCGGACTTGTTAGGCCGCTGACAGGCCGCGTGGGTGCAATAACCTCGTCAACATGTGCAATGTCTGTGATTCTGACCCATGCAGAAGAAAATTACAAATGCAGTCGGCATCAAATGAAGCTGCTTTGCCGGTTCGCCTTTGCCCGGCTGCCCGTGTGCATTGTCGCCTCATCAGGGGATGCCTGCCCGTGCTTCAGGACGCCCCCGCCAGCGCCAGGTAACGCGCATGCAGCGCACGGACCTGGTCCGGCAGCGCGGCATTGCTGCCACCGTTGTCGATGACATCCTGCGCCACGGCCAGGCGGGCCTGGCGGCTGGCCTGGGCGGCCATGATGGCTTCCACTTCTTCACGCTGCAGGCCATTGCGCTGCATGACGCGCTCGATCTGGACCTCTTCCGGGCAATCCACCACCAGGATACGGCTGGCGCGACCGACCCAGGTGCCGGACTCCACCAGCAGCGGCACCACGAAGATGACGTAGGGGCCGGTGGCGAGCTTGGCCTCGCGCATGGTCTCGCTGCGGATCAGCGGATGCAGGATGGCTTCCAGCGCATGACGCGCGCTCGGATTGCCGAACACGTGCTGGCGCATGCGGGTGCGGTCCATGGCGCCGTGGGCATCGATGAACTGGTCGCCGAAATGCGCGCGAATGGGCGCAATGGCCAGGCCCTGCGGTGCGGTCAGGGCATGGGCGATGGCATCGGTATCCACCAGCGCAGCGCCCAGCGCGCCGAACAGATTGGCCACCGTGGTCTTGCCGCTGCCGATGCCGCCGGTCAGGCCGATGGTGAAGCGTTCAGTCAGTGAGGTCATGGGGTCAGAAATCGTAGAGAAGCCGGGTGAGCCAGCCATGGCCCATCAGCAAGGTCAGCATGCCGGCGAGGGCCAGGCAGGGGCCGAAGGGAATCGCCTGGCCGCGCTGGTGGCGGCCCAGGCCCATCAGGAGCAGGCCCAGCAGCGCACCCAGCGCCGAGGCCAGCAGCAGGACCAGCGGCAGGGCTTGCCAGCCCAGCCAGGCGCCCAGCGCCGCCATCAGCTTGAAGTCGCCATAGCCCAGGCCCTCCTTGCCGGTGGCCAGCTTGAAGATCCAGAAGATCAGCCACAGCAGGACATAGCCGGCCATTGCGCCCAGCACCGCATCCTGCAACGGCACCAGGGGATGTACCAGATTGACCAGCAGCCCCAGCCACATCAGTGGCAGGGTGAGGTCGTCGGGCAGCAGCATGGTGTGCGCATCGATGACGGCCAGCGCAATGAGGAAGGCGGCGCATACCATCAGCGCCACCCCGTGCAGGCCCAGGCCGAAGCGCCAGCCCAGCAGGGCGAACAGCAGCGCGCTCAGCAGTTCCACCAGGGGATAGGCCGCGCCGATGGGGGCCGCGCAGAAGCCGCAGCGTCCGCGCAGCAGCAGCCAGCTCAGGAGCGGAATCTTGTGATGCAGCGCCAGCGGTCTGGTGCAATGGGGACAGGCGGAGGCGGGCAGCCAGAGGTTGTAGCGATCGGTATGCGGCATGGTCTCGCCACGTTCCTGGGCGACGAAGTTGGCAGTCTCGCGCAGCATCATGCGCGGCAGGCGATGGATCACCACGTTCAGGAAACTGCCCACCAGCAGGCCCAGCAGCGCCGCCACGGCCGCTGTGGCCGCATGGCCGGGGAGGGCGAGGGCATCGGGGAAAAACATCGTCGCGTTCAAGTCCGTGTCGATCGAGAAGGAAGCGGGAAGGCGGCCTGTCGTTTCATACCACCGCACCCATGCGGAACACCGGCAGGTACATCGCCACCACCAGGCCGCCGATGACCACGCCCAGCACCGCCATGATAACGGGTTCCATCAGGCTGGTGAGGGCCGTGACGGCATCGTCGACCTCGCGTTCGTTGAGCTCGGCGATCTTCGCCAGCATGGCATCGAGTGCACCGGCCTCTTCGCCCACGGCCGTCATCTGCACCGCCAGGTCCGGGAAGACGCCCGTGACCTGCATGGCCTCATGCAGCGAGGCGCCGTTGCGCACGGCATCGCGCACGGCCAGCGAGGCCTCGGCATAGACCACGTTGCCGGCGGCTCCGGCCACCGTCTCCAGCGCCTCCACCAGGGCGATGCCGGCCCCGAAGAGGGTGCCGAAGGTGCGGCTCCAGCGCGCCAGGGCGGCCTGTCGCAGCAGTTTTCCGAACAGCGGCAGCGACAGGCTCAGGCGTTGCGCGGCCCGTCGCAGCGCGGGATAACGTCGCCACGCCAGCGTTGCCGTTACGCCCGAGATCAGCAAGCCCAGCAGCAACAGGGGGCCATGGCGACCCAGCAGATGCGCCATGCCCATCACGATGCGCGTGGGCAGTGGCAGTTCGGCACCGAACTGCTGGAACATCTGCTCGAAGGCCGGTACGACCCACAGCATGATGACCACCGTCACCACGACCGCGACCAGCACCACCGCGCAGGGATAGGCCAGTGCCGCGCGCACCTTGCCGCGCAAGGCCAGCGATTTCTCACGATAGAGGGCGATGCGCTCCAGCATGCTATCCAGCATCCCGGCTTCCTCGGCGGCGCGCACCAGGTTGCAGAAGAGCGCATCGAACTGGCCTGGATGGCGCGCCAGTGCGGCATGCAGGCTGTCGCCGCGCGCCACGGCTTGCCGCACGTCGGCCAGCAGCGCGGCCAGCGCAGTCCTGGTCGCGCCCCGGATGGCGATGTCCAGCGATTGCAGCAGCGGCAGTCCGGCTTGCAGCATGGTGGCGAGCTGGCGTGTGAAGAGGGCGATCTGTTTGGCGGTGATGCGTCCGCGCATGATCGGGGTGCTACTGCCGTCCTGCGTGAGGTCGGCGGTGCGCGCGCCGTCATCGCGCCGCAGCCGTGCCACGCGCAGGCCCTGTTGACGCAGCCGGGCGCGTGCCTGGGCTTCATCGGCGGCGGTAAGGACGCCGCGCTGCGGGCGGCCGTGGCGGTCCAGTCCTTCCCAGCGGAAGGGGAGGCCGGAAGGCAGGCGATCAGGTGCAGGCAAGGATTTCTCCCATGCTGGTTTCGCCCCGCAAGACCTTCAGCAGCCCGGCCCGGCGCAGGTCGATGACGCCTTCGGCCTGCGCCTGCCGTCCCAGGTCCAGCGTGCCGGCCTGGGCCAGGATCAGCGACTGCATGGCCGCGCTGACCGGCATGACCTGGTAGATCCCGGTGCGTCCGCGAAACCCGGTCTGATTGCAGGCCGGGCAGCCCTGCGGCAGGAAGGTGGCGGGCGTGCCGCCGGCCGGACGGCGGCAGCGGCACAGCTTGCGCACCAGCCGCTGGGCCACGATCAGGCTGACGGAAGCCGCGATGTTGTAGGCCGGCACCCCCATGTTGAGCAGGCGCGTGAGCGTGGCGGGAGCGTCGTTGGTGTGCAGGGTGGAGAGCACCAGATGCCCGGTCTGCGACGCCTTGACCGCGATGTCGGCGGTCTCCAGATCGCGTATCTCGCCGACCATCAGTACATCCGGGTCCTGGCGCAGGAAGGCGCGCAACGCCAGGGCGAAGTCCAGACCGGCCCGCTCGTTGATGCTGACCTGGTTGATGCCGGGCAGGTTGATCTCCACCGGGTCCTCGGCGGTGGCGATGTTGATGCCCGGCTGGTTCAGCCGTTGCAGGCAGGCGTATAGCGAGACGGTCTTGCCCGAGCCGGTCGGACCGGTCATCAGCACCAGGCCGTGCGGCTTGGCGATGGCCTGCAGCAGGGCTTCCTGCTGGGCCGGTTCATAGCCGAGCTGGGCAATGGACAGGGTGGCCTGGGTGGTATCGAGGATGCGCAGCACGATCTTCTCGCCGAACTGCGTGGGCAGCGTCGAGACGCGGAAGTCCACCGTGCGCTGGTCCAGCGCCAGGCGCATCTTGCCATCCTGGGGCAGGCGCTTTTCGGCGATATCCAGCCGCGCCAGGATCTTGAGCCGGGTGGCCAGCTTGTCGCGCAGCGTCAGCGGCGGCTGCGCCAGTTCGTGCAGTACGCCGTCCAGGCGCAGGCGTACGCGGAAGAGATGTTCGAAGGGTTCGAAATGCAGGTCGGAGGCGCCCATGCCGACCGCATCGGCCAGCAGCTTGTGCAGCAGGCGCACCACGGGGACATCGTCGTCGGCCACGGCCGTGTCGGGAGCGGATTGCATGGGAGACCTCGCGCGCAGGGGCGCTGCCGCAGGGCAACGCACAGGGAGGGGAAGTCTCCCACGCGTTGCCGCTGCCCGGAAAGCGGAGCGGCGATTTGCGTGGGACAAATTCGGAGGACTTCGATACGGTCCGGCCCGGCGAGGGGCGAATCAGTCCGGTGTCTTCCCGTCAGCCGGCATGGCAATGAGCTTGACCATGCGGATGGCCTGGTTCTGTACCTGCACGATCTCGATCACGCAGCCATCGATCTTGACGGCCACGCTGGCTTCGGGGATGTCCTGCAGGGTTTCCAGCAGCAGGCCGTTGATGGTCTTGGGGCCATCCAGCGGCAGTTGCAGGCCCAGGCGCTTGTTGATGTCGCGCAGGGTGGTACTACCTTCGAGCAGGCAACTGCCGTCCTTGTCCCAGCCAAAGCCTTCCCCCGAGGAACCGGGCGAGGAGGTGGTGAATTCGCCGATCATTTCCTCGATGATGTCTTCCAGCGTCACCAGCCCCTGCACTTCGCCGTATTCATCGACCACGATGCCCAGGCGCTCGTGGTTTTCCTGGAAATATTGCAGCTGGGTGAAGACATCGGTCTCCACCGGCACGTAGTAGGGGGTCGAGAGCAGGGCGCGGATGTCGTCGTGGGTGATGTCGTCTTCCTGGCGGAACAGCGCGACCGTCTTGCGCACATGCAGGATGCCGGCGATATGGTTGATCTCGCCCTCGAACACCGGCAACTTGTTGTGATAGCAGGTGGCCAGCTGGTGCAGGATGTCTTCCACCGGCGCGGCCAGGTTCAGGGCCTCGACCTGGGCGCGCGGGGTCATGACGTCTTCCACCGAGATTTTTTCCAGGTCGAACAGGTTCAGCAGGATGCTCTTGTGTTTCTGCGGAATGAAGCTGCCGCCCTCCAGCACGATGGAGCGCAGCTCTTCCGGCGAGATGCGCTGCTCCGCCGCGCGGGAACCGGTCTTGATGCGCAGCACCTTGAGGATGGCCGATACGAAGATGTTGACGAACCACACCAGCGGCTTGGCCACCCGCATCAGCGGCTTGAGCACGAAGCTGGTAAACAGCGCAATGCGTTCCGGATGGGTGGCGCCGATCACCTTGGGTACGATCTCGGCGAAGACGATCAAGAGCGCCGCCACGAAGGCGGTGGCCGCCGTGATGACGCGCTGGTGGTTGCCGAAGGCAGCAATGGCCAGCGCCGTCACCAGGGCCGTGGCCAGTGCATTGATGACGGTATTGGCGATGAGGATCAGCGAGAGCAGCCGTTCAGTGCGGTCCAGCAGCCACAGGATGGTGATGGCGGCACGGTTGCCTTGTTTGGCCAGGTGCCGCAGGCGATGGCGATTGGCGGCCATCAGCGCCGTCTCGGTCATGGAAAAGAAGGCCGAGAGCAGGATCAGGAGCAGGAGTGCAAGAGCTTGCACCCATATGGGTACGGTATCCAAACGTTGCCGTCAGTGGGTTGCCCTCACGCATGGGAGGGAGTCGGCGGGCCTGTTCACCTGTCATCACGACAGGCAAGCCAGGGCGGCCAGCAAGCGCCAAAGTCTAGACGATGGGGGCGTATCCCGCAAGCCGTGCGGTCCCGACTTGCTTCTCAGTAACCCCGTGCGCGATCGTAGAGATGCGGTGGCGGCAGGCCGTTGAGCACGGCCGCCATCGCCACCGCCGCCTGTCGTGCGCGCTCGCGCCGCGAGGGGGTGGCCGCTGCATGGGGTGTGACCAGTACGCGCGGATGCCGCCACACGGCGGCCCCGGCGGGCAGCGGTTCTTCCTCGAATACGTCCAGCACCGCAGCCGACAAGTGAGCGCTGTCGAGCGCGGCCAGCAGGTCGGGCAGGCAGACGTGGCTGCCGCGTCCGACGTTGATGAGCGCCGCCCCCTTGGGTAACTGGCTTAGCAGTCCGGCATCGATGATGTGGCGGGTGTCGGCGGTCTCGGGCAGCAGGCAGATCAGGAGGTCGGTTCGGGCCAGGAAGGCCGGCAGCGCCTCGGCGCCGGCAAAGCAGGCCAGACCCTCTTCGCTGCGCGGCGAGCGCGCCCAGCCGGCCGTGTCGAAACCGACCGCCGCATGTATGCGTGCCGCCGACAGGCCCAGCGCACCCAGACCCAGTACGCCCACCCGGGTTTCGCGCGCGGTGCGCGGGGTGGAGAATTCGCGCCACTCGGCGCGCGCCTGCTGGGCGATGATGCGTGGCATGTCCTTCAACAGCATCAGGCTGCTCATGAGCGTGAATTCGGCCATGCGCTGCTGGGTTTCGGGGGTGACCATGCGCACGATGGGCAGCTCCGGCAGGTGCGGGTCGGCGAGGATGTGATCCACGCCGGCTGCCGCACTGAGGATGGCCTTCAGGTTGGGAAACTGCGCCAGTCTTCCCGCTTCGGGCTGCCACACCAGCACGAACTGCACACGCGCCGGATCGACTTCCGGATCGTCCCAGGCGCGCACTTCGAGGCCCAGCCCGGGCGCGAATTCATCAAAGCTGGCGCGCCACTCGGCCAGCGCGGCAGCACCGCCTGACTTGATCAGCAGCACGGGGGCAAGGGCAGAGGCGGGCGAGGTCATGCTTGCGGCTCCCCCGGATTGGCCTGGTGCATGGGCCGGCGCAAGGCAGGATCGAAGGGATTGATCCGGCGCGACAGGGCTGCCGCTTCCCGCTGCAGCATCTGCACCACGGTGGGTAGCCGTTCCTCGGTCAGACGCGAGGTCAGCGTGCCCACGCTCAAGGCGCCGACGATGCCGCCGGCGGCATCGAACAGCGGCACGCCCAGGCCCGCCATGCCATCGAGCAAACCGGCCTGGCGTGCCGCGTAGCCGGTTTCCCGCACCCGTTCGATCTCGGTACGCAGGTAGACCTCGTCATAGACACCGAACTCGCGCAGGCGCGGCACGTTGTAGCGGATCACTTCCTCGCGTTCTTCTTCCGGCAGGAAGGCGAGGATGGCCAGTGCTCCCTGTCCCACACCCAGCGCCACGCGTCCGCCGATGTCGCCGGTGAAGGCGCGGATCGGGAAAGGGCCATCGACGCGGTCCACGCACACCGCATCGAAGCGCGAGCGCAGCAGCAGGAAGACCGTATCGCCCAGGCTGCCGCACAGCCGCAGCAGGGCCGGACGGCACAGGCTGCGCACATCCGAGGCATTGCCGGCGCGCGCGGCCAGGGCGAACAGGTCCATGCCCAGGCGGTACAGCTTGCTGCGCTCATCCTGCTCCACCACGCCTTCGACGGCCAGCGATTGCAGCAGCCGGTGCGTGGTGCCCTGGGTCAGACCGATGGCCTTGGCCACCTGGGTCACGCGCATGCCTTGTGGTGGTGCATCGGCCAAGGCACGCAACACCGCGAAGGTGCGCTGGATGCCGTTGACCGGCAGGGAGGCTGGGGCGCTGGCCGCCGCAGCCTGGTCGTTGTGCTCGCTCATGAGGGGACTTTGTCTGCTGGGTGGAATCGGGGGTGGTCGGTCCGCCGATGTATTTCGTTGAACGGAATAAATATAAAAAATTTCCTGACAGTCGAAATACGATAGCAGAATTGGCACCGAAATTGCATCAATAACGAAACAGGAGACGCGCCACCCACCTCGCGCAGCGCCGCGGTGGCGTACTTGAAAGAATGCATCGGAGCGCCCGCCGGCCGACAAGCCCGCCAGCCGTGCAGCGCCCGAACCTTGCGACAGGGAGCTTGCAATGTCATTTCTTACGCTGACCAATGTCAGTAAGTTCTATGGTGATACCCAGGCGGTATCGGGTTTCAACCTCACGGTGGAAAAGGGCGAGTTCATCTCCCTGCTGGGGCCCTCGGGCTGCGGCAAGACCACCACCCTGCAGATGATTGCCGGTTTCGAAGCCGTCAGCGGCGGCCGCATCGAACTGGACGGACGCGACATCACGCACGCCAGGCCCAACAGCCGTGGCCTGGGTATCGTGTTCCAGACCTATGCGCTGTTCCCGCACATGACGGTGGAGCAGAACGTGGCCTTTGGCCTGGAGATGCGCAAGTGCGGCCGGGCGGAAAAACGTGACCGCGTAGCGCAGGCCCTGGCCCTGGTGCATCTCGAAAAACATGGCGCCCGCTATCCGCGCGAACTGTCCGGCGGCCAGCGCCAGCGGGTGGCCCTGGCGCGTGCGCTGGTGATCGCACCGCCCGTGCTGCTGCTGGACGAGCCCTTGTCCAATCTCGACGCCAAGCTGCGTGAGGAAATGCAGTTCGAGCTGCGCGACATCCAGCGCAAGGTCGGCACCACCACCATCATGGTCACGCACGACCAGAGCGAAGCCATGTCCATCAGTGATCGCGTGGTGGTGATGGAGGCCGGTCACATCACCCAGGTCGGGCGTCCTCTGAACGTGTATGAGCATCCGGCCAATCGCTTCATTTCCACCTTCGTGGGCAAGGCCAATCTGCTCGAGGGTCAGGTGGTCGGTGCGGCCGGCGAGCGCGCCGATATCGCCGTGGGTGGCATGATGCTGTCCCTGGAGAGTAGCGATACCGGCCTGCGCGGCGGTGGCCGCGTGGTGCTCGGCCTGCGTCCGGAAAAGATCCGCTGTACCGCGCCCGGCCAGGGCCGCTGCAATGGCGACGTGGTGCGCCGTTTCTTCCTCGGCAGCCAGTGGATGTATGAAGTGCAGACGCCGCTGGGTCTGCTGTCGGTGCTGTCGGCCAACGATGGCGCCGAGGCGCTGGAGCAGGGCGCTGCCGTCGGCCTGGCGTGGAGCGACTACAGTCTGCGCCTGGTCTCCACCGCCCGCAGCGATGAACAGGTGACGGCATGAGCGCGGCCGGCACGACTTCCGTAGCGCCACCCGCAGTGGCCCCCGGCGACAGCAGCAAGGTCCCCGGCCAGCGCAGCCTGCCCTGGCTGATGTCGGCCCCGGCCATCCTGCTGTGCACGGTGATGCTGCTGGTGCCGCTGGTGCTGACCCTGGTGCTGTCCTTCAACGCCTATGATGCCGAGACCGGCCCCAAGGCCGGCACCTTCACGCTGGAGCACTACTATGCGGTGCTGACCGATCCGTACTACTACGGCATCTTCTGGCGCACGCTGTGGATCTCGGGCCTGGTCACGCTGATCTGCATCGTGGTGGGCGCGCCCGAAGCCTACATCCTCAACCGCATGCGCAAGCCATGGCGCTCCGTCATGCTGTTGGTGGTGCTGGCCCCGCTGATGATCTCGGTGGTGGTGCGCGCCTTCGGCTGGAGCATGCTGCTCGGTCCCGAAGGACTCATCAACGGCACGCTGGCCGCACTGGGCTTTGCCCGGGTCAGGCTGCTCTACACCGAAACGGCCATTGTCATTGCGCTGGTGCATGTGATGTTGCCCTTCATGGTGATCCCGGTGTGGACCTCGCTGCAGAAGCTCGACGGTGGCGTGGCCAATGCTGCGCTTTCGCTGGGGGCCACGCCTGCCACCGTACTGCGCCGTATCGTGCTGCCGCAGATCATGCCCGGCATCTTATCGGGCAGCCTGATCGTCTTTGGCCTCTCGGCCAGTTCCTTTGCCATTCCGGGCCTCCTGGGCGGACGGCGTCTAAAGATGATGGCCACCATCATCTACGACGAATACCTGCACGAACTGAACTGGCCACTGGGCGCAGCCATCGCGCTGCTGCTGCTGGTGGCCAACCTGGTCATCATGCTGGGCTGGAACCGCATGATCGAACGCCGCTACAAGAAAGCGCTGGGCTGAACCATGAACAAGAACGGACCGATTGCATTGTGCTTCAATGCGCTGGTGATCCTCTTCACGCTGGCGCCGATCCTGGTGGTGTGCGTGATCGCCTTCACCCCCGAAAACACCCTGACCATGAACGGACCGGAATTCTCGCTGCGCTGGTTCAAGGCAGTGTTTGAATTCCCCGATTTCGTGACTTCCTTCTGGAACAGCCTGTGGCTGGCCCTGGCCGCCGCCACCATTTCCACCGGGCTGGCCATACCGGCGGCCATGGCGCTGGTGCGCTATCCGCATCGCTGGTCGGGCATGTTGCAGGGCCTGTTCCTGTCACCGCTCATCATTCCGCACCTGGTGCTGGGGGTGGCGCTGCTGCAGCTGTTCTCGGTGGTGGGCGGCGCCGGCAACTTCGGCTGGCTGGTGCTGGCGCACTCGCTGGTGGTGACGCCCTATACCATGCGCCTCATCATGGCCGCCCTGATCGGTTTTGATCGCAGTGCCGAGCAGGCGGCGCTGTCGCTGGGCGCTTCGCGCACGAAGGTATTGTTGCGCATCACGCTGCCGATGATCCTGCCCGGCATCACCGGTGGCTGGCTGCTGGCCTTCATCAACAGCTTCGATGAAGTCACCATGTCCATCTTCGTGACGGCGCCCTCGACGGTGACGCTGCCGGTGCGCATGTACATGTATGCCACCGAATCGATTGATCCGATGATGGCGGCGGTGTCGGCGCTGATGGTGGGCATCACGGCGGTGGCAATGATCATCCTGGACCGGGTCTATGGCCTGGACCGCGTGCTGGTGGGACGTTCATGACACCGACCTCCTCCCCGTCACAGGCCCAGCTGGTGCGGCTGGCCGAGCGTGATCGCGCCACGGTCAGCTTCACCCTGGACGGCCGTCCGGCCACCGCGCTCGAAGGCGACACCGTGCTGACCGCCGTGCTGACCAACGCGGGCAGCCTGCGTCGCAATGAATTCAGCGGCCAGCCGCGGGCCGGATTCTGCATGATGGGCGCTTGCCAGGATTGCTGGATCGCCACCGATAACGGTGAGCGCTTGCGTGCCTGTTCCACCTTCATCCGCGCCGGCATGCAGTTGCTGAGCGGGCAGGGGGAGACCGCATGAGGCGCCGTGCTCCCGTCATCGTCGGTGCCGGTCCGGCCGGTGTGCGCGCGGCCCAGACGCTGTTGGCACACGGCCTGCGTCCGGTCGTCATCGATGAAGCCGCGCGCGCGGGCGGCCAGATCTATCGCCAGCCACCGCGCGGATTCCTGCGCAGCCGCAAGACGCTGTATGGCTTCGAGGCCAGCCGCGCGCAATCGGTCCACGATACCTTCGACACCTTGCGCGAGGCCGTCGATTACCGGCCCGACACCCTGGTCTGGAATGCCCAGCCGGGTTTGCTGGATCTGATGGATGGCGGCGCACAATCGGCCTCCACCCTGGTCTGGGAAGACATCATCGTGGCCACCGGGGCCACTGATCGCGTGCTGCCATTCCCTGGCTGGACCACGCCGGGCGTCTACACGCTGGGTGGTGCGCAGGTCGCGTTGAAGTTCCAGGGATGTGCCATCGGCCGCTCGGTGGTACTGGCCGGCAATGGCCCGCTGCTCTATCTGGTGGCCTATCAATATGCCAAGGCCGGCGCGCATGTGGCGGCGGTACTCGACAGCAGCAGCCTGACCGACCGCATCGCCGCACTGCCGGCCATGCTGGGACAGCCCGCGTTGCTGGCCAAGGGCATCTACTACCTTGCCTGGCTCCGCCTGCATGGGGTGCCGGTGCATTCGCACGCGCGAGTGTTGCGCGTGGAAGGCGATACACGTGTGCAGGCACTGGCCTGGCGTCGCGAGCATCTGGCAGGCGCGGGCGGCAAGCCCGGCCCCGAGCAGCGCATCGCGTGCGATGCCGTGGGCTTCGGCTATGCACTGCGGTCGGAAACGCAACTGGCCGACCTGCTGGGTTGCCGCTTCCAGTTCGATGCCCTGCAGCGCGCGCATCTGCCGGTGCGCGACGCTAGCACCCGCAGCAGCGTGCCCGGCGTCTACCTGGCCGGTGACGGTGCCGGCATCATGGGCGCGGATGCAGCTGAACTGGCCGGCGAACGTGCCGCGCTCGCGCTGTTGCAGGATCGTGGCATCGCAGTCGATGCAGCACGGGTAGCGCAGATCGAGGCGGAGCTGGCGCGTATCGGTGCGTTCCGTCTCGGGCTGGAACGCGCATTTCCCTTCCCCGAACGTTGGGCGGCCACTGCACCGGATGATCTGGTGGTGTGCCGGTGCGAGAACATCCGGGCCGGTGAATTGCGCGCCGCCGTGCGCCAGCAGGGGGCCACGGAAATGAACCGGCTCAAGGCGCTCACGCGGGTGGGGATGGGCCGTTGCCAGGGCCGCATGTGCGGCGCGGCCGCGACCGAAATCCTGGCTCACGCGGCCGGCCTGCCGGTGTCGCAAGTGGGACGCCTGCGCGGGCAGGCGCCGATCAAGCCGATTCCCCTGGGCATGCACGTGCCCGCTCCCGAGCCTGTTCCGGCGCGGGTGATCGCGCTGCCTGTCCAGGAAGATGCCTCATGAAAACTCTTGCCACCGAAGTCCTCATCATCGGCGGCGGCATCGTCGGCGCCTCCGCTGCGCTGGTGCTGGCCAAGGCCGGACGTCGCGTGACCGTGCTGGAGCGCGACCTGTGTGGTGCACGCTCCAGCGGTATCAACTATGGCGGCGTACGGCGCCAGGGGCGGCCCGAAGTGCAACTGCCGTTGTCGCAGCGGGCGCATGAGATCTGGGGCCAGCTCCAGGACCTGATCGGCACCACCGGCGAATACGAACGCAGCGGTCACTTCAAGCTGGCCCGCAGCGAGGCCGACATGCAGTCACTGGCGCGCTATGCCGAACTGAGCCGTCCTTATGGCCTGGGCATCGAACTCATCAGCGGTGAGCGCCTGCGCCAACAATGTCCCTGGCTGGGCGGCGCGGCAGTCGGTGGCTCGTTGTGTCCGGAAGATGGCCAGGCCAATCCGCGCCTGATCTCACCGGCCTTCGCACGCGCTGCCGAGGCAGCCGGTGCGACCATCGTCGAGCGCTGCGAAGTGCTGCAGGTCGGCCATGATGGCCGCGACTTCGTGGCCGAAGCGCGACATGGGGAAAGTACCCTGCAGGTCCGCGCGGAAGTCCTCATCAACTGTGCCGGGGCCTGGGCCAACCGCGTGGCGCAAGCCTTTGGCGAAACCGTGCCGCTGACCAGCGGCCACCCCAGCATGGTGGTCACCGAACCGATTGCGCACTTCCTGCCCTGGAGCCTGGGTGTGGAGGGAGGCTCCATCTATTGCCGCCAGGTGGCGCGCGGCAACGTGGTGCTGGGCGGCGGACGTGGCTATGTGCTCGATGAGCAGCGCGCCCGCGCCTCGCATGATTCCATCCTCGGTCTGCTGCCGCAGGCGGCGGCCCTGCTGCCGGCACTGCGCCATGTACACATCATCCGGACCTGGAGCGGTGTGGAAGGCTACCTGCCGGACCAGCATCCGGTGATCGGCCCCAGCACTACGCAGCTGGGCCTGCTGCATGGCTTCGGCTTCTGCGGTGCCGGTTTCCAGATCGGTCCGGCAGCCGGCGAAGCGCTGGCAGAACTGGTGCTGCACGGTCGCAGCACCATTGCGCTGGATGCCTTCTCGATCGGCCGCTTCCTCCCGGCGCGTGCCGCTGTCGTCGACCTGTTGTCCTCCCACCCTGAAAGGAAGATCTCATGATGTCGCTCTCCCGCACCGCTGCCCTCGGACTCCTGCTGGCCACCGCCAGCGCCGGATCACAGGTGCAGGCACAGACCCGTACGCTGTATGTCGGCATGAATGGCGGCAACATGGAGAAGACCTTTACGCAGGCGGTGTTCGGTCCCTTCGAGCAGAAATACAACGTCAAGATCGCCGTGGTGCCGGGCGGTTCGGCCGACATACTGGCCAAGGCCCAGGCCGCCAGGGACAAGCCGCAGATGCACCTGATGTTTCTGGACGATGGCGTGATGGCCCGCGCCGTCGGCATGGGGCTGTGCGAGAAGCAGAAGCCCAATCCCAACCTGGCCGACCTGCTGCCGGTGGCGCACATCAAGGATGACATGGCCACCGGTGTGACCATCAGCGTCACCGGCCTGGCCTACAACACCAAGGTCTATGCCGAGAAGGGCTGGGCGCCGCCGACCTCTTGGCTGGATCTGGCCGATCCCAAGTTGAAGGGGCGCGTGGTGTTCCAGTCGCTGCCCTCGTCCACCTTCGGGCTGCATGCCTTCCTCGCCTTCAACCAGATCAAGGGCGGCACCGATGCCAATGTCGATCCGGGCTTCAAGGCCTGGCCCAAGACCATCGGTCCCAATGTGCTGGAGTACATCGCCAATTCGGCCAAGATTTCCGAGATGGCACAGACCGGCGAAGCCGCGCTGTTCCCCTATACGCCCACACTCTCCACGCTCCTCAAGAGCAAGGGTGTGCCCGTGGAATACGTGCAGCCCAAGGAAGGTGCCATCGTGCTGATGGTGGCGCAGTGCGTGATCGCCAACAACAGCGAGCCGCAACTGTCACAGGAGTTGGCGGCCTATCTGCTCTCGCCGCAGGCTCAGGCGCTGGCGCTGGAAAATGGCAACTACAACCCGACCAATACCAAGGTCCAGGTCAGTGGCGCGGCAGCCGCCGAGCAGACCCGCATGAACGCTTTCGTCAAGGCGGCCCGGGCGGTGGATTGGGATGAAATCAACAAGAATCGCGCGGTGTGGAATACCCGCTGGAGCCGCACCATCGAACGCTGATGACTGCCGCTCCACGGCGTGAAATGCGGAAATGATCTAAATGATTTATCTGGTTTTGCAGAATCTCTGGCAGTTTTTTGCGCCACCTTTGCGGTGGCGCTTTTTTCGATGAAGGCGTGCGGCGCAGTTTTTGTTTATCTGCGGCATCGATGAATCGATATCGATTGTGCAATGGCGTAGATAAGCCGCAGCAGGGCGGGCAGTGAGGCGCATTGGCGAGAGGGGCAAAAATCGCGTATAATGCCTGGATCGCTCAAGAACCGAGCGGAAATCCTGATCCCCACGCGCCTTGTCGTACCAGCACCCTGCAATCCGCGTGATTCGCATCTTCATCCGCTTCCCCGAGTAAAGCACCAGCGCTGCCGGCTTCGCCGCGTGCGCGGTCAACTGTCCTCCGACCTTAACGCTCCCGGCCTCCACTTGGCGTGGCCAGTCGTCAAAGCCAGAGAATGCAAATCCCCGAGCCCTTCCTCGCTGGAGGTCGCGCGCTCACGCACAAGAAAGAGAAAATGGCAAAAGAAGAACTGATCGAAATGCAAGGACAAGTCTCCGAAGTCCTCCCTGACTCCCGTTTCCGCGTGGCGCTGGACAACGGCCACTCGCTGATCGCCTACACGGCTGGTCGCATGAAGAAGAATTTCATCAAGATCCTGGCGGGCGACAAGGTTACGCTGGAACTGTCCCCCTATGACCTGAACAAGGGGCGCATCATCTTCCGTCACCTGGAACAGCGCGGCCCCAGCGGCCCGCGTCCGGGCTTCCGCCGTCGCTGAGCTTGGAGCGGCGTGATGCTGTGGCGTCGCGTCGCCTGATGCCCTGCGGCACGCCCAAGGCGCTGGCCTGCGCTCACATGATCGGTTTTGCGAAAGAAAAAAAATATGCAAGCTCCGGTCCACCATCAGGAGCAGTACAAGGGCTTCCACATTTCGCTGCGCTGTAGCGGCGCACAAGGTCTGTGGGGGGTGAGTGACGTGCACATTGCCCACGGCAGTGCAATGGCGCCGGCCCTCTTTCCGCGCCGCCAGTTGCCGGGTCGTTTCGAGAGCGCCGGACTGGCCATCGAGCGCGGCATGGGCTGGGCCAGGGCGGTGATCGACAATCTTGACCCGGCGCTCGATGGAGAGCGGACGGCCAGCTGAGCTGGCTGCTGCTCTTTCATCCAGCGCATCTCTGGCCGGATCGGCCATCTTCATCTACGCACCGCATTGATGTTCGACGTGGACATCTTCCTGGGCTTGTTCCCCTCTCCGGCCAGCCTGCTGGCGCTTCGCTCCTGCATTTTCTGCGGAACTAGTTGCCGCGCCGACTTTCAGTGGATTATCGCAACAGGCGCTGTCGACGGGATTGCGAGGCTATCGCCTCGACCCTGTCAGCGTCGCTTGTGGTCGGCGTGCTTCGCAACATAGAATAGCGCCGCGACTCATTCATTTTTGTTAAGTATTCGGGTGCCGGCTGAAGGCCATGCGGCAATGTTTTTCTGTGGCAATGCGTCGTCGAGATATCGGTCCCTATCCCGAATTTCCTTCCACCTGTGTCAGATCGGCAGATCTGCTCAAGAGCGCGGACGAATTGCGCCATAAACGCCATGCACATTCATTTCAGCCCATGCGCACATGATGCGTCCGGTAGCGCAGGCCACCCCGTGGTCGCGCAGTCTTGCGCATCGACGGGCTTGCAGCGCCGTGCTGCGACCCTGGTCAACCATGGAGGTGTGGCATGAGTATCCCGGTCATGTCGGAGAGTGGGGCAGGCGCCGCGCGTTTCACCGGCTATCGGCCGTGGCTCGATGGTGTCAGGGCGGTGGCCATCTTGCTGGTGCTGCTGGAACATACCAATCTGTTCAAGCAATTCAATCTGGGCGGTGTTGGCGTTGGCATCTTCTTTGCGCTGTCGGGTTATCTGATTACCGGTTTGTTATGGGATGAGTTTGCCCGGGAAGGGCGACTGGCGCTGGTGCCGTTCTACCTGCGGCGCTTCGCGCGCCTGGCACCGGCGCTGGTGATCGTGGTGGTGGTCGCGGGCGTGGCGTTTCTGGCGGAGGGGCAGCGGCGCGCTGCTTTCAATGGCTTGTTTGCCGTGACTTATACGGCCAATTACGCCGCCATCTTCAGTGGCCACCATCTGGCCGGATTCGGACATACCTGGTCGCTGGCGGTGGAGGAGCATTTCTATCTGGTCTGGCCACCGCTGATGCTGCTGTTGCTCCGACGCCTGCAGGCGCCCGGCTTCATCAAGGCGGTGCTGGCACTCTGCGTGGCGGTGCTGTGCTGGCGCGCCTTGCTGTTCGTGTTCTTCGGCGAGCAGGTCAGGCTCATGCTCTATGCGGGCAGCCTGGAGCGACTCGATTCCCTGCTCTATGGATGTGCCGCGGCGGTTGCCGTGCGTCGCGGCTGGCGTCCGGGCATCGGTGCGGTGCTGGCTGGGGTGGTCGCGGTTGCTGCCAGCATCGTGTGGCTGGCGCCCTTGAGCAGCGTATTCGGTCCTACCCTGATCGGTGCGGGTGGCGCCTTGCTGATTGCGGCGCTCGACTGCGAGCGCAGGGCCGTGATGCAGCAACTGCTGTCGGCAAAGCTGATGGTGCGCACCGGCATCCTCTCCTATGGCATCTACCTGTGGCATATCCCTTTGCTGCAACTAGTCACCAGGAACGGCGAGGGACCATTGCTCCATATTCTGGCGGCGATGGGGCTGGCAGTGATCCTGGCGTATGTGTCCTATCGGTATTGCGAAGTGCCGATCCGCGACAGTGTGCGGCGCCGGCTGGCGGGCAAGCCTGGTCCTGCGCCGATATGAAGGAAAGGGCCGTGTTCCGGGCGCTCAGGCTGGTACCTCGGGCGGGGCAGGAAATTGTCGGTGGTGGATGTGAAAAAACAGGCAGAAATCGGTCTGGCCCCTGATGGGGCTGGACACAGAAGATGCAGGCGGGACGCACAAAGAAAAACAGCGAGTTCAATAACTCGCTGTTTTTGCTTGGGTAATTCTGGTCGGGGTGAGAGGATTCGAGAGTCGGAATTCCCCGTCCCGTAGGCACTTTGCGACAAGTGGGTGTTACTGGTGGATGTATGTAGTGTAGCAGTTATGCGGGACGTGCGACACCTACACCACCGCATGTTTGCTCGGAGAAGCATTTGCCTCTAAGCTCAACCATTCAGTGAACTACGGAGCAAGGAGCGCAATGTTTGACTCAATTGTGTTTAAGAATGCTGTCGCACCCGGCCCGCTCGTAGACATCGGGGGAGTCGCGGAAGCATTACTCTTTTACGGGCGTGTCGCTCTGGTCGGAAATACCGCAACACTGAAAGATGTATTAGGACGCATCCCTCCGTATGTACTGCTTTCCTTGATGCAAAATAAGCGCATTGAGGTCTACTACGTATCCGACCAACTGGGCGTCGTTTCCACGCCGCAAAGCGACGGGCGTTCCCTTCAGGGATTGGTTCGTTTCTCGTCCCCAGACCACACCCTTGAAAAGGTCGGTGCAAGTACGTTCAAGGAAGCTGCTGGCGCAACAAGCCAAGCGAAGATTGGGGCCAGCAGGTTCACCAAGCTCCTGCGGCCAATCGATTACATAGGGTTCGATCAGCTTTCTGTGCTTCAAGCACTCACCGACAATGCCGCGACCCTAACATCCGTCAAATCACTTATTCAGACAATTGCCCCGGGCTTTCCAATACCACCCGACCTACGATTTAACATCGAACGAGAAGCCGGCGGATTGTTTGTTGATACGAATATAGACTTCACGCGGCTCAATGCTGAATATCATCGGACGGTTCCCCCATCACATTCATCTGTGACGGAGTCGTATATTCTGGCACTGCTGCAAGGTGCCTATGAGGCAACATACCTCGCTGGGACGCTAAATTCGGAGATCGCCGTTCAAGCCGTGGAACGTGTGGTCCAGGCAAAAGCCGTCGAAGCGATTGTCAACAGACGCGCCAACAGTGAGCATCAGATTGCGTCCTTCACCGAACTCACACTCGCCAATGGGCACTCGATCAGAGAAGCAGTTAACTCTGGAGCTGTCCCGTTCGCCGCCGTGGTCAAGCTACTGGATGCAGCCGATAAATTCCGGCACTGGTTGCATCAACAACCTGCTGATGGCAACCTCGTGAGTGCGTATTACCGTGAAGTTGTAAAAGATTCATGGGTCGAGAAGCTTCCATCCAAGTCTGTCCGCTGGGGTTTATTTACGTTGGCTGGAATGTTAATCGACGCGAACGTTGGTGGTGTGATTGGCACAACCGCAGGCGTAGCTGTCAGTGCCGTGGATTCATTCTTGCTCGATAAACTCATAAAGGGCTGGAAGCCCCACCAGTTTATCGAAGGTGAATTCAGATCATTGTTTGCACCAGAAGATCGGAAACAACGGTAGCTGCCGCCTAAAATTTGATCCAGATTTTTGCGGGGGCTAATGCGCCGCTGACCTACTCCCCGACCTGAAGGCAAGGGAGGACTTCAATTCCAATGCTCGAACCTAATCCTGCATTCTGCTGCCGGAAGTCGAGCATTGTTGTTCAACATCGTCTGCAGAGCTGCTGCCGCTCGATTTTGGGGCACTACCTTGTGCGCAACTAACTGGTCCAACAGCCAAAGTGCACCATGAACTTGGACAGACTCGTTTTTTGCCAGTGTCCGCAATTTCCCATCACCTGTCAGCAATGGCATTTGCCTTTCTTTCGCAAGGTAATAACAAGACATGTCCGCAAGAGATGGATTGTTGTGCTGCTGCGTGAGCTGTTCTAACTGTTGAATCTCTTCTCCGCTGAGAGGCTCAATTATCAGTCCTAGCTGAATTAATGGTATTAGGTTCGGTTCGTCCAGTTCAAAGGTCACAAACTCCGTACAGCATAATGAGAACGGGAGTTTGAAGAGTTCATTAAGGAGAGAGGCGTGGTGAAAATCTATCCAGATGTTTGTATCTGAAATATAAACCTTTGCCATCAGCCCTCCATGGCCAATGGATTAGCGTTCTCAACAGCAGATATTGGACGTTGCAGAAATTCGGCTGCACGAGAAAGAGTAATCAGACCTTCGGCAAGACCTCGGTAAACCAGAGAGGAGAACCTCAGAGGGTTTTCGCAAGGCATAGCTTCAGGCTCTGCAGTTTTCCATCCTCTTCTTGCAATATCAATGTTCAGCGCCTTGTAGCTTCCGTCATCAATAATGTGCAGGTCCTTCAATCGTCGTAGGGCGACCTGCATCGATACTCCATATCCACGCTTTGCCAACATCAACTCCTGCAACAGCACGCTTCGACGACGTCCGCCAAAATCAGCTTCGACGCGCTCCTTTGGATACAGAAGGGCGCCAGCAAATCGGTGGCAGCAAAGCTCTTGCTCTTTTTCGGGCATGTCCTCAGGTAATGCCATTATCCAGTGACCTAACTCGTGCGCTGCGGTGAAGCGCTGGCGCTCTCCTGCTCGCCTCCTATTTAAAGCGACCAAGACATGTTGTTGGTCTTTAGTGGCGACGCAGGCTCCGTCAAAATCATCAACTCCCTCAAGCAACGCTACCTTGATACCGTGCTCCTCAAGCAATTCGGTCAAGTTCGCAATGGCATCATTTCCAAGACACCACTCTTCGCGCAATTGTGAAGCAGCAGTTTCTGCTTCGTCTCGACTATTGACTCGAATTGAGCCGGCATGGCTCGGCTTCGAGTTTTTCTGTACAGAAGCGAAAATTTGCTCCAACGCGATGTAGCGTTCCAGGTGGTCGCGTGCTTGTTCAATGACCACTTGCTGGTCACGTTTTGGCATTTTGGATAGTTTGCGGAATTCGACCGGCGCGAGTTCAGTCGTGTCAGCCCGGAAGAAGTATTCGGGTTTCACATTCAGTGCTTTGGCGAGCTGGAGAATACGGGTTGAGTTGGGTAAAACGTCACCCTTCTCGAACTTGCTCAAAGCCTGCTTTGAGATATCCCCCATGAGCTGCGCCAAGGCCTCTAGACTCAGCTTGCGCAGTAGTCTGGCGCGTTGGATTCGATTGCTAATCATGAGTGGCTCCTTGTGGTTGACAAAATATATTTTTTCATTATTTTTGTCAACTAACGGCTGTGCCGACGCTCGGTGTCCTCTGCCGCTCGAGCTGACTTGCCCTTGTGCTTGGGCCCTTCTTCTTCCATGTAACGGCGGATAAGTTGAGCGAAAATGACCTGGTGCGCCTTGGTGTAGTCGATGAGCAGCCCTTGCCGACGCTCGGATTCAATACGGGAGATGCAGTCCTCGGCCTCTTGGGGCGAAGCAGCTTTAAAAATCAGTGGGGGCGGTGCCCCTTTTCGCGGATGCGGACGGTGAGGGCGCCTTCTAGTTGAGTCGGACGGGGCGTGGGCCGTTGCTTTTTCAGCTCTGCGCAATACGACTTCGCTTGAGCTAGCTGGTTGAAGGGGAAGCTCTGTTGGAGGTCTGTGCGATTCTTGACGGTGACGAGATAGTTGCTGCGGTTGCTGATATTAGCCATGATGGGGTCCCCAAAGTTGGGAAACCTGTGAAGAAAATGGTTTTATCCATTCGTCATATGGGCACGCAGGTCTGCTAGTGGAGCAGATGCCGACTAGAAAGCAAAAAGCCCAGCGTTTGCTGGGCTTTAAGTCCTTGAATTTCAAGGTAATTCTGGTCGGGGTGAGAGGATTCGAACCTCCGGCCTCTACGTCCCGAACGTAGCGCTCTACCAGGCTAAGCTACACCCCGTCGAGTGAGATCTAAGTCAGTGATTTCGATCTACTGCGAAAGCCGATAATTCTAACAGGGATTTTTTGAATTGGCTATCCGGAAGTGAAATAATTGCGTCCGCAGCCCGTCGCGCAGCGATTTCCGCCTGTTCGCGCGTATAGGCCAGGGCGCCGGAATGGGTGATGGCCGACAGCACTTCGTCGAAATGCTGCTCGTCACCATTCTCGATGCAGGTGCGCACCAGCTCGCGTTGCTGCGGCGTGCCATGCTGCATCAGCCAGATCAGCGGCAGCGTGGGCTTGCCTTCGCGCAGGTCGTCACCGACGTTCTTGCCGATCTCGGCGCTGTTGCCGGAATAATCCAGCACGTCGTCGATCAGCTGGAAGGCGGTGCCGATGGAGCGGCCATATTCGCCAGCGGCTTCAATGCCCGCCTCGTCGGCGCCGGCAATGAGCGCACCAATCTGGCTGGCCGCCTCGAACAGCTTGGCGGTCTTGGAACGGATCACCTGCAGGTAGCCAGCCTCGTCCACATCCGGATTGTGCATGTTGAGCAGCTGCAACACCTCGCCCTCGGCGATGACGTTGGTGGCATCGGCCACGATTTCCATCACGCGCGGATTGCCTACCGCCACCATCATCTGGAAGGCGCGCGAATACAGGAAGTCACCCACCAGCACCGAGGCCGCATTGCCAAACATCGCATTGGCGGTCTGCTTGCCACGACGCAACGACGATTCGTCGACCACATCGTCATGCAGCAGGGTGGCGGTATGAATGAATTCGATTACCGCCGCCAGCGCATGATGATGCTCGCCCTTGTAGCCGAAGGCATTGGCAATGAGCACGACCAGCACCGGGCGCAGGCGCTTGCCGCCCGCACTGATGATGTATTCGGCGACCTGGTTGACCAGCGGCACTTCCGAATACAGCTGCCGACGGATGACTGCGTTGACCGCCTCCATGTCGGCGACGATCGGATGCAGGATGGTTTGTTGCGAAGCGGTTTGTACGGCGGCAGACAAGGCGGAACCTGTGGGAAATGGTTATTGCCCGGATTATACGACGACAAGGCAGTGCCACGCCAAAGTGCCTCAGACCAGATGATGCCGCTTTTGCCTTGTCGAAATGAAAACATGCGTCCCGAGCGGGGTGGCTGACAGGGGCGCCCCTGTTCCTTGTCCGCCCGGAAACTCTGTTGTACAGAGGCCCGGCAAAGTGTCAAGTCTTTTGACCGTGCAGCTAAGTGCCTGTATAATTTGCGGTTTTCCTGTTTCGCCATGGGTTTTTGACGGGCGCGGCAAGGGAAAAATCGTTCTTATTCATTCATTCGTGAGGTTTCACATGTACGCGGTCATAAAAACCGGCGGCAAACAATACAAAGTTGCTGCTGGCGAAAAACTCAAAGTAGAACAGATACCGGCTGACATTGGCTCCGAAATCACTTTGGATCAAGTGCTCGCAGTGGGCGCAGGCGAAACCGTGAAGTTCGGTGCGCCGCTGGTCGCAGGTGCTACGGTGCTGGCTACTGTGGTAGCACAAGGTCGCCATGACAAGGTCCGCATCTTCAAGATGCGTCGTCGCAAGCACTACCAAAAGCGTCAAGGCCATCGTCAGAACTACACCGAACTGCAAATCGTCTCGATCAACGCTTGAGCGTTGACCCGAACGAACTGCTCATCCAAAGTCATCAAGGAGTTTTAAATGGCACACAAAAAAGGCGGCGGCACTACGCGCAACGGCCGTGACTCAGAATCGAAACGCCTGGGCGTCAAGGTTTATGGCGGCCAAGTGATCAACGCTGGCGGCATCATCGTCCGTCAACGCGGCACCCGCGTCCACGCTGGCGAAAACGTCGGCGTCGGCAAGGACCACACCCTGTTCGCCCTGAAGGACGGCAAGGTCAAGTTCGTTGTCAAGGGCCTGCAACAGCGTCAATACGCTACCGTCGTTCCGGCGTAAGCGTTCCTGTCATCCGGGTTCGCCCGGAACCAGGCATAAAAAAGGCTCTGCCGGTGGTGGAGCCTTTTTGATTTTTGAAGAGCCGTCAACAAAGCGCCGAGCCTCGGCTTGCATGGCAAGTGCAGGGGTGGGGCCTGACCCTGACCGGGCAGGTATCGACGTTTTGTTAGCGGCTCCCATGTCCCATGAGGCGTCCAAATCATGAAATTCATCGACGAAGCACGTATTGAAGTCGTGGCAGGCGATGGCGGCAACGGCGTCGCCAGCTTCTGCCGCGAGAAATTCCGCCCCTTCGGCGGTCCCGACGGCGGCGACGGCGGCAAGGGCGGCACCATCTGGGCCGTGGCCGACCGCAACGTCAACACCCTGATCGACTACCGCTACGCCAAGCTGCACCGTGCCGGTCGCGGCGAGAACGGTCGTGGCTCGGACTGCTACGGCAAGGGTGCCGATGACGTCTACCTGCGCATGCCGGTGGGTACGCTCATCGTCGACATCAACACCGGCGAGCACATCGCCGACCTGACCTTCCACGGCCAGACCGTGATGCTGGCCAAGGGCGGTGAGGGCGGCTGGGGCAACATCCACTTCAAGACCTCGACCAACCGCGCCCCGCGTCAGAAGACCGAAGGCAAGGAAGGCGAGCGCCGCGAACTGCGCCTGGAACTGAAGGTGCTGGCCGATGTGGGTCTGTTGGGCATGCCCAATGCGGGCAAGTCGACTTTCATCACGGCCGTCTCCAACGCGCGTCCCAAGATCGCCGACTATCCCTTCACGACACTGCACCCCAATCTGGGTGTGGTGCGCGTGAGCCACGAGAAGAGCTTCGTGATCGCCGACATTCCCGGCCTGATCGAGGGGGCTGCCGATGGTGCCGGTCTGGGCGTGCAGTTCCTGCGCCACCTGCAGCGTACCGGTCTGCTGCTGCACATCGTCGACCTGGCGCCCTTCAATGATGAAGTCGATCCGGTCAAGGAAGCCAAGGCCATCGTCCAGGAACTGAAGAAATATGACCAGTCCCTGTTCGACAAGCCGCGCTGGCTGGTCCTGAACAAGCTGGACGTCGTCCCCGAGGCCGAGCGCGCCAAGCGGGTGAAGGATTTCGTCAAGCGCTTCGGCTGGAAGGGCCCGGTCTTCGAGATCTCGGCCCTGAACCGCGATGGCTGCGAAGAACTCATCAACGAGATCTACAAGTACCTGGAAACCAAGCGTGCCGAAGAGCACCGTTCGGAAGAAACCCAGATGACCGAGGAAGCCCGCGCCATCTCCAGCATCGATCCGGACGATCCGCGTTTCAAGGTCCTGGACTGATTCCTCTCTTGCGTAGCCCCTGCCGGGGCTGCGCGCGGGGGCGGTTCGGGCTATCATCTCTGCCTGTCGGAATTTCCTCCCGCTCCCAGAAGAATCAGAACCCGGAACACTATGCAATCGGTCATTCAACGCGCCAAGCGACTCATCATCAAGGTGGGCTCTTCCCTGGTCACCAATGATGGCAAGGGCCTGGACGCCAACGCCATCGCCCGCTGGGCCGAACAGATCGCGCAACTGCGCGCGCTCGGCAAGGAAGTGGTGCTGGTCAGCTCCGGCGCGGTCGCCGAAGGTATGCAGCGTCTGGGCTTCGACAAGCGCCCGACCGGCATCCATCACCTGCAGGCTTGCGCCGCCGTCGGGCAGATGGGCCTGGCGCAGATCTACGAAACGAGTTTCCGCAAGCATGACCTGCACACTGCTCAGGTGCTGCTGACCCACGCCGACCTGGCCGACCGCGAACGCTACCTCAATGCCCGCTCCACCCTGTTCGCCCTGTTGCAACTGGGGGTGGTGCCGGTCATCAACGAGAATGACACGGTGGTCACCGATGAAATCAAGTTCGGCGACAACGACACCCTGGGTGCGCTGGTGGCCAACCTGATCGAAGCCGAAGCGCTCATCATCCTCACCGACCAGCCGGGCCTGTTCACGGCCGATCCGCGCAAGGATCCGACGGCTACCCTCATTTCCGAAGCGCGTGCCGGCGATCCGTCGCTGGAGCTGATCGCAGGCGGTACCGGTACCGGCATCGGCCGTGGCGGCATGCTGACCAAGATTCTGGCGGCCAAGCGCGCCGCCACCTCCGGCGCCCATACCGTGATCGCCTGGGGCCGTGAAGAGCAGGTCTTGACGCGCCTGGCGGCCGGTGAAGCCATCGGCACCCAGCTCAATGCCGAGACCGCGCAACTGACCGCGCGCAAGCAATGGATGGCTGACCACCTCAAGACCGCCGGTCGTGTGGTGCTCGATGCCGGTGCGGTGCAGAAGCTGAGCCTGGAGGGCAAGTCCCTGCTGCCCATCGGTGTGGTGGAAGTGTCGGGCGAGTTTGGCCGGGGCGATGTGATCACCTGCGTGGACGAGAGCGGTCGCGCCATCGCCCGTGGCATGAGCAACTACAACAGCTCGGATGCGCGCCGCATCATCCGCCATCCATCTGCCGAGATCCAGGCCATCCTGGGCTTCGTCGAGGAACCGGAACTGGTGCATCGGGACAACCTGGTGTTGCTGTGACGGCGCCGCGCCGACCTGCGTCGGATGGATGATTCATCGCCTATCGTATAAATCATTTATACGATATAAATGATGTAAATGATGTAAAGAAAAACGCGGCCGAGGCCGCGTTTTTTGTTGCCCGGTCCGGGCTCCTTGAGGCAATCAGCGACGCACCGGATCGAGGCGGGTCTGGGACTTCAGGCGGCTGAGGATGCTGCTGAGGTTCTCATTGTCGGCGATCATCTTGCCTTCGCAGAAATAATCCCTGAACAGCGCACCGTCGATGCGATTGACGCCAATATCGCGAATCGGCTGCCATTTGTCGCGGCGCGAGCGTGACCATGTGCCATCCGGGTGGCCGAAGGCGTAGGTCTTCTTTTCCCAGGTCTCGCAGCGCATGCCTTCGTAGATCACGTTCACCGCACCGCCTTCGGTCTTGGTCACGACCGTATAGCGCACCACCTTGTCGGTACCGATGGAGACCGAGTTCAGGTCGACATAGGCCTTCATGGTGGCTTGCGGGCTGAGGTAGAACTCGGCCAGGTTCTTCTCCTGCGGTGTGGGAGGCAGATGCACGGCGATTTCCTGCCAGGGCTTCTCCTCGTCGTCGAATTCTTCATCGAAGCTCTGCGCCAGCGTGCTGGCGCAGACCGCCAGCAGCGAGCAGGCGAGGACGGCGCGGCGCAGGCTGCGCAGGGTGAACGGGGAACGTTGGGTGTCAGCGTGCTGGGAAGAGGGCATGGAACTCACTTGGTTTCGGGCGTGCTCGCGCCGTTGCAGGACTGGCCTGTGGCGGCCTGGCCCGGATTTTTGTGGGGATGCGCAAGGCGTCCGGCTTGCTCGGCGCGGCGCTGGCCGTGCGCTGGCCGGTTCAGGAAGCGCGACAATTCCTGCAGTGCCTGCTGGTAGACCTCGCGTTTGAATTCGATGACCACGTCCAGCGGCACCCAGTAGTCATGCCAGCGCCAGGCATCGAACTCCGGATGCGAGGTGCCGCGCAGGTTGACATCGCAATCGCGCCCGACCATGCGCAGCAGGAACCAGATCTGTTTCTGGCCGCGGTAATGGCCGCGCACTTCGCGCTTGATGAAATGGTCGGGGACTTCGTAGCGCAGCCAGTCACGGGTGCGGCCGATGATCTTGACGTGCTCGGCACGCAGGCCGATCTCTTCTTCCAGTTCCCGGAACATCGCCTGTTCGGGGGTCTCGCCGTGCTTGATGCCGCCTTGCGGGAATTGCCAGGAGTGCTCGCGTACGCGCTTGCCCCACCACACCTCGTTATTGGCGTTGAGCAGGATGATGCCGACGTTCGGGCGGAAGCCTTCTCGATCCAGCATGGTGATCCTCAAACTTTCTGCGGCTGGAAGTCCCTTTCAGGCAGGCTCGTGCGACTGCGGGCATACACGGAAAACCGGTACGCCAGGCGGGTCAGGAGCAATCACATCGATGCACGGATGTCATTGAAACTGGGAGCAAATCTGCAAAGAAAGGGCGCATCAGCCAGCTAATCCTTTAAAATTGGAATGATTATAACCCTCCTCTTTTTAAAAAGAACCGACCGTCATGCGCGCCTCACGTTTTTTTATTTCCACCCTGAAAGAAGCCCCTTCCGACGCTGAAATCGTGAGCCACAAGCTGATGATGCGCGCCGGCATGATCAAGCGTCTGGGCGCCGGCATCTACACCTACATGCCGATGGGGCTGCGCGTGATCCGCAAGGTCGAGGCCATCGTGCGCGAGGAAATGAACCGCGCCGGTGCCGTCGAGCTCCTGATGCCGGTGGTGCAGCCAGCCGAGCTGTGGCAGGAAACCGGCCGCTGGAACAAGATGGGCGCCGAGCTCATGCGCGTGAAGGATCGCCATGGCCGCGACTTCGCCATCCAGCCGACCTCGGAAGAAGTGGTCACCGATGTGGCCCGCACCGAGCTGCGCAGCTACAAGCAATTGCCGGTCAACTTCTATCACATCCAGACCAAGTTCCGCGACGAGCGCCGTCCGCGTTTCGGCCTCATGCGCGGCCGCGAATTCACGATGAAGGATGCCTACTCCTTCGACCGCGATGTCGATGGCTTGAAGAAGTCCTACCAGGCCATGTATGACGCCTACGTGCGCATCTTCACCCGCTTCGGCCTGGAGTTCCGCGCCGTGGCAGCCGACAACGGTGCCATCGGCGGTTCCGGTTCGCACGAATTCCACGTCATCGCCGCCACTGGTGAAGACGCGCTGGTGTATTGCCCCACCTCCGATTACGCCGCCAACATGGAAGCGGCCGAAGCGCTGCCCGTGGACAGCAGCCGCGCTGCCGCCACCCAGGCGCTGGAAAAGACCGCCACGCCCGGCAAGTCCAAGTGCGAGGCCGTGGCTGAACTGCTGGGCCTGCCGCTGGCACGTACCGTCAAATCCATCGTGCTGGCAGTGGACAACGAAGATCCGGCCAAGAAGGAAATCTGGCTGCTGCTGCTGCGCGGCGACCATGAGCTCAACGAAGTGAAGGCCAGCAAGATCCCGGGCCTGTCCACCTACCGCTTCGCCAACGAAGCCGAAATCGTCGAGTGGTTCGGCACGCCGCCGGGCTACCTGGGCCCGATCGGCACCAAGAAGCCGGTCAAGGTCGTCGCTGACCGCACGGTCGCCAACATGGCCGATTTCGTCTGCGGTGCCAACGAAGCCGATTTCCACTATACCGGCGCCAACTGGGGCCGCGACCTGCCCGAGCCGCTGGTGGCCGACATCCGCAACGTCGTCGAAGGCGATGCCTCGCCGGACGGCCGTGGTGTGCTGGCGATCCAGCGCGGCATCGAAGTGGGTCACGTGTTCCAGCTGGGCACCACGTATTCGGAAGCGATGAAGGCGACCTACCTGGATGAATCCGGCAAGCCGCAACCGCTGGTGATGGGCTGCTACGGCATTGGCGTCACCCGTATCCTGGGCGCGGCCATCGAGCAAAACTTCGATGATCGCGGCATCATCTGGCCGACCTCGATTGCGCCCTTCGAAGTGGTGCTCTGCCCCATGGGCTATGACCGCAGCGAAGCTGTCAAGACCGAGATCGACAAGCTCTATGCGCAGTTGAGCGAAGCCGGTGTGGACGTGGTGCTGGACGACCGAGGCGAACGTCCGGGCGCCATGTTTGCAGACTGGGAGCTGATCGGCGTGCCGCATCGCATCGTGGTGGGCGACCGTGGCCTCAAGGATGGCAACATCGAATACCAGGGGCGTCGTGATACCGAAGCGACCCAAGTGCCGCTGGCCGAGGCGCTGGCCTTCATTCGGGGTAAGCTGGCCGCCTGATCTTTCCAGAGGTAGCAATGACAAAGGCGGGCGCCATGGGCGTCCGCCTTTGTTTTTGGGGAGGGATCGGCTTACCTGGCCGGTACGATGGTCACGGTCTCGCGCAGGATACCGCCCGAGGCGACGCTACCTTCGCTGCTGCCCTGGCCATTGACGCGTTTTTCGCAATCGATGCGATCCGACTGCGGCAGGCCTTCGCAGCGACGCAGGGCGTTTTCCTTCAGTTGCGCCGGGCTCGGGTCGGTCAGCGTGCCGCGTGCGGCGGCTTGCTGGGCGGCGCCGGCTTCACGCAGGCAGGTGGCGCGGTCCTCGGTGGAAGCACCGCTCTTGCAGGCGGCGATCTGTTGCTGGTATTCCGAATTGCCGGCCTTGCCGGCGGCAAATACGTGCGAGGCGCCGCCCAGCGCCGCCAGGCCGATCACGAGGGCGCTGGCCGAGCGCAGCAGTTGGTGGCGCAAGGATGCGTTGGGCGCGGTTTGGTTTGGCATGGTCATTTCCTTTCTCTTGGTCATGAGCGTCCAGGCTCATCAGTGGATGGCACAGGGGTAGACCCGGTTGACGGTTTTCGGTTCTTTTATTCAGTTCTGCGGGAAGCCATATGATCGGGAAAGTTTGTTACCAGGCTTTGCGGCCTCTGCCCCATCACGCAGAACCGCCATGATAGGCGCTTGCAGGCCGGGCCGCCATCAGAGAAGCGCCGCAAGGACCGTCAGACAAGAGGAAAACCCGACTGCGCCTGAAACATCCGGAAACAAAAACGCCCGCATGGCTTCTGCGGGCGTTTTTGTTTGCAAGTCGCTTGCAAACCGCGGGCGTCGATCAGCTCAGGTGAGCCGAGATCAGCTTGGTCATTTCGAACATCGTGACTTGCTTCTTGCCGCCGAAGATTGCCTTGAGCTTGTCATCGGCATCGATGTTGCGCTTGTTTTCGGCGTTTTGCAGCTTGTGCTTCTTGATGTATTCCCACACCTTCTTGGTCACCTCGGTGCGCGGCAGCGGCTTGGCGCCGACCACTTCGCCCAGGGCTGCCGATGGGGTCAGCGGCTTCATGAAGGCGGCATTGGGAGTACGTTTTGCGGCGGGCTTTGCTGCGGCTTTCTTGGGAGCGGCTGCCTTGGGGGCTGCCTTCGGTGCGGCTTTCGGCGCTGCCTTGGCGGCCGGTTTCGCTGCGGCCTTGGGGGCTGCCTTGGCAGCAGGCTTGGCGGCTGCTTTGGCGGCCGGTTTTGCTGCTGGCTTCTTTACTGCGGCTGCTGCTTTTTTTGCTGTGGCCATCGGAAAGACTCCTCACAAGAATGAGATGAATGCGTCATTTACGCACCGCTAATAGTGGTGCTGTTTGCACGGCCACGCAAGTATTTTTTAGTGGATTTTCCTGCGAATGCGCCAGGAAACAACGAGCCACCCCCATCCGCCGTCAAGCCGCGCCGGTAAAGGGATCGCGGCGGATCACCGGCGTCCGGGAAAGGACCGCTTTCGGGACTGCGAAGGCGATGCAAAAGCGATGAAAGAAGGGCATGTTTTCATGAGTCGCAAGCGGGCAGAAAATCGCATCCGCGAGCGCCGGGTCAGGCCAGGAAAACGGGGGGGTAATAGCGAAGGGGGGGCGGGACTGCGGCGGCAGAGGTGCCGCCGGAAATCTTGCAGCAGATGCGCAAAGCCTTTCCCAGCAAGGCTTTGCGACCGATGCCGTCAGCGCATGCCGCCGGGCAGCATGCCCTTCATGCCGCGCATCATCTTCATCATGCCGCCGCCCTTGAGCTTCTTCATCATCGATTGCATCTGCTCGAACTGGGACAGCATGCGGTTGACTTCCTGCACCTGCACCCCGGCACCGGCGGCGATGCGGCGCTTGCGGGTGGCCTTGATCAGTTCCGGCTTGGCGCGCTCCTGCGGGGTCATGGCGTTGATGATGCCTTCCATGCGGCGCACCTGCTTTTCGGCCTGGTCCATGTTGGCGTTGCCGGCAGCGGCCTGCATCTGGGCCGGCAGCTTGTCCAGCAGGCTGGTGAGGCCGCCCATCTTCTTCATCTGCGACAGCTGCGCCTTGAAGTCATTGAGGTCGAACTTGCCGCCGCCCTTGATCTTGTGCGCCAGATCCTGCGCGGCTTCCATGTCCACACCCTTGCGCGCTTCTTCCACCAGGGCCAGGATGTCGCCCATGCCGAGGATGCGGTTGGCCATGCGCGAAGGGTCGAAGGCTTCCAGGCCATCGAGCTTTTCGGCCACACCGGCGAACTTGATGGGCTTGCCGGTGATGTGGCGCACCGACAGCGCAGCACCGCCGCGCGAGTCGCCGTCCAGCTTGGTGAGCACCACGCCGGTCAGCGGCAGGGCATCGTTGAAGGCCTTGGCGGTGTTGATGGCGTCCTGGCCCAGCATGGCGTCGACCACGAACAGGGTTTCGATGGGCTTGATGGCGGCGTGCACGGCGCGGATTTCATCCATCATGGCCTGGTCGATGCCCAGACGGCCGGCGGTGTCCACGATCAGGACTTCGTGGTGGTGCTTCCTGGCGTAGTCCAGCGCGGCCAGGGCGATGTCGACCGGCTTGTCGGTCGGCTGGCTGGGGAAGAAGTCGGCACCGGCCTGCCCGGTCACGGTCTGCAACTGGCCGATGGCGGCCGGGCGGTAGACGTCGGCGGAGACGGTCAGCACCTTTTTCTTCTTGTTCTCGCGCAGGTACTTGGCGAGCTTGCCGACGGTGGTGGTTTTACCGGCACCCTGCAGGCCGGCCATCAGGATGATGGCCGGCGGCTGGGTGGCAAAGTTCAGTTGCGAGGCTTCGGCACCGAGGTCGGCCCCCATCAGGCTGGCCAGTTCGCGCTGGACCACGCCCACCAGCGCCTGGCCGGGGGTGAGCGAGCCGATGACCTCTTCGCCCATGGCTTTTTCCTTCACCTTGGCGATGAACTCGCGCACGGCCGGGAGGGCCACGTCGGCCTCCAGCAGGGCCAGGCGCACTTCGCGCAGCATCTCGGCGGTATTGGATTCGGTCAGTCGCGCCTCGCCGCGCATGGTTTTGACGACTTTGGCGAGGCGTTGGGTCAGGTTGTCTAGCATGGTGATATCTGCAAATAGGTGGATGGCCGCAGGCCGGGACGAAACGGGCAGGCGCGGCGGCGGGCAATCCTGCATTCTAACCGATCAGACCTGCTGCGCCCCCGCCGGCGCGTGCGGCCCAGATGGGGGGGATACGTAAAATTAACAGCTTGTACAGCCCGCGCTCTTTGTGTATACATGGGCGCTGAATTTCCAAGCGCACAGAACAACCAAGGTCCCCTGCCACGCAGCAGGGGCCAACGCCAGAGAGACTGCCGGCCCCGCACTGCTGGCGCCGGCGCGCCGTATCAACAACGATACACACAAGAGGAGAGTGGAAATGCAAAAGCAAAAGCAATGGATCGCCCTGGCCCTGCTGGCAAGTGCCGGCTTCTCGGCCGCCAGCCATGCCGCCGATGACGTGATTCGTCTGGGCAACCTGAAGTTCGCCCACTATGGCGCGGTGTCCTATATCAAGGAGATCGCTCCCAAATGCGGCATCAAGGTCGACGAGAAGGTCTTCGCCAAGGGGCCGGACGTGATGCAGGGCATTCTGGCCGGGGAGCTGGATGTGGGCACGACCGCGTCGGAAGCTGCCATCTCGGGACGCGCCAACGGTGCGCCGATCTATGTGGTGGCCGGTTTCGCCAAGGGCGGCGCGCGCCTGGTGGCGGGCAAGGATTCGGGCATCAAGTCGGTCAAGGACCTCAAGGGCAAGAAGGTCGGCGTGACCCGTGGCGGCATCCATGAAGTGCTGCTGGACGCCGAACTGGGCCAGAACGGCCTGTCGCCCAAGGATGTGACCATCGTCTACCTGGCCTTTGCCGACCTGAACCAGGCCCTGCTGGGCAAGAACATCGACGCCATGATGCAGAGCGAGCCGCAATCCTCGCAGGCCATCAACAAGGGCTTCGGGGTGGAAGTGATGAAGCCCTACGACACCCCCATCGGCGAGCCCTACCGCACCATGGTGATGACGGAAAAGTTCTATACCGAGAAGCGTCCACTGGCCGAGAAGTTCATGCGCTGCTTCCTGGAGGCGACCAAGACCTTCATCGACAAGCCGGAAGTGGCCGAGAAGTACGTGCGGGAAGTGATCTTCAAGAACCAGATCACCAAGGAAGACTTCTATGACGCCATCGGCAATTCCCCCTACGCCTACGACATCACCCCCGAGCACATCCAGGTGACGACCGACACCATGGCCAAGTATGGCACCGGCAAGATGGCCAAGCCGCCCGTGGCCAAGGATTGGGTCAGGACCGATCTGCTGGAGCAGGCCAAGAAGAGCATGAACCTGAAGTAAGCCGGGGGAATCTCGCATGGCAAAGCAAAACAAGGGCAGCTTCCTGCAGGGGCTGCTGGTGCCGATCCTCGTGATCGCCTTGTGGGAGGGGGCGTCACGGGCAGGCTGGATCAATCCGCAGATCCTGCCTTCGCCCTGGGCGGTGCTCAAGAAATGGGTGGAATACGCCACCCCCCTGAAACCCTATGATCCGCAGGAGGGCAGCTGGCTGGCCTGGGCCTTCTCGGGCGAACTGATCATGGATGCCATCGGCAGCCTGTACCGGGTGGTGGCCGGTTTCCTGATCGGTGCCGGGCTGGCCCTGCCGCTGGGCTTGCTGATGGGTTCCAGTCAGCGCATTTACGGGCTGATGAATCTGACCGTCCAGGTGATCCGTCCGATTCCGCCGATTGCCTACATTCCGCTGGCCATCCTCTGGTTCGGGCTGGGCAATCCACCGGCGCTGTTCCTGATCGCGCTGGGGGCCTTCTTCCCGGTGCTGATGAACACCATCGCCGGGGTGCGCCAGGTCGACAGCATCTACCTGCGCGCCGCCCGCAACCTGGGGGCGAGCCAGTCCACGCTGTTTCTGCGGGTGATGCTGCCGGCGGCGGTGCCCTACATCCTCTCGGGGGTGCGCATCGGCATCGGGACCGCCTTCATCGTGGTGATCGTGGCCGAGATGATTGCGGTGAGCAATGGCCTGGGTTTCCGCATCATGGAGGCGCGCGAGTATTTCTGGTCGGACAAGATCATCGCCGGCATGATCACCATCGGCCTCTTGGGCCTGGCGATCGACCTGGGCATGAGCCGCCTCAACAATTACATGCTGCGCTGGCATCGCGGACTGGAGAACTGAGATGAACCAGGCAATCAATCAGGCCAATGCCTTGCCCCGTATTCGTATACAGGGCGTGCAGAAGGTCTTCAAGACCGATGACCGCGAGGTCGTGGCCCTCAAGGACATCAACCTGGACATCCCCGATGGCCAGTTCGTCTGCCTGCTCGGCCCCTCCGGTTGCGGCAAGTCGACGCTGTTGAACGCCATCGCCGGCTTCGCCCTGCCGTCGTCGGGCCAGATCCTCACCGACGACAAGGTGGTCAGCGAGCCGGGGCCGGACCGTGGCATGGTGTTTCAGGAATATGCGCTCTTCCCCTGGATGACGGTGGAGCAGAACGTGGCCTTCGGGCTGGAGATCAAGGGCCGGCCCAAGGCCGAAATCCACCAGCGCGTCACGCAACTGCTGGACAAGCTGGGCCTGATCGACTTCAGCACCCGTTTCCCCAAGGACCTCTCGGGCGGCATGCGCCAGCGCGTGGCCATTGCCCGGGTGCTGGCACTGGATTCGCCCATCATGCTCATGGACGAGCCCTTTGGCGCCCTCGATGCCCTGACCCGCCGCAACCTGCAGGACGAGTTGCTGCGCATCTGGGACGAGTTCAGGAAGACCATCGTCTTCGTCACCCACAGCATCGAGGAAGCCATCTACCTGGCCGACCGCATCGTGGTCATGACCTACCGGCCCGGCACGGTCAAGCGCGACATGCTGGTGAACCTGCCGCGCCTGCGCGATCCGGCCGATCCCGAGTTCAATGCCTTGAAGCGCGAACTGGGTCAGCTGGTGATGGAGGAGCAGCAGCGCCATCACAACGCGGAGATGAAGTCGGCCGCCGTCGACTGAGGCGGTTTCGTCCTGCGGCAATGCCGCTACCGACACGGCAGGCACGCCCTGCCGTGTCGCTTTTGACGGGGACGATTCGCCTGCGGGCTGACCCGGCGCAAGCGGACGGGGCACCGAGATAGTGTAAACTCGGGTGATGCAAACTTATTTTTTCATCCTGGCTGCGCTGCTCTATCTGGGCTGCGCCTTCATGCCTTCGCAGCGGCGCGTGCCGATTTCGGCGGGCATCGTGGTCGGCTGGGTGCTGCATGGCGGGGCGCTGCTGTCGGACATGTTCGCGCCGGAAGCGCTGCGGGTGGGCTTTGCGGTCATGCTGTCGTCCACGCTGTGGATTTCGGTGGCGGCCTACTGGCTGGAAAATCGCAATTTCTCGCTAGACAGCATGCGCGTGCTGGTGCTGCCGGTGGCCGCCGTGGCGGTGGTGCTGCCCAGCATCTTCCCCGGCAACATGGTGGCGCTGGCCGGCAAGTCCGACTGGTTCCTGGCGCATATCGCCGTCTCCATCCTGGCCTACAGCACGCTCACCATCGCCGCCTTCCATGCGGTGCTGATGGTGCTGCAGGAGTCGCGCCTGCATACCCGCCCCGGTCCGGCGGCGCAGTCCAGCTGGTTCGGACTGGCGCTGGATCGCCTGCCGGCGCTCTTGACCATGGAAAAGCTGCTGTTTCGCCTGATCGCCTTCGGCTTCAGCTTGCTGACGCTGACGGTATTGTCGGGTGTCGTCTTTTCCGAGCAGTTGTTCGGGACACCGTTGAAGTGGGACCACAAGACGATCTTCACCATGCTGTCCTGGCTGCTGTTCGGCCTGCTCCTGGCCGGCCGTCGCTGGCAGGGATGGCGGGGGCGGACCGCGCTGAGCTTTACGCTGGCCGGTTTCGCCATTCTTTTATTGGCTTATGTGGGCAGCCGGTTCGTGCTTGAAGTCGTGCTGCATCGGGTTCTGACATGAAATATCTGATCTGGCTGGTCGTGCTGCTGGCCGTGGTGGTGTGGCTCCAGCGCGCCAAGAAATCCATGCTGGCCGGCAGCGACCCTGCCGCCGAGCGCAATGCCAACGCAGGCGAGCCCGAGCCTGGCATGCCGCGCCCCAAACCTTCGCGTTTCCGCCGCCGTGGCGACAGCAATGTCGAGACCATGGTGCAGTGCGCCCATTGCGGCATCCATTTCCCGTCCTCCGAGGCGGTGGTGCATGCCTCCGGCGCGCACTACTGCTGCGAAGAGCATCGCCGCCTGGCTTCCTTCTGAGCATGGACACCACCCCGTCCGAGCTCGACGCCTGGATCATCGATGGCGACGGCTGGTGCGATCACGCCCGCCGCGAAGCCTCGCCCAACTGCGACGAGCGTCCCGAGGGCGTGGCCGCCGAGCTGCTGGTGATCCACAACATCAGCCTGCCGCCCGGTGAGTTCGGTGGCCCCTACATCGCCGATCTGTTCTGCAATCGGCTCGACTTCGACGCCCATCCCTATTTCGACCAGTTGCGCCCGTTGCGGGTCTCGGCCCACTTCCTGATCCGTCGCGATGGCGAGGTGGTGCAGTTCGTAGCCGCGCATCGCCGTGCCTGGCACGCGGGCGTGTCCAGCTTCGAGGGGCGCGAGCGCTGCAATGACTTTTCCATCGGCATCGAACTGGAAGGGACCGACTTCGAGCCCTTCACCGAGGCCCAGTATACGGCCCTGGTGGCACTATCCCAGGCGCTGGCAAGACGCTACGGCCTGAGCGCCGTGACCGGTCACGAGCACATCGCGCCGGTGCGCAAGACCGATCCGGGCCCCTTCTTCGACTGGGCAGGCTATCACAACAAAATGGCGGAAATAATGAATACGGCGCAATTGCGCTTCCCTCTTGGCCTTCACAAAAGTCAAGCTTGAACGGCAGAAAAATTCTCGAAATAGCGGTTGCATCTGCCCGGACCCGCTACTAGAATTAGTCCCAATCGATGTTTTGATACTAGATGTAGTGCTCAGTTGAACTTATTGTTGTATTCGGGTCTGCACCCACAGCAGGCCCGTTCCAGGCAGTGCTTCAGAAGGTACCAGACCCGCGAGGCAGTAACCAAGTACGACAACGCCCCCGGTTCTCCTTCTTTTAAATCCGTTCCACACATCAGTTTCAAGCAGTTTTGCGTCAGCATGAATGTCCACGCAAGGGACAGTCATTGTGGGGCGCTTCTGTCGTTCGCCGGTCCGTGCAGTACGGTTCCGATGTAGTTATTAGCAACGCAGGCGGCAACCCCCGGCCGCCTGTCCCATGTACCCCAGGAGGCTAAGTGCGCTCAACCCAAGAAATGTCCGTCAAATCGCCCGCCCCGTTTGGCACGTCCGCCGAGCTGGAAGGCTCCGCCGAAGGCCAGTCCATCGTGTCCCAGACCGCAGGCCTGGGCGAGTACCGCATCATCCGCCGCAATGGCGCCGTGGTCGGTTTCGAGCCCTCCAAGATTTCCATCGCCGTGACCAAGGCCTTCCTGGCCGTCAACGGTGGCCAGGGTGCCGCCTCGGCGCGCGTGCGCGAGATGGTCGAGCAACTGACCACCAACGTGGTGTCGGCGCTGGTGCGTCGTCAGCCCACCGGTGGCACCTTCCATATCGAAGACATCCAGGACCAGGTCGAGCTGGCCCTGATGCGTTCGGGCGAGCATGACGTCGCCCGTGCCTACGTGCTCTACCGTGCCAAGCGCATGGAAGAGCGCGCCCAGCAAGGTGCCGCCACCAAGACCGAGGTGGCCGCACCGCAGCTTCACGTGACTGAAGATGGCCAGAGCCGTCCGCTGGACATCAATGAAGTGCGCTCCCTGATCGCCGCCGCCTGCGTCGGTCTGGACGCGCACGTGGACGCCGAAGCCATCCTGGCCGAGACCGTCAAGAACCTGTACGACGGTGTGCCCGTCGAAGAGCTGTACAAGTCCGCCATCCTGGCTGCCCGCGCGCTGATGGAGAAGGACCCTGCGTATAGCCAGGTGACTTCGCGTCTGCTGATGCACACCATCCGCAAGGAAGTGTTCGGCAAGGAAGTGGCTCAGGCCGATGCGCCCGCCGAATACCTGGAATACTTCCCGCAATACATCAAGAAGGGGATCGACGCCGAGCTGCTCGACACCAAGCTGGCCCAGTTCGACCTGGCCAAGCTGGCAGCCGCCATCAAGCCCGAGCGCGACCTGCAGTTCGGCTACATCGGCCTGCAGACCCTGTATGACCGTTATTTCCTGCACATCGGCGGTACCCGCATCGAGATGCCCCAGGCGTTCTACATGCGTGTGGCCATGGGCCTGGCACTGAACGAAATCGACCGCGAAACCCGCGCCATCGAGTTCTACGACCTGCTGTCGTCGTTCGACTTCATGAGCTCGACCCCGACCCTGTTCAACTCGGGCACCCAGCGTTCGCAGCTGTCCTCCTGCTACCTGACCACAGTGGCCGACGACCTCGACGGCATCTACGAAGCCATCAAGGAAAACGCCCTGCTGGCCAAGTTCGCCGGCGGCCTGGGCAATGACTGGACCCCGGTGCGCGCCCTGGGCGCCCACATCAAGGGCACCAACGGCAAGTCGCAAGGCGTGGTTCCCTTCCTGAAGGTGGTCAACGATACCGCCGTGGCAGTCAACCAGGGTGGCAAGCGCAAGGGCGCAGTGTGCGCCTACCTGGAAACCTGGCACATGGACATCGAGGAATTCCTCGAACTGCGCAAGAACACCGGCGACGACCGCCGCCGCACCCACGACATGAACACCGCGAACTGGATTCCCGACCTGTTCATGAAGCGCGTGATGGAAAAGGGCGAGTGGACCCTGTTCTCGCCCTCCGACACCCCGGACCTGCACGACAAGTTCGGCCGTGCCTTCGAAGAAGCCTACACCGCCTATGAAGCCAAGGCTGCCCGTGGCGAGCTGAAGCTCTTCAAGAAGGTGCAAGCCAACGACCTGTGGCGCAAGATGCTGTCGATGCTGTTCGAAACCGGCCACCCGTGGATCACCTTCAAGGATCCCTGCAACATCCGCTCGCCCCAGCAACACGTGGGCGTGGTGCACAGCTCCAACCTGTGCACCGAGATCACCCTGAACACCAACGAGAGCGAGATCGCGGTCTGCAACCTGGGTTCGGTGAACCTGCCGGCGCACCTGGTCAATGGCGAGCTGGACCATGCCAAGCTGCAAAAGACCATCCGCACCGCCATGCGCATGCTGGACAACGTCATCGACATCAACTACTACGCCGTCAAGAAGGCACGTGATTCCAACCTGCGCCACCGTCCGGTGGGCATGGGCATCATGGGCTTCCAGGACTGCCTGCACATCAAGCGCGTGCCGTACGCCTCGATGGACGCCGTCGAATTCGCCGACCGCTCCATGGAAGCCGTCTGCTACTACGCCTACATGGCCTCGACCGAACTGGCTGAAGAGCGCGGCCGTTACGCTTCCTACCGCGGTTCGCTGTGGGATCGCGGCATCCTGCCGCAGGATTCCCTGAAGCTGCTGGCGCAAGAGCGCGGCGGCTACCTGGAAACCGACACCACCGAGACCCTGGACTGGGCCGCCCTGCGTGCGCGCATCGCCGAACACGGCATGCGCAACTCGAACTGCGTGGCCATTGCGCCGACGGCGACCATCTCCAACATCATCGGTGTGTCCGCCTGCATCGAGCCGACCTACCAGAACCTGTACGTGAAGTCGAACCTGTCGGGTGAGTTCACCGAAATCAACGAGTACCTGGTGCGTGACCTGAAGGCCCGTGGCCTGTGGGACGAAGTGATGGTCGCCGACCTCAAGTATTTCGACGGCAGCCTGGCCAAGATCGACCGCATCCCGCAAGACCTGCGCGACATCTACGCCACCGCCTTCGAAGTGGATCCGTCCTGGCTGGTGGAAGCCGCCTCGCGTCGCCAGAAGTGGATCGACCAGGCCCAGTCGCTGAACATCTACATGGCCGGTGCCTCCGGCAAGCGCCTGGACGAGACCTACAAGCTGGCATGGCTGCGCGGTCTGAAGACCACCTACTACCTGCGCACCATCGGCGCCACCCACACCGAGAAGTCCACTTCCCGTGCGGGCGCACTGAACGCAGTGGCTGTCGATGGCGGTGCCGGCAGCATGGCCTCGGCCTCGGGCAATGCGGTTCCCGCTGCGCCCATCGCCTCGGCCGCCGCGGCATCGGCTGCCTATGTGATGCCGAACCCGGGTGCTTCGATCGAAGCCGACGGTCCGGTCTGCACCATGCGTCCGGGCGATCCGGGCTTCGAAGAGTGCGAAGCCTGCCAGTAAGCAATCCGGGTGGGGCCCGGGCGGCCTGCTGATGAGGATGATCAAGGTCATCCAAGATGACGGCAGCACCACTGTCTGATGTCCCACCCACCCTAGCCGGCGCATCGCGGTGAACTTCACCGGATGCGCCGTTGTCACCTGATAGATACCCGCCGCGCCACGGTCATCCGACCTCGCCGGCAGCGACCGATAAAGTAAAGAGGAACCACAGATGCTTTCTTGGGATGATGAAGTCAAGCAAGCGCCCCAGGCGCCGCGTACCCCCAACCTGCAGCCGCAACTGCAACCGGCCTTTGGTCAGGCCAATGCCGCGCTGAACCCGGCGCTGATGGCCGGCAACAGCGAGCAGGTCGACACCACCCGTCGCGTCAATGCCGCCGACAAGCGCATCATCAACGGCCACACCGACGTCAACCAGCTGGTGCCCTTCAAGTACAAGTGGGCCTGGGACAAGTACCTGGCCGGCTGCGCCAACCACTGGATGCCGCAAGAGATCAACATGCAGCGCGACATCGAGCTGTGGAAGAACCCCAACGGCCTGACCGAAGACGAACGCCGTCTGGTCAAGCGCAACCTGGGCTTCTTCGTCACCGCCGACTCGCTGGCCGCCAACAACATCGTGCTGGGCACCTATCGCCACATCACCGCACCGGAGTGCCGCCAGTACCTGCTGCGCCAGGCATTTGAAGAAGCGATCCACACCCACGCCTACCAGTACATCGTTGAATCGCTGGGCCTGGATGAAGCCGAGATCTTCAATGCGTATCACGAGGTCGCATCGATCCGCGACAAGGACGAGTTCCTCATTCCCTTCATCGATACGCTGACCGATCCCGAGTTCAAGACCGGCACGATGGAGAATGACCAGAAGCTGTTGAAGTCCCTGATCGTCTTCGCCTGCATCATGGAAGGTCTGTTCTTCTACGTGGGCTTCACGCAGATCCTGGCACTGGGTCGCCAGAACAAGATGATGGGCGCGGCCGAGCAGTACCAGTACATCCTGCGTGACGAATCGATGCACTGCAACTTCGGTATCGACCTGATCAACACCGTGAAGATGGAGAACCCGCACCTGTGGACGCCTGAGTTCCGCGACGAAATCAAATCGTTGTTTTTACGCGCGGTGGAGTTGGAATATCGTTACGCAGAGGATACAATGCCGCGAGGCGTGCTCGGGTTGAACGCTACCATGTTCAAGGGCTACCTGCGATTCATCGCAAACCGCCGCGCACAGCAAATCGGATTGGACCCGCTGTTCGCACAAGAAGAAAATCCGTTCCCGTGGATGAGCGAGATGATCGACTTGAAGAAGGAGCGCAACTTCTTTGAGACCCGCGTCATCGAATACCAAACCGGGGGCGCACTGAGTTGGGAATGATGTGCAGTCTTGAAGTTCTCTTCATCGAGACATGATGCACAACAGGAGCCGGGTAGCTTGCAAGATGCCCGGCTGCTGAAACGGAAAAGGCCTACGCCAAATTAATGAATAGTCAGAGACCGAATCCATCTTCTCTGTTATCGCCGCTTAACCCCATCTTGTCGGGTCAGGCGGCTTTTCCTTTGAAAAACACCAAGGTTTTTCAGGAACGCGATTCCGACGCTAGCGTTTGAACACGCTGGCGTTTTTTTTGGTGTCGCGCCTGCTCCCGTAGTCGCATCTTCCTGCGCCATCGCGCGGGCACTACCGGAGGGGCGTCGCCAAGATAGCTGAAGCGCTGCATAGGTGAGGGGATGCAGCAGTTCAGCTGGTGCCGAATTCATTAGCGCAAGCCACAGGCGGCTTGTGCCGATGAATAGCTCGCCCGCGTCATCGCGATGTCGCGTGCGGGTTGCTTATATCAAGCTTGATTTTTTCCATTCACGTGAAGAAGGAGAAACAAAATGGCAACAGCAGCAAAGAAGACCGCGGCGAAGAAGCCGGCGGCAAAGAAGGCGGCAGCCGCCAAGGAAACCACCAAGAAGGTAGCAGCGCCCAAGGCCGCAGCCGCCAAGAAGACCGTGGCCAAGGCCGCCGCCAAGCCGGCAGCAGCCAAGAAGGTTGCAGCACCGAAGGCAGCAGCCAAGAAGGTTGCAGCACCGAAGGCAGCAGCCAAGA
>NZ_JBMDJS010000007.1:0-264878 GCF_057809315.1 Herbaspirillum sp. FG34 | reverse complement strand
GCATCCGCATCCATCCAGGCAACAAGGCCGAGGACACAGACGGCTGCATCCTGGTTGGCGACGCGCCGGCACCGGACTGGCTGGGGCAGAGCAAGGTGGCCTTCGACCGCCTGTTCACCAAACTGCGCCTGACCACTGAGCCGGTCACGATCGAGATCCGGGAGGCCCAATGATTGCGCTGCTGATGAAGATCGGGCCATGGCTGGCCGGCCTGGTCGGTATCGTCGCCGGCCTGTTCATGCGCCAGCAGGCCAAGGCCACCAAAGCCGAGGCTGCGCAAGAAGTTGCGGAAACGAAGCAACAATCTGCGGAGCGCGATGCGGCTGCCGCGCAATCTGGCGCCAATGCGGCGCAGGAGAGAGCTGATGTCGAAAACACTATTGCTGCTGCTCCCGCTGGTAGTTCTGCTGCAAAGCTGCGCGACAGCTGGAGCCGGGACTGAGCCACCGGTGATCGTGGATAACGGCTGCAAGTGGGCGCGGCCGATCTATGTCAGCAAGGCTGATCGGCTCACCGATCAAACCGCAGATCAGATCCTGGCGCACAACATGACCGGGCAGCGCCTATGTGGTTGGCAAGCCGGCGGCTGAGTGGACCATTTGCAATCCTGCGTTGATTTGCCACTAGGAAGCTAGTTGGCAGGAACGCCCTTGGCTGTTTCCGATGACGGTGTCTCCGATTTTGCACCTCTGATATATCATTGCGGGTCAGCGCTGCATTAGGACAGAGGGGGCCGAGTTAGCCGTGAGACGGTACAGATTTGAAGTGCTCGTAAGCGGGGGGGGCCGGCGGCGGATGTCGAAAAGTTGCAAAAAAGAAATTGCTCATTGGGCATTCTATATGCCCTGCAATTTCTCTACTGTGGCGTTTCAAAATAACACTAGATTGTCACCGGAGAGAGTGTGAATAAGAACGAGCTCGAATGGAAGAAGCATGAAGCTGAACTTGAATGGCAAAGACAACTCATAAAGTCTCAGAATCTAAAATTTGGTTTTGACTTAGTCAAGCATGCATTGACACTGGCGACTGTTTTAGGTTCTGTATATATTGCATTTAATGCTTTTTTGGAGCTGGCCAAGGCCAGACCCGAGACACTAAAGGCGCTAGCTGAGTTCGCCGAAAAGTTCGAAATAGGTACCGTGATTATGAGTATTGTCGCTAGTATTGGAGGAATCGGGTGGTACTATGAAAGATCAGGCAAAAAGCGCGCTATTAAAACTCTTCGTAGTTTGCGAGAAAAGCTAGAACAAAATGATCCGCATAACGAGGGTAGTGGCTTGGACGAGAACGGGCATACACCTAAGCAAGAGGGGAACTGAAATGCAATTATTTGTTTTCGCGATTGGAGTGTTGGCATTAATCGCAACATGGCGCTTGATGATCAGAAAAACTATTTTGGATCATCATAGGGACGCACTTTTCGATTTGCGAGATGAATTGCGTGAATCCTTTCTCCAGCACGACTGGGACATTGGTAGCGATTTTTATCGCAAGCTCCGTCACATCATTAACGGATATCTACGTTACACCGAAAATTTTTCGTTTATGCAGTTTAGCTATTTGGAGTCAGAAGTTAAAAGGTCTCCGCAGCTACAAGCAATGCTGAAAGGCGAATTCGAACGAAATTTTTCCTCATTGACCCCAGAACAGATGAAATATGCTACTGCGTTTCGAAAGCGTGCATTGGATCTGATGGTCAGCTACATGATTGTGAGTTCTGGTCCACTAGCTATACTCACAGTGGCGCTCGTGCCTTTCGTTAGCTTATACATGTTTGCACGTGTCATTCAACGCGGATTCGTGAAGGGTTTGGGAATATTGATTCGCAAGGTCATTGACGCTCATTACTCGACACAAGTCGTATTCAATAGAACTGTTGACGCTGTAGCATCAAAATTAATCGTGCGCGATCTTGTGGAAGAGATGACATTTCTTAGCTTTGATAGCTCAAATGTGCACTCGCCACTTGCTTCAGCTACATGATTACAGAGTAAATATTAAACCGCCCCCGGGGCGGTTTTTTTATGCCTGCCTATCTCGATACTCATCGTTTCCAGTGGAGGGGCACATGTACATGACCCGCATCACGCGATCCGAGCTGTATGACCTGATTTGGTCTGAGCCAGCGAAGGATGTTGCGCCGCGTCTTGGTATGTCGCCAGAGCAGCTTAGGACCGCTTGCGAAGCGGCCAATATTCCACGGCCAGATCAAGGCTATTGGAACAATGTAAATCCTGGGGCGAAGGGCAAAAGGGCTGCATTGCCTGATCGACAGCTCGGCCAGGCAGATTATGTCGAGCTCATTGACGAGTCCCAAATGGTGTCCGGTGCGCGGCGGCGGATGTTTCTGGACGGGCCGCCGTTGGTCATGCCCGTCTTCCCGGATGACCGGCCTCTCATCGAGTCTCGGGCCCATGCGCTAGCAGCCACCGTACCTGTCAGGAAGACGCGCTCTCGCACCCATAGGGAGATATCCAAGCTACTCGCGAGAGATGAAAGAAGGAAGGCGAAGCTGACCGGGACATCACTTGATGTGCACGTCCGTCCCATCATTTCTTCAACCAAGCAGGGCAAGCGCCGGCTTTTAATCCTCAATACGTTGCTTAATGCCTTGGCGTGTTGTGGCGGCAATTCAGCCCAAACGACAGATCACGCCTTCAATTGGAGCATTTGCATTTGGGATACTTTGCTGCACTTCGAGCTGCGAAATGTAGGCGCGCCGGAAGATGAAACTGCACGGCGCGTGGCGGAGTATGAGCGCTCCGGGGATCTCGAGCTGGTGATTCGTCACAAACCAGGGCATGGCCTCAAGACAGAGTGGCGCGACTTGCCCTCTGAGCCCCTGGAGGCGCAGATGAGAGAAATCGTCGCCGGCTTCCTGATCATCTCTGAACTTCTGTATAGGCACAGAGAAATTTATCGAGTCGAGAGGCTTCAGGAACAGAAGGCTGAATTGGATGCCACGATTTGGCGCCACAAGGAGGAGCGTTTGCAAGAAGAGCTAGCTCGCTGGGAAAAGGCCGAGGAGGCGCGGCGGGCACACCTCCTGCAGGAAGTGGCCGAATGGAAGAGAGCCGAAGAAATCAGGGCCTTTGTTGGCGCCAGGCTGCGGGCCGCTAAGGATGGGGCGCCGGAAGAAAAAGATCTTTTAGAGCGGTGGGCAAGCTGGGCGTCTGCGGTGGCAGACGCAATCGATCCTATTACAAAGCACCGGGCTGAAGAAAAATGACCAGTGAATATCTGAGCGCGGCGGAATTGGCGTCGCTCATCGGCTGCCGGACGAACAGCCTTGCCTGCATGAAACGCTGGCTCACGAAAAACGGATGGCCCTATGTGGAGATGGTCACTTTTTCAGAGCTTTGATGTAAGGCTCGCAGCCCCCCAGGTTGCCGTCGGCCTGGTAGCGCTGGATGATCTGCTTTGCATCCACTTCCAAGGTGATCTGGCAGTTATAGTTCAGTGGAACGAATGTGCCACCCGTGGTGGTGCTGGAATAGGGCGTGAACCCGCTGCCCACACCAGCATAGCCATTCGTGGTGGTGGTTGTCGGCATATATGCCATCTGCTGGCTTGACGATCCCCAACGATATAGCTTGCGGCCGGCGATGGTTTGCTCGCTGTTAGGGTACCCGATCTTGTTGATGGCTACGTCAATGGGCTGCCCCAGCAAGCCCTTCAGCCCGTCATCAAGCTGACCCCATGTGGCGCACCCTGCGACGGCAGCAGTGATGATCACTAGCGCAATTTTTCGCATACACTTTCTCCCGTAATTTATCGTCGTCATCCGAAGATTGACATCGGCGTTTCGGGAGGTAAAGAAGATCATCGCGTCGGTGTTGCGCGCTATGACCAAAACCTGCCCAAACTAGGACTGAATCGGGCAAAATAGAGGCGAAAGTGCAGCCGGTCTATGGGATGGCTTCCGCTGCAAGTCGTTGAATTGACTGCACTTTCTTTTCTGGTCTATTTGTTGCTGCCCAGTCTCATAATCCGTTGGTGCCGTGTTCGACTCACGGGGGGGCCACCAGTATTTAAAAAGGATTCCGAGTGATTGGAGTCCTTTTTTTTGTTTGTACCCAAGTAGGAAACTAAGCTGATCAAAAAGATAGTTCCGCTTTCCTCTTCGGGAATTTCTTCCAAAACACGCGCAACTATGGGATTTTGCGCGCTCTATGCGCAGTCAGCGAGTCGCGCTGGATGTGGCTTTGCGCTGGAATCCTGTTTTGCTTGGGATATGGGAATGAGCTAGAAGTGGCGCAAGGTCAATTGGTATATATAATCAACCAAAATCCAAATTCATATCGCAAAGAATGCCCATCCCCAATTATCAGTCCATCATGCTCCCCCTTCTTCGTCTGGCCAGTGATGGCAGGGAACATCGATTCAGAGATCTGGTAGAACAATTAGCTATTGATTTTATTCTGACTGATGCCGAGCGTTCAGAAATGCTGCCAAGCGGAACTGCACCTCTTTTCGATAATCGAGTCGGGTGGGCGCGAACATACTTGAAGCAAGCCGGACTTCTCTATTCCGCAAAAAGAGGATTACTTCAGATCACTGACAGGGGCGCCGACCTTCTCAGGCAATCGCCGGCAAAAATTGATGTGGAGTTTCTGCGCCAATTTAAAGAGTTCCGCGAATTCCAAGTTCGACGGCGAACAAAGGATGCGGATACGTCCGGAGTCTTGGACATTTCAACGGAAATGAGTGATCAGACCCCGGAGGACGCCTTAGCCACCGCATACAGCACCCTTCGCAACAACCTCGAAGCTGATCTACTTGAGCAGGTGAAATCAATGTCTCCTGCATTTTTCGAAAGAGTTGTTATTGATCTACTGGTTGCGATGGGGTACGGCGGTTCTCGACAGGACGCTGCGAGCGCTGTTGGAAAGAGTGGCGACGGAGGAATTGACGGCATCATCAAAGAAGACCGTCTGGGCCTCGATGTCATATATGTCCAGGCCAAGAGGTGGGATGGAACGGTTGGAAGACCAGAAATCCAGAAATTCGCCGGTGCACTGCAGGGGCAGCGTGCAAACAAAGGGGTATTCATTACCACCTCAGTTTTTTCGAAAGATGCTGAAGATTACGCAAACATAATCAGCTCCAAGATCATTCTTCTAGACGGAAAGCAGCTAGCAAAATTTATGGTTGATCATAATGTCGGCGTCGCTCAAGTCGGCGTCTACGAGATAAAAAAGATCGACTCAGATTACTTCGAAGGTGAATAGGCATATTGTTGGATACTTGGCCCCGGCACTCTCAAACCACAGCCGCCCTAACCAACGGCTGCTCCGCCAAGGTATCCCGCATCAACGTCAACGCATGCTGAATATCCCCCCGACTGGCAATCCCCCCAATACACACACGCACAGCCTGCACCGGCGCAGTAGTCACGGCAAACGCATCCACTCCCACCACCGCCACCCCATTGGCGCGCATCTGCGCTGAAAACGTACTGGCCTGCCATCCCCCCGGCAGCTTCACCCACAAATGAAACGCCTCCGGTTCCGAGGCATACCCGTGCTCGGGCAAGATGCGGGCCGCAATCTTCTGCCGCGCCATCGACTCCTTGCGGATATTGGCCAGCGCCAGATCCGCCACGCCATCGCGTATCCAATAAGTTGCCAGGGTCGAGGTAACCGGTGAAGCCATCACCGTCGTCGCACGCAGTGCCGCCGTCAGGCGCGCAGCCGAGGCGGCATCGGGCGCCACCATATAAGCGATGCGCAAACCGGCCCCCACGGTCTTGGCCAGTCCGGTGACATAGTAGGTCAGCTCGCTGCCCATGCTGGCAATGGCCGGCGGTGCCACACGCGGCAGGAAGCCATAGGCATCATCCTCGATGATGGCCACTTCATAGTGACGGGCGATCTCCACCAGCGCCTGGCGGCGCGATACCGAAGTCGTGCAGGTGGTCGGATTGAGCAGGGTGGGATTGCAATACAGCGCTTTCGGAGCATATTGCGCACAGGCCCCGGCAAAGGCCACCGCATCAATGCCCTCATTGTCCATCGGCAAGCCAACCAGCTTGATGTTGAGATGCCCGGCCAGGGCGCGCAGGCCGGGGTAGGTCACGTCCTCGCAACAGAGCACCCCGCCAGGTCCGACCAGCATGGTCAGGATGGCCAGCAGCGCACATTGCGCCCCCGGCGTCACCAGCACCCGTTCCGGTTCCACCACCAGCCCGCGCCGGCGCAGCCACAGCGCACCGGCTTCGCGATCCTCGGGCGAACCACCGAAATCCTGGTAACGCATCAGGTCGCGCAGGCGCGCATTGACCTTGTTCCAGCCCGACTGCATCAACTCCATCAGCTCCGGCGACTCCGGCTCGGGCGGCATGTTCATCGACATGTCGACGTTGGGGCGGCCCTCAGTCAAGCGCGGGATGCGCGGGCGGCGCTTGCCGCAGACAAAGGTGCCGCGTCCCACCACCGAATCCACCAGTCCGCGCCGATGCGCTTCCGTATAGGCGCGCGCGACCGTGGTGAAGTCCAGGTCCAGCACCTCGGCCAGCTTGCGCTGCGGCGGTAGCCGCTGCTCGGGCTGCAGGTGGCCGGTGGCGACGTCCTCGGCAATCGCATTGGCGATGGCCAGATAAAGCGGGCCGCCACCTTTCTTCAATTTGGGAACCCACATGGCGCTGTTCTTGGTCATGGCAACTTCCTCGTTTCCTGACTTCAATATTGACCGCATCGACTGGTGTCATTGAATGCAATTTGCATTCCATCCAATCTCTGCCGTACAGGTACAAAAGTGCACCGTCTTGCATCATCCGCGCGCAGCGCTCTGCACCAACTCAAGACGCGCCGCAACGCCAGAGTGCACAAGGGTTTGCGCGATGCTGTCCGATTGTATGGAGCGATTGAATGGATTGCTTCATATGGCCCAAAAACCATGCTGCAAGCGCCGATTCGGCAAGCCGCGCAGATGCTGGATTCCATTCTGCGAGGGGAGGATTGACGGGATTTTTATGCAGTCAATTCGCACATTGACGGGGTGTTGGTGGCATGACTGATGCCTTCAATTCCAGTGTCGCGGCGAACTCGCCGGACCACTTCCCCAAGTGCAGACCAACAGCAATCGAGAGGAGTATCACCATGCCCGCAGTCACCAAAGCAGCCCACGCCCCCGGCGATTTCCTGGTGGATTATGAAGAGAAGGTGTTCGAAGACGTCAAAGCCCAGCCGGGAGAAAAAGCGCTGGTGACCTTCCATACGGTGGCCTTCGAAGGCTCGATCGGCTTCGTCAACCTGCTGCAGGCAACCCGCTTGAAGCGCAAGGGTTTCGAGACATCCATCCTGCTCTATGGTCCCGGCGTGACGCTGGGCGTGCAGCGCGGTTTCCCCACGCTGGGGGACGAAGCCTTCCCCGGTCACCAGAACTTCAACAAGCAGATCGTCAAGTTCATGGAAGAGGGCGGCAAGGTCTACGCCTGCCGCTTCGCCCTGCAGGCGCTGTACGGCCACGGCGAGCCCTCGCTGATTCCCGGCATCCGCCCCATCAATCCGCTGGACGTGCTCGACCTGGTGCTGCTGCATCGTCGCGACAACGCCTTCATCCTCGATACCTGGACCCTGTAATGGAAAGGGGCGGCGCATGAGCATCCACAAGAGAACGGTACGGGCGGCGGCGGTGCAGATCGCGCCCGACCTCGACAGCGAACTCGGTACCGTGGCCAAGGTATGCCAGGCCATTGCCGAGGCTGCCAGACAAGGCGCGCAACTGGTGGTGTTTCCGGAAACCTTCGTTCCTTACTATCCGTACTTCTCGTTCGTGCGACCGCCCTTTGCGTCAGGTCCGGAACACCTGCTGCTCTACGAGCGTGCGGTGACGGTGCCCGGCCCCGTAACCCAGGCGGTGTCAGAAGCGGCACGCGCGCATGGCACGGTGGTCGTGCTGGGCGTCAACGAACGCGACCACGGCACGCTCTACAACACGCAGCTGGTCTTCGATGCCGACGGCGAGCTGGTGCTGAAACGCCGCAAGATCACGCCGACCTATCACGAGCGCATGATCTGGGGGCAGGGCGATGCCAGCGGCCTGAAGGTGGTGCCTACCGCCGTGGGGCGCCTGGGGGCGCTGGCCTGCTGGGAACACTACAACCCGCTGGCGCGCTACAGCCTCATGGCCCAGCACGAAGAAATCCATTGCGCCCAGTTCCCCGGTTCCATGGTGGGGCAGATCTTCGCTGACCAGATGGAGGTCACCATCCGCCATCACGCACTGGAGTCGGGCTGCTTCGTCATCAATGCCACCGGCTGGCTGACTGATGAACAGATCGCCGCCATCGAGCCCGATCCCAAGGCACAGAAGGCGCTGCGCGGTGGCTGCTGTACCGCCATCGTCTCGCCGGAAGGCAAGCTGCTGGCCGAGCCCCTGCGCAGCGGCGAAGGCATCCTGGTGGCCGACCTGGACATGGAACTGGTCACCAAGCGCAAGCGCATGATGGATTCGGTCGGCCACTATGCGCGCCCCGAACTGCTGCACCTGGTGATCGATGATCGCCGTACTTCTCCCATGTCCTCGCTGTTCCCGGCGGAACAGCCTGCTCCTGTCACTCATCCTTCCGCGAGGTCCCATCATGCAGACAGCCGTCATCCAGTTGCATCCCCAGCGTCTGAGCCGCAAGGCCCCCATGGAGTTGATCTCGGAACTGCAATCCTTAGGGCTGCGTCTTGACGATCCCGGCGCCGGTGCACAGAGCCGGCGCGGCGGGGCCGGGCCGTCGGATCACAAGGCGGTCACCGTCGATGGTCATACCGTGATGATCCCGGTCCACACGGCCGGTGCCTGGTCCTCGCCCTACGTGGCGACCCAGCCCGGCGCGGATGGCGCCTCGCGCATCCTGCGCGATGGCGTGGAGGTGGGCGTGGTGTCCTTCCCGCGCCAGCCGCGCTTCTACAAGATGCAGACCTTCGACGGCATCCCCTACGGCAAGATCGCTACCCTGCACGGCGCGGACGTATTGGCCACCACCATCCTGCAAAGCTGCATCCGCTATGAGAGCCGCCGCAAGTCCTGCCAGTTCTGTGCCATCGGGCAGTCGCTCGCGGCCGGCCGCACCATCCTGCGCAAGACCCCCGAGCAACTCGGCGAAGTGGCGCGCGCGGCAGTGTTGCTGGATGGCGTCAGGCACATGGTCATGACCACCGGCACGCCCAATGCCACGGACCGGGGCGCGCAGATCCTGTGCGAAAGCGCCTTCGGTGTGAAGTCGGCGGTGAACCTCCCCATCCAGGGACAGTGCGAGCCGCCCGACGACGATGCGTGGTTCCGGCGCATGCACGATGCCGGCATCGATACGCTGGGCATGCACCTGGAGGCGGTCACGCCCGAGGTGCGCCAGCGCATCATGCCGGGCAAGGCCACCGTGCCGGTGCAACGCTACATGGACGCCTTTGCTGCCGCCGTCGAGGTCTTCGGGCGTGGCCAGGTCAGCACCTACATCCTGGCCGGCCTGGGCGACAGTGACGAGGCCATCCTGCGCATGAGCGAGCAGTTGATCGCGCTGGGCGTCTATCCCTTCGTGGTGCCCTTCGTACCCATCTCGGGTACGCCGCTAGAAGACCATCCTTCCCCCGATGCCGCCGCCATGCGCCGCCTGCTCGCACCGCTGGCAGAGATGCTGGAGAACGCCGGCATGCGTTCAGGCGATGCCAAGGCAGGTTGCGGCAAGTGCGGCGCCTGTTCATCTCTGTCTGCGTTCGAAAGGAAATGACATGAGCGACGTGGCCGAAAAAAACGCGCTGGCACAGGAAGTTCAGGCCCGCGGTGTGCGCATCAAGCTGGCGCTGGACCGGTGGGAGCGCGAAGAAGCACGTCGCTTGCGCCGTGACGTTTTCTGCACCGAGCAGGGGGTCTTTTGCGACGACGACACCGATGCCATCGATGACATTGCCATGCCCATTGTGGCCGTGCTGGAGCACGACGACGGTTGTCGTGAAGTCGTAGGAACGGTGCGCATCCACGAATCTGCGGCAGGTGTCTGGCACGGTTCGCGCCTGGCCGTGGCGCAGCATGCGCGCCGTATCGGTTCGGTCGGCAGCGGCCTCATCAGGCTGGCCGTCTGCACCGCCCATGCGCATGGTTGCCATACTTTCCTGGCCCAGGTGCAGAGTCAGAATGCAGAGCTGTTCCGGCGTCTGCACTGGCACACCCTGGCCGAGATCGAAGTGCACGGGCTGCCGCATCATCAGATGCAGGCGGACCTGGGCTTTTATCCGCCCATCAGTGACGGCGATATCGGTTTCCTGGTGGGTGGCCGCGAGGAGCGCCGGCCATGAACGCGCGCGACACCTCGTCCTCGCTGGCGCAGATCGTGCAGGATCTGCGCGCCTCGCGCGGCATCGCCCACAAGCGCGATATCGACGCGGTGGTGCAGGCTTTGCCGCTGGCGCCGGCCATGCAGCACCAGGGCCATACGCTGGCCGTGGGCGATGATTGCGCAGCCATTCCCGATGGCGATGGCTACCTGCTCTTTGCCATCGAAGGCTTCATCAACGAGTTCGTCCAACAGCAGCCGTGGTTTGCCGGTTACTGCGGGGTGATGGTCAACGTCAGCGATATCTATGCCATGGGCGGCCGCCCGCTGGCGGTGGTCGATGCCCTGTGGAGCCGTGGCGGCGAGGCCGCGCAGCCCATCCTCGCCGGACTGGCCGAGGGGGCGCGCGTGTATGGCGTGCCGCTGGTGGGCGGGCACAGCAATCGCCGCAATGACCGCGAGCAGCTGTCGGTGTCCATCATCGGCCGGGCCAGGCGCCTGCTGACCAGTTTCGATGCCCGCAGCGGAGAACACCTGGTGGCCGCCATCGATCTGCGCGGCCGCTTCCAGGAACCCTATGCCTACTGGAACGCCAGTACCGGCGCGCCCGCCGAGCGCCTGCGCGCCGACCTTGAATTGCTGCCCGAACTGGCCGAGCAGGGCCTGGCGCGCGCTGCCAAGGACATCAGCATGGCCGGCGTGATCGGTACCGCCCTGATGCTGCTGGAGTGTTCCGGCAAGGGTGCGGTGATTGACCTGGATGCTTTGCCTTGTCCGCCGGGAGCGGATTTCACACGCTGGCTCACGGCTTTCCCCAGCTACGGTTTCCTGCTCAGCGTGGCCGACGATGACCTGCCTGAGGTCTTGGCGCGCTTTGCGGCACGCGACATCGCGGCCGCTTCCATCGGGCGCATCGACGACAGCGGCCAGCTCGACCTGTGCATGCAAGGGCAGCGCCTGCCGTTCTGGAATCTCAATGACGAAGCGCTGATCGGCTGCGCTTTGCGCCGGGAGGCATGAATGCAACCGTCACCACACCTGCGCATCGCCATGCTGACCCATTCCGTCAACCCGCGCGGCGGCGTGGTGCATGCGCTGCAACTGGCGGAGAGCTTGCAGGCGCTGGGTCACGAGACCACGCTGTTCGCGCCCGATGCACGCGGCCGTGGACTGTTCCGGCGCGCCGCCTGCACCTTCCATGCGGTGCCGGGGCCGGTGCATTGCGCGGACGTGGCTGACATGGTGCGCCAGCGCATCGATGATTACCTGCACTGCTTCGAGCAGATCGACATGGCGCGCTTCGATATCTGCCATGCCCAGGATTCCATCAGCGCCAATGCGCTGGCCACGTTGACGGAGCGCGGCGTGATCGACGGCTATGTGCGCACCGTGCACCATCTCGACCAGTTCGACGATGTGCGGCTGCATGACTGGCAGGAGCGCGGCTATCGCGCTGCCGACCTGGTGCTGTGCGTCAGCCGCACCTGGCAGGACATCCTGCGGCGCGAGCTCGGTATCCGTGCCGAGCTGGTCGCCAATGGTGTCGATATGGCGCGCTACGCTCCTCGCCAGGGGCTGCATGAGCAGACCCTGCGTCAGTCGCTTGGCCTGGTCGGTGCGCCTTTGCTGCTGGCCGTGGGCGGCGTGGAGCCGCGCAAGAATACGCTGGGCATCCTGCAGGCCTTCCTGCGCCTGCGCCGCGTCTACCCGCAGGCGCAACTGGTCATTGCGGGCGGCGCCAGCGTGCTCGATCACGCCGGCTACCAGCGCGCGTTTCAGGCCGAGCTGGAGGCAGCGTCCCTGCCTGCCGGGGCCGTGCGCATTCTGGGCGAGGTGGCGGATGCCGACATGCCTGCACTGTTCCGCTGTGCCGATGCGCTGGTGTTTCCTTCCCTGAAGGAGGGCTTCGGCCTGGTGGTGCTGGAGGCCATGGCCAGCGGCGTGCCGGTGGTGGTCTCGCGCATCGCGCCCTTTACCGAATATCTCGATGGCGACTGCTGTGCCTGGGTTGATCCGAATGATCCCGCTGCGATTGCTGCCGGCATCGCCCATGCGCTCGACCCCGTTGCACGTGCGGCCATGGTGGAGGCGGGTGCGGCCGTGTGCGCGCGGTTTTCGTGGACGCGCTCGGCAAGCCGCCATGTGGCGCTTTATGAAAATTTCATCAGCCGCTGTCCAGTAGCGGCCTCATTCCAAGAGGAACACCATGCCTGAAATGCACTTTCGTGTCCGCTGGCCGGACGATACCGTCACCGATTGCTACTCGCCTTCGCTGGTGGTCAAGGAACACCTGGAGGCCGGCCGCACCTATGCCCTGGCCGAGTTCGTCGAGCGCAGCGCCACGGCACTGAACATCGGCAGCGAGCGGGTGCGGCAGAAGTATGGCTTTGCCTGCTCATCGGCGCTGGACCAGTTGCGCCGCATCGAAGAAACGGCGGCCCGCTTCGAGAGCACTGCCGATCCAGTGGTCCGGGTCGAATCCTTCATTCCCTGATCAGGCCCTGATCACCTCGTCACCGACTTTCCATTCAACACGACATCACTGCAAGAGGAACACCATGTCCACCCAAGCCCAAGGCGCAGCGCGCCATCACGGCGTCATCATCATCGGCGGCGGCCAGGCTGGCCTGTCCATCAGCTGGTACCTGAAGCAGGCCGGCATCGATCACCTGGTGCTGGAAAAACACCAGGTCGGCCACGCCTGGCGCCATGAGCGCTGGGACACTTTCTGCCTGGTCACGCCCAACTGGCAATGCAATCTGCCCGGCTATCCTTATCGCGGCGACGATCCCTACGGTTTCATGAAGAAAGACGAGATCGTGGCCTACCTCGATGGCTTCGTAGCCAGCTTCCAGCCACCGGTGCGCGAAGGCGTGACCGTCGAGAAGCTCTGGCGTGTGGGCGAGCGCTGGCACATCACCGCCAGCGATGGCGCCTACACGGCCGATCAGGTGGTGGTCGCCGTCGGCGGCTATCATATCCCGGTGGTGCCGCGCGCGGCCGAGCGCCTGCCGGCCGACATCGTGCAGATCCACTCCAGCCAGTACCTCAATGCGCAATCGTTGCCGGAGGGCGAAGTGCTGGTGGTCGGCACCGGCCAGTCCGGCTGCCAGATTGCCGAAGACCTGCATCTGGCCGGCCGCCGCGTGCACCTCGGTGTGGGCGAGGCACCGCGCGTGGCGCGCACCTATCGCGGCAAGGACGTGGTGGAATGGCTGGACAAGATGAAGTACTACGATCTCCCCGTGGACCAGCACCCGCTGGGCACGGGCGTGCGCGAGAAGACCAATCACTACGTGACCGGGCGCGATGGCGGACGCGACATCGACCTGCGCAAGTTCGCGCTGGAAGGCATGCAGCTCTACGGCAAGTTCGAAGGTCTGGAAGGCGACGTGGTGCGTTTCGGTGGTGGTCTCAAGGGCTATCTCGACGAGGCCGATGCGGTCTCCGAAAGCATCAAGGACAGCATCGACAAGTTCATCGCCGCGCAGCAGATCGAGGCACCCACGGAGGCGCGCTACGTGCCCGTGTGGCAGCCTCCGGCAGAGGAACTGCGCACGCTGGATTTGCGCGGGCGCGCCATCTCGGCGGTGGTGTGGTGCATTGGTTTTCGTACCGATTTCAGCTGGATCGCCGAGCCCATCTTTGACGGTCGTGGCTATCCCGGCCATGAGCGCGGCGTGACGGCTGCCCCCGGTCTGTACTTCCTCGGCTTGCCGTGGCAATACACCTGGGGCTCGGGTCGCTTCTCGGGCATCGACCGTGATGCGCGCTACCTGTTCGATCACATCACGGCCTTGCGCACCCAGGCCGGCCAGCCGACGCTGTCGCAAGCCGCCTGAGCCTGAGCGAGAGACGCGTGCGTCGGCCAGCGTCAAACTGCCTTGGCGATTGTCTCTCCGTTAGCTTCTAGCTGTCGTCGCACTCTGGCCGTCCGCTCAGGAGGGCGACCTGCTGAGACAAGCGTTCGCGCAGCAGGGTTTGCCATTGCTGATCGAGGCAATCTGCAAGCTCGTCAAAGCTGGCCGTGATGCGTGCCAGCAGCTTGTCGAGCCAAGTTGCGGCCTCCTCGCGATTGGCAAATCCGAAACGATGGGCGTCAGCCAGAACGGCCTCTCGGGAAATGTCGAAGCGCCCCTGTGATAGCTGCATGTGCAGACGGGCGGGCGTTTCCACCGGGTTCGGCACCACGTCAAACGCGGGTGCGAGGCGCCAGCGGCGTTCGTCTTCCTGATAGACGATCGCATGATTGCGCACATGGTCATCATCGTTGCCGCAGACGGCATTGAACACCATGCGCCCAAACAGTTCGATACGGTCTTCACTTGGCGCACCCGCCAACCTGAGTTCTTCGGCCAGACGCGGATAGCTCCAGCGGTCCGTCTCGTGACGCCCCGGATATTCAGCCTGCAGCAAGGAGGCGGCGCTCACGCACATGTGGCGTTGCTGACCTGTGCGGTCAAACCTGAGAACCCTTACCGTCTTTCTGCCGCCGGCTTGGGCGTGATAGACGGTTTCAGCAAAGTGCAATCCACTGGCCCTACCCCATTGCTGCCCGACGTGCTCAAGCAGGGGAACAGGGCCAGCGTCTGTGGCAATCTCCGGCTTGATCAGCCAAAACTGGCCGTTGTCGCCTCGCACCGTCGCCTTGGGCCGCGCACCGCCGACGCTGGCGGTCTGGACCAGCCGTTTGCGAAGGCTGGCACGGATGGCAGGACGATGCTCCGCCAGTGCTGCCAGTTCTTCAATCACCTCATTGAGTTGAGGCAGGCCAGGCGTGTTGATTTGCGCACCGGGCGGCTTGGTACTTGTGCCCACGGCGAGCGCCCCCCAGCGGTCCAGATTGCTGGCCCTGAGCAGGTATTGCAGCGGCGGAGCATCTTCCGAAAGATTGTGTGCGCGGCGCAGCAGCGCTTGCCCCCAGGCATCCGGGCAGGCGTCGCGTAACACGTCATGCAGACCTTGATACCGTTGTGCCCGGAAATCCCTATCCGGCAAAAACCTCAAGTTCTGCGGGTCAATGGTCCAGGTATGCCCGGCCTCGATGTAAGAGGGGGCATACCTGAAAAATCCTTCGCCAGGACCGCCCGTCTTGTACCGGCCAACGGTGACCCACTGACCATTGTCGGGACGCTGCAGATAGACATAGACCGGTTTAGAAATAGTCATCGTCGTCAGCTCCCTTTTTCTCCCGGCTGGTTCTGACACGCTGACCGTAGTCTCCTTGCCAAAGCTCGGCAGGCAATGCCGGTACGGCCTGGTCGAACAGGCCCAGCGCAAGAAGCGCAGTCAGATAGGCGCCCACGCCGGCACCGGGATCGCCTTTTTCCATCCTGGCCAGCGTCACCCGCGAGATTCCCAGCCGGGCAGACAGATCATTGGCAGTGATGCGCTGGCGCAGGCGCTGGGTGGCAATACATTTGCCCCAGGTCGTCAGACGTTCCTGTACCAGCGTTGGCCAGTCTTGTGCCGTGGAGAGTTTCTTGGGCATGCTTTTCTCCGTTCATAGATGTGACATTATAATGGTTAATGAATTATCTATGTTCGTCTAACATTCATTGTTTGTATTATAGATGTAACCTTATATGATTTAATGTCATCTCTATGATGCGCATGATATTGGCTCCTTACCGCCTCACCCTCCCTTTGTCCTGGTGATACGGCGGCTGCTGCAATTCACCCAGGTCGCCATGGTTCCAGCACACCCCGATGGCTGTACTGCCTTCGCGCATGTTGCGCAACAGATGGCGGTGCCGGGGAAGTGATCATCTTTGGTCCGGGCTTTTCGCAGATGACTTTGGCGCTTCCTCTCACCATGCCGGGCATCCTCATCAGCCTGTGCGGATCGATGATCTCGGTGAGTTCCGTGACTATCTCATCGCGCCATCCATCTCTCCCGTCAAACAGGAAACAGGCCCCAATCTCCCACTCAGCTCATCTGCTCATCCTACCTCTGCGCGCGCTATAGTTGGCGCTCTGACTCATCGACCTCCTACCGCGCCAAGATGAAAAACCACGCCATGGATTACCTGCCCCGCATGGTGATCTTCTCCCGCGTCGTCGAACTGGGGGCCTTTTCCAAGGCCGCTCGCGAACTGGGACTGACCTCTTCCTCGGTCAGCCAGCACATCAGTGCGCTCGAATCCATTCTCGGTACCACCCTGCTGCACCGGACCACCCGCAAGCTCAGCCTGACCGAAGCCGGCCAGGGTTTCTATGCCCACTGCGCACGCATCGTTGCCCTGGCCAACGAGGCCCGCGATGCCACCGAGAGCCTGCACAAGGAACTGGTGGGTGAACTGCGTATCGCCGCCTCCAGCTTCATGGCTCCCGAATACCTGGTGCCCGCCCTGGAACATTTCATCCGCAGCCATCCCCAGCTGCGCATCAGCATCGACGTCTGCGATCACAACGTCGATCTCATGGATCACAGCGTCGACCTGGCCCTGCGCGTTGGCAAGACACCCGGCCCCGCCGATATCCCGCTGGCCCGCATGCAAGCCGTGCTGTGCGCGGCACCGGCCTACCTGACGGGGCGGCCACCGATTCGTCGCCCGGAGGATCTGCTGCAACAGCAGATGCTGTTCTTCACCCCCCATGCGCCCGATGCCATCGTCGAGCTCACGCTCCACCATCGCACCGGGCAGTGCGCGCAGATGCGGCTCAGTCCACGCATCACCGCCAACCACGCACGTTCGGTGCGGCAGCTGGCGCTCCAGGGACACGGTATCGGCCGCTTCCTGCGCAGCAAGGTACAAGCCGATCTGGAGGCGGGGCGGCTGGTCGAGGTGCTGCCGGAGTGGTCACTGGAGGGATTCTGGGCCTTCATCACCACCCGCCACCGTGACGCGGTGCCCGCCAAGATCCTGGCCTGCATTGCGCAGATCGAGGATTATTTCGCACGTCGGCATCCGCCTGAAGACGGAGATCGGCCGGCGCGGTGAGGTCAGACTCTCTTCGCATTGTTCAATTTGATTAACGAGTTCATTCGTAAAAGGACGGCTAATCAAATTGTCCTGCTTGTAATACAGTTGCCCTGTCGTTCCCTGTCGGTCATGTGTCGGGGGGCACTGCGGGCTAAAGCTCGCGCCGGCGCTGCGTCACCGTGGAGGGGGTTTTCGGTGTGCAGCACTGTAGAGGGAAGAGGGCGATGCCGAACCATCGCAGGATGCACCCGACTTTCTTCTCCGGGACGACCGTCAATGGACAGATCAGGCATCTGCTCGGCATCGTGATCGACATTGGCATCAACGGCTCCCGCCAGTCCCGCGCGGGTCCGTGTTCGTCTCTCCATAGCCCCCTCTTGCATGAGTAAAAGGCATTGAAGCCTCAGAAATAATCGTTTTATTCCGACCCCAAGCTGCCCTTACCATGAGGCTATCTCATAGTCACCCGGTCAAAGGCACGCAAATGACGATCTCCGCGCAGCACAGCAATCTCCATCAACTCCTGCTTTCCCACTACGGCGACGAGGCCCTGGTGCAGCGCCAGTTTGCGCGCCTGGAAGTCCCCGCCTCGACCCTGCGCCCGGCAGCCGCCGAGGTCTCGCGCCTGGAACTGGCGCAGGCCCTGAACATGCTGCTCTTCGAAGGCCTGCTGCAACAGGTCGCCACCGGTCGTGACTACGTGGCCGATGCCGAGCGCGAGGGCGTGAAGATCTGCTTCGACCACGGTGCCGTGCGTACCGTACGCCTGGGCCGCGACAGCGGCTTCCCCGATGGCGAAACGCTCTTCACCAGCGTGCTGCTGCCGCTGGGCTACCAGCAGACCGGCACCTATCCGCTGGCGCGCATCAAGATGACCGGCCGCGTCTATACCCACATCGACGACGCTGAACAGATCGCCCAGTTCTTCGTGAGCGAACTGCATCCGGAACAGTTCTCGCCGCGATTCCAGCAGACCGTCGACGCCGTGCTGGCCACCTCGCGCAATCCGCTCTCCGATGAGGTGCTGGCGCTGCTGGCCAAGCTCTCCGCCCAAGGCAAGCTGGGCATGGACGAGGCCAGGCGCCTGCTGCCCGCGATGCTCAAGTGCTTCGCCCGTCATCACGACCTGCCGACCCTGGCGCAATACGAAGCGCTCAAGGCCGAATCCGCCGAGATGGCCTGGATCTCCACTGAAGGCAATGCCTTCAATCACGCCACCGACCGTGTCTCCGACGTGGTCGCCACCGCCGAGCGCCAGCGCCAGCTGGGCCGTCCCATCAAGGACCAGGTGGAAGTCTCGCGCAATGGCCGCGTGCGCCAGACCGCCTTCCGTGCGGTCAAGGTCGATTACCAGTTGCAGGGTGAGGATGGCCAGCCGGCCGCCGTCACCGTGCCGGGTTCGTTCTACGAATTCATCTCGCGTGACTATTTCGCCGACGAGGCCGGCCAGCGCAAGCTGGACCTGACGTTTGACAGCGGCAACGCGCAAGGCATCTTCAAGATGACCGAGGCGGTGGCCCCCGGTGCGGCCAGCGACGAGGCGGCCAGTGTCTGCTGACGCCGCGCTGGCGCGCCTGCAGGACCTGCTGGGCAACGCCGGCCTGATCACCTCTGCGCCCGAGCGCCAGCCCTATGAGCACGGTCCGCGCTATGGGGCCGGACAGGCCCTGTGCGTGGCGCGTCCGGCCAATGTGGCCGAGGCCGCCGAACTCATGCGCCTGTGCGCAGCCGAGAATATCCGGCTGATCCCGCAGGGGGCCAACACCGGCCTGGTCGGCGCGGCTTCGCCTGATAGTTCAGGGTTGCAACTAATCCTCAGCATGGAGCGCATCAAGGGCGTGATCGATATCGATCCGGTCGATGGCGTGGTCCAGGCCTGGGCCGGCACCCGCCTGTCGGACCTGAACCAGGCGCTGGCCCCGCACGGCCTGTGCTTCCCCATCGACCTGGGAGCCGATCCCTCGGTGGGCGGCATGCTGGCCGCCAACACCGGCGGCGCGCGCCTGATCCGCTATGGCGACGTGCGCCACAACACCTTGGGCCTGCAAGCCCTGTTGATGCAGCCGCCCGGCGAACTGCTGGAGATGGGCAACCGCCTGCACAAGAACAATACCGGCCCGGACTGGAAACAGCTCTTCATCGGCACGGCCGGCAGCTATGGCATCGTCACCCAGGCGGTGCTGCGCGCGCATCCGCTGCCGCGCCAGCGCGCTACCGCCTTGATCGTGCCGGCCTCGCTGGAAGCGGGTTTGCGCCTGCTGCAGGATGCCCAGACACAGTTCGCCGATTTCCTCTCGGCCTTTGAGGGCATCTCGCGCAATGCGCTGGCCTCCGTCTTGCGCCACCTGCCGCAGGTGAACGCACCCTTTGATCCAATTCCGGACTATGCCTTGCTGGTGGAAGTGAGTTCGTCCTCGCAGGCCAGCGAGCACTTCGATCTCGACAAGCTTTTCATGGCCTGGCTGGAGCGTCACTTCGACGATGCCATCGTCGATGCCGTAGTCGACAAGCCCGAGACGCTGTGGCGTCTGCGCCATGCCATCAGCGACAGCGTCAAGCAGGAAGGCAAGATCGTCGCCTTCGACATCTCGGTCTCGCGCTCGCGCATGCCGGCCTTCCGCGCGGAAGCACTGGCCCTGGTGGCGCGCGACTTCGCCGGTGCCGAGGTATTCGACTTCGGTCACTGGGGCGACGGCGGCGTGCACTTCAACCTCGCCATCGCACCGGCACATCAGCCGCAGTTCCCGCCGGAACGCATCGAAGCCTTGCGCACCGCGCTCTATGACTTGGTTGCAAAAAGTTACCAAGGCAGCTTCAGCGCCGAGCATGGCATCGGTCCCTTCAACCAGCATTACTACCAGCGCTACACGCAGCCCGCACAACGCGCACTGGCCGGCCGTGTGCAAGCGGTGTTCGATCCGCACTGCCTGCTGGGCAATACGCGTTTCACATGACGCGTGCCGGCCACGCTGGAGAGGAGGGCGGACCATTTGCTATAGTGCGGGGTCCGTCATCTTCTGCCCCGCCTTCAGCCAGCGGCATCCGTCCCATGCGTCGTTTCATCCCGTCAACGTCCTGCCTGATTGCCTTTGATACCTCGGCACGGCACATGTCGTTCACCAAGGCGGCCAATGAATTGCACATGACGCAGGGCGCAGTGAGTCGCCAGGTGGCGATCCTGGAGGAGTACCTCAACGTCAAGCTGTTCGAGCGCATCAACCGCCGCCTGATCCTCACCGAGGCCGGGCGCGACTATGCGTCCCAGGTCTCCACCATCCTGAAGCAGATCGAGATGGCGACCTTCCAGGTCATGACCTACAACAGCCTGGCCAGCGTGCTCAACCTGGCCATCCTCCCGACCTTCGGCGTGAAGTGGCTGATTCCGCGCCTGGCCAAGTTTGCCGCCGCCCATCCGGACGTCCTGCTGAACCTGAGCACGGAAGTGCTGCCCTTCGATTTCAATACGCGCCAGGTGGATGCCGCCATCCACTTTGGCGAACCCGACTGGCCCGATACGGTCATGGTGCGCCTGATGGGCGAGGAAGTGGTGCCGGTCTGCAGCAAGGCGCTGGCCGAACGTCTGCGCACGGTGGATGACCTGGCCAACGTCACGCTGCTGCAGCACACCACGCGTCCGCAGGCGTGGCAGGACTGGTTCCGCCACGTCGGCGTGGATTGCCCCAATGCCTTGTCGGGGCCGCGTTTCGAGCAACTGGCCATGGTCATCCAGGCCGCCGTGGCCGGCATGGGCGTGGCGCTCATGCCCAAGTTCATGGTCGAGACCGAGATCAGCCTGGGGCAACTGCATGTGCCTTTCGCGCTGGCGGTCAAGAGCCCGCAATCCTATTACCTCGTCTATCCCGAAAAGAATGCCGGCAAGGCCGCCATCCTCAAGTTCCGTGAGTGGATTCTGAGCGAAGCGCAGGGAGGCTGAGGCCCTTCGTGCATGTGCATCGATTCGGTGCGCGAATTTCCCAGGCTGACTAAAACTCATGCCCGCGCGGTTTGCATGCGCGCGCTGGTGATCCTCCCGGCGCGCCGTGAATGGCGCGCAAGCGGCCTCCCGAGCGGCCCCGGCATCGGCGCCGGAACGCCCGTTCCACCGGCGCTTCCGGGCGATATGAAGTGATGCGCCGCACCATCCTTGCTCATCCCCGTCGATTCTCGCGCGCCAGGTCGGTGCATTCCAAAAACTCATGATGTGGTGAATATTTTTGGTTTTAACAATGGCACTCGCTGTCCTTATACTGCACCGTTCCAGACCCATCCCACTCCACTTTTCAAGGGAATCCCATGTCTTCTCCACGCATCTTCTCCACCTTGGGAGCCGACTTCTCGGCCTACGCCGGCAACGATCTGGTGATTCGTTCGCCGCGCGATGGCGAGATCATCGCGCAACTCAAGGCGCAGACGCCGGCCCACGCTGAAGCCGCCATCGCCGGTGCGCAACAAGCCTTCCTGGCCTGGCGCGAAGTGCCGGCGCCGGTGCGCGGCGAACTGGTGCGCGTGCTGGGTGAAGTGCTGCGCGAGCATCGCGATGAACTGGGTGCCCTGGTGACTCAGGAAGCCGGCAAGATCCTCTCCGAAGGTCTGGGCGAGGTGCAGGAAATGATCGATATCTGCGACTTCGCCGTCGGCCTGTCGCGCCAGCTGCATGGCCTGACCATCGCCTCCGAGCGGCTCGGCCACCGCATGATGGAAACCTGGCATCCGCTGGGCGTGGTGGGCGTGATTACCGCCTTCAACTTCCCGGTCGCGGTGTGGGCGTGGAACGCCGCGCTGGCACTGGTGTGCGGCAATGCCGTGGTGTGGAAACCTTCCGAAAAAACGCCCGTCACCGCCCTGGCCGTACAGGCGCTCTTTGCCAAGGCTGTGGCGCGTTTCTCGGCGCAGCGTCCGAACCTGGTGCCGGCGCAGCTGTGCGGCCTGCTCATCGGTGGTGCCGATCTGGGCGAAACGCTGTCGCGCTCGGCAGCCGTGCCGCTGGTGAGTGCCACCGGCAGTGTGCGCATGGGCCGCAAGGTCGCCACCGTCGTGGCCGAGCGCCTGGGGCGCAGCCTGCTGGAACTGGGCGGCAACAACGCCATGATCGTTGCGCCCTCGGCCGACCTGAACCTGGCGCTGCGCGCCATCACCTTCTCGGCGGTGGGCACGGCCGGCCAGCGCTGCACCAGTCTGCGCCGCCTGTTCGTTCACAGCAGCATCCACGATCAGGTGGTGGCGCAGATCAAGCGCATCTACGCCAGCGTGAAGGTCGGTGATCCGTTGCAGGGCGACACCCTGGTCGGCCCGCTGATCGATCAGGCCGCCTTCGATGCGATGCAGGCGGCGCTCTCGCAGGCGCGTGCCCAGGGCGGTGAAGTCACCGGCGGCGAACGCGTGGACGTGATGGGCCAGCAATCGTGGTACGTGCGTCCGGCCCTGGTCACCATGCCCGGCCAGACCGCCATCATGCACCACGAGACCTTCGCGCCCATCCTCTACATCGTCAAGTACGATGAACTGAGCGAGGCCATCGCCATGAACAATGCCGTGCCGCAAGGCTTGTCCTCGGCCATCTTCACCAATGACATGCGCGAGGCCGAACTCTTCGTCTCGGCTACCGGCAGCGACTGCGGTCTGGCCAACGTCAACATCGGCACCAGCGGTGCGGAAATCGGCGGTGCCTTCGGCGGAGAAAAGGAAACCGGCGGGGGCCGCGAATCCGGTTCCGACGCCTGGAAGAACTACATGCGCCGCGCCACCAACACCATCAACTACAGCAAGACCCTGCCGCTGGCGCAGGGCGTGAAGTTCGACATCGACTGAACGACGGCGAAGTCCACCGGCTCATTCCCCTGGAAACATGCAGCACCCCTGCCGGATCCCTGCTCCACCACAAGGGATCCGGCAGGGCATCCCACGACCCACGCCCGCGCAAGCGGGATCCACAACGGCAAACCGGCAAGGAGTGCAGTAATGAAGATGAAGACCCTGGCAGTCACCTGTGCAATCGCCGCGACCCTGCTCGCCACGGGCGCGCAGGCGCAGACCAAGACCATTTACGTCGGCATGAACGGCGGCACGATGGAAAAGAACTACACCGCCTCGATCTTCCCTGACTTCGAGAAGGCCAACAACGTCAAGGTGGTGGTGGTGCCCGGCACCTCTTCGGACATCATCGCCAAGATGCAGGCCCAGCGCGACAAGCCGCAGATGCACGTGGCCTTCCTCGATGACGGCATCATGTACCGCGCCATCAACATGAACCTGTGCGAGAAGGTCAAGGACGCCGCCGTGCTCAAGGACGTCTATCCCTTCGCGCGTCTGGCCAATGACCAGGCCGTGGCCATCGAGATGGGCGTGCTCGGCATCGGCTACAACAAGAAGCTGTTCGCCGAGAAGGGCTGGCCGGCACCGACCTCGTGGATGGATTTTGCCGATCCCAAGTACAAGCAGAAGGTGGTCTTCCAATCCATCTCCGCCAGCACCTTCGGTCTGTATGGCTTCATGATGTTCAACCGTCTGGTGGGCGGCACCGACAAGAACGTCGATCCCGGCTTCAAGAAATGGGGCAGCACCATCGGCCCCAACGTGATCGAATACCTCTCCAGCTCGGCCAAGATTTCCGAGATGGTGCAGACCAATGAAGCGGCCATCTTCCCGCTGACCGTGACCGGTATCGCCAATCTGAAGGACAAGGGCATCCCGGCCGAATTCGTCACCCCCAAGGAAGGCGGCGTGCTGCTCATGACCGGCGCCTGCCCGATCAAGGGCAACAGCGAGCCTGAACTGGCCCAGAAGCTGCTGGAATACCTGCTGACCCCGGCGGTACAGGCCAAGAGCATGGCACTGGCCAACTCCATTCCGGTCAACCGCAACGTGCCGTTGTCGGAGGCCGCGCAAGCCAAGCTGGGCAAGAGCGAAGTGCTGACCAGGAACCTCAACACCGTGGACTGGGACACCGTCAACGAAAAGCGCTCCGAGTGGAACAACCGCTGGAACCGCATGATCGAGCAATAAGCTTTTGTCGATCATGACCGCAGCCTATCGTTTCAATCCGGCCTTCCAGTCGCCCCAGGGCTCGCCCATCCGGGAGCTGTTCAAGTACACGCAGCAAGCCGGCATGATCTCCTTTGCCGGCGGTTATCCGGCGCCGTCGCTGTTCGATACGCAAGGGCTGGCAAAGAGCGCCGCCACCCTGCTCGACGGCGCGGCTGCGGCCTGTCTGCAATATGGCGCCACCGAGGGCACGACGCAGCTGGCGCAGGTGCTCAGGGAGCTCACGCGCAAGCGCATCGGCGGTGCCGATCCGGGTGATCTGATCGTGACCACCGGTTCGCAGCAGGGCTTTGAGCTGTTGTTGCGCATCCTGCTGGAACCGGGCGATGGCGTGGTCATCGAGCGGCCCTGCTATCCGGCGGCGATCCAGGCCCTGCGCCTGGCCGGTGCCGAGCTGATGGAAATCCCCGGTGATGGCCAAGGCATGGATACCGGTGCGCTGGAAGCCATGCTGCTGGCGGGCGCCCGGCCCAAGCTGCTGTACCTGGTGCCGAGCTTTGCCAATCCGACCGGTGCCACCTTGCCGCTGGCACGGCGGCGCCACTTGCTGGCGCTGGCGGTGCGTTACCAGTTCATCGTGATCGAGGATGATCCCTACGGCCAGCTGCGGTTCTCCGGGCAGGCCGAACCGCCCCTGCTGCAGGTCGCGCATGAGATCGAAGGCGCGCGCGACTGGCTGGTCTACTTGTCCAGCCTGTCCAAGACCGTGGCACCGGGTTTGCGTATCGGGTGGATGTGTGGCCCCGGCGAGATCCTGCGTCGGGCCGTCATCGCCAAGCAGACCGGTGACCTGTGTACTGCGCCGTGGATGCAGATGGTCGCGGCGCGCTATCTGCAGGACGGTCATCTGGAGGAGCACCTGCCTCACATCATCGCCACCTATCGCGAACGTTGCGCGATCATGTTGTCGTCCCTGCGCGAAGCCTTCGGTGATGGTCTCTCGCTGATCGCGCCGGAAGGTGGCATGTTCATCTGGGCCAGCTGGCAGGATGGCACGGACGCCAGCGCGCTGTTGCAGGTGGCGGTACGCCACAACGTGATGTACGTGCCCGGCAGCGCCTTCTACGCGACCCGGGCCGAGGCGGGCCACTGGCGGCTGTCTTTCGCCAACGCCCAACCCGCGGAGATCATCGAAGGCGTGGCCCGTCTGAAGCAGGCACGCAAGGAATGGATGCACATGCGGGCATGAATTTTCTGCATGCCTGGAAAGCGCCCCGTTGTGCAGCTTGTGCAACGGGGCGTTCTCTTTTCTGCCGTCATCCTATCGGCACAAGCTGTGCAGTCAGCTCATGGTCAGCGATAAAGAGTATGATGATTTATTTTTTAATCATATGAAGGTCGGCGCTCTTTCCGGAGCCAGCCGCCCATTGCCAGGCCGCCATGCTTCAATCCTTGCGCACCGTGCTCAATGACGCCGCCCCCGAACTGCGGAACAAGCTCATTGGCATCTATGCCTTCCTGATTTTCTTCAACGTTGCCGTCTGGATTGCGGCGTATCTGGCGTTCCGGCAGACGCCCCTGCTGCTTGGGACGGCGTTTCTGGCCTATGGTTTCGGGCTGCGGCACGCTGTGGATGCCGATCACATCGCCGCCATCGACAACGTGACCCGCAAGCTGATGCAGGATGGCAAGAAGCCGGTGGCCGTCGGCCTGATGTTTTCGCTGGGCCACTCGACGGTGGTCATTCTCGCCTGCCTGCTGCTGGCACTGAGTGCGATGGCTCTTAAGACGCATATGGAAGCCTTCCATGAAATCGGCGGCATCATCGGGACGCTGGTCTCTGCCTTCTTCCTGCTGCTCATCGCGATGCTGAACCTGATCGTGCTCAGGTCCGTCTGGCGCAAATTCCGCGACCTGCGCAGTGGCAAACCTTACGTTGAGGAAGACGTGGATCTGCTGTTGGGCAATCGTGGCTTCATGGCGCGCATTTTCCGGCCTATGTTCAAGCTCATCACGCGCAGCTGGCACATGTATCCGCTGGGCTTCCTGTTCGGGCTGGGCTTCGATACCGCCACCGAAATTTCCCTGCTCGGCATCTCGGCGACCCAGACGGCCAATGGATTGCCGATCTGGACCATCCTGCTGTTCCCGCTGCTCTTTACGGCTGCCATGTCGCTGATCGACACCACCGACGGCATCCTGATGCTGGGCGCGTATGGCTGGGCCTTCGTCAAGCCTGTGCGCAAGCTCTACTACAACATGACCATCACCTTTGTCTCGGTGCTGGTGGCGGTACTGGTGGGCAGTATCGAAGTGCTGGGGCTGATGGCGGACAAGCTTGAATTGTCGGGTGCTTTCTGGGACTTCATCGGTCGGCTCAGCGACAGCTTCGGCGTGATCGGCTATCTCATCATCGGGCTCTTCGTGGCCGCCTGGCTGCTATCGCTGCTGATCTACAAGTGGCGGCGCTATGACGAACTGGATCTGCCGCCCGCATCGGATATCCGCTGAGCGCCTCCCTGAGCGCGCGTCAAGACTTCGGATGAAAATGAACGTGGCCATGCCCGTGGGTGGCGCGCACGTATTTTTCCCTCTTCATCTCGACCGGCACGATGTGGACGTTCCCATGCCGCACGCCGGTTTGTGAAATGATCGCGTCGGCGCAGGCGCGTACTTCGTCCACGCGTCCCTTGAGGATCGTCGTCTCCAGACAATTGTCGTGATCCAGATGGACGTGCTGGGAAGCGATGGCGACGTCGTGATGCTCATGCTGCAGCTGGGTCAGCCGGTTGGCCAGCATGCGCTCATGGTGGTCGTAGATGTAGCTGACGGTGGCCACGCACCAGCGCGACTTGCCCTCCTCCAGTTCAGTCTGTCCCAGTTCCTTGCGCACCAGGTCACGGAAGGCTTCGGAGCGGTTCGAATAGCCCTTGCTGTCCACGAACCTGTCGAACTCTGCCGCCAGGTCGTCATCGACCGAAATTGTCCAGCGCTGCATTGCCATTCCCCTAGAGTGATAGGCGGGATCATAACAATGCGGCGCCGCTGTGGTCAAAATGCGCGGGCATGCGTCCATGACGGATCGACTGTACCGCTCACGCTTGCTTGCCGTTCGGCCATGGCCGAGAATGACGGCGTCTCGCTGCGGTGATGCCAAAGAGCATTAAAGTCACTTTAATGCTGGCGTAGATCAAAACATCCACACTCTCCGGCGCTGGCGCAGCGGACGGCTGACTATACTGGCGCAAGGATGGCCACACGGCAACAGGCTGTGCGGCCATCTTGCTTTCATAGTCTTCAGGATGATGCGATGTTCAATCAACTCAAAGCCACCTTCAAGTATTTCAACGACGCTGTTCCCTTCAAGCTGGTGCCGGCCCTGATTGCCACGGCGGTACTGATCCTGCTGCTGCTCACCCCCTGTCCGGCCGGCCTGGAGCCCAAGGCCTGGGCGCTGGTGGCGATCTTCCTCACCACCATCGTGGCCATCATCCTCAAGGTCATGCCCATCGGCGTGATGGCGATGATGGCCATCGTCATCGTCTCGCTCTCGCAAGTGACGTCCACCTCGTCCAAGGGAGCGATTGCCGATGCGCTGGCCAGTTTTTCCAATCCGCTGATCTGGCTCATCGTGGTGGCCATCCTGATTTCGCGCGGGCTGAAGAAGACCGGGCTGGGGCGGCGTGTCGGGCTGATGTTCATCGCGCTGCTGGGCAAGCGCACGGTGGGCATCGGCTATGGCCTGGCGATTTGCGAACTGGTGCTGGCGCCCTTCACGCCCAGCAATACGGCGCGTGGCGGCGGCATCGTCCATCCCATCATGAAGTCGATTGCCAATGCCTTCGATTCCGATCCGGCCAAGGGCACGCAGAACAAGGTCGGCACCTACCTGGCGCTGGTCAACTATCACGCCAATCCGATCACCTCGGCCATGTTCCTCACCGCCACCGCGCCCAATCCGCTGGTGGTCAACTACGTGGCCAAGGCCACCGGCCATGCGCTGCAATTGTCCTGGACCACCTGGGCGCTGTGCATGCTCCTGCCCGGTCTGGTGTGCCTGCTGATCATGCCGATGGTGATCTACTTGCTCTCGCCGCCGGAGCTGAAGTCCACGCCCAATGCGGTGGACTATGCCCGCAGCGAGCTCGACAAGATGGGCCAGCTCGGAGCCAGCGAGAAGGTGATGCTGGGGACCTTTGCGCTGTTGCTGCTGCTGTGGGCCAATGTCCCGGCGATGCTGCTGGGAGTGGCCTTCACACTCGATCCCACGGTGGTGGCGTTCGTCGGATTGTTCGTGCTCATCATCACCGGCACGATTGACTGGGACGATGTGCTTTCGGAAAAGAGCGCGTGGGATACGCTGGTCTGGTTCGGCGCCCTGGTGATGCTGGCCGAGCAGTTGAACAAGACCGGCGTGGTGGCCTGGTTCTCGGAAGGCATGAAGGCCGCCATCGTCGCCAGCGGCATGGGCTGGATGGCCGTGGCCGGCGTGCTGTTGCTGGTGTTCGTGCTGTCGCATTACTTCTTTGCCAGTACCACGGCGCACATCAGCGCGATGATGTTGGCCTTCCTCACGGTGGGCGCGCAATTGCTGCCGCCGCAGTATGTGGCACCCTTCATGCTGATGATGACCGCAGGATCGGGCGTGATGATGACGCTGACCCATTACGCTACCGGCACTTCGCCCATCATCTTTGGCAGCGGCTACGTCTCCATGGGCAAGTGGTGGGGAGTGGGCTTCGTGATGGCGGTGGTGGAATTGCTGGTGTTTGCGACGGTGGGGATGGTGTGGTGGAAGGTGTTGGGATTCTGGTAGGAGACCGACATTGATCCCGATCGGACCTCGTGGGGCGAAGCCGGAGCATTTGCGCCCCTCGGCAGAAACGGCTATTGTGTCGGGCTTCGCCAGCCAGCCTTGACGCTCAAGAAATGGACAACTCCACACGCTCGGAAAAATCGAGGCAGCTCATCATCCAAGCTGCACTCTCTGTGATCGCACGTGACGGGGCAAACAAGCTGACGATTGACGCCATTGCCAAAGAGGCCGGAATCAGCAAGGGCGGCGTCCTGCATCATTTCCGCACCAAGCAGGCTGTGCTGGTGGCGCTGTTGGACAACCAGCGTGTGCACTTCGGCCATTTCGCACGTGAGTTCTTGGACGGGGAGGGGAAGCATTCTTCCGAGCCTGCCCTGGCCATGCAGATTTCAGTTCTGCGTGAAGCCTCCAAACAGCCGCATTCGGTGGCCTTGGCCATTCTTGGTGCCATCAGCGAGCAACCCTCGCTCGTGGAGGGAGTCAAGATGACCGACGCCGAGCATGTTGCGGCCATCCGCAAAGAGGCCGCTGACCCTGACCTGGCGATTCTCCGGTGGACCGCTGCGCGCGGCTTGCTCTGGACCTCGCTCTTCAATATGTGCCCACTTTCCGAGCAGGAGCGGCAACGCTGCTTTGATCTCCTGCTCGATGAGTCGCGCTGGACAAAGAACTCTCCCCAACAATCCAAGCCACGCAAGCACTGAGTCGCCGGGTGCCGCTGGCACTTGCGTGGCATATCGGTCTCGTTCAAAATAAAAACCGTCCGGACGGTATGTAAACAGGCAATTCGGTGCTATAGTGATCTTGCGCTATGGCCATAGTGCAGCCGCCGTGCCCCATCCCCAGCCTGATCGGTGGCGATGGGTCGTTAACCTCTGGCTATCCTGGCAACTTCACGCCGCGCTGCGGACTTCGCTCATGCGATTGAGGCCAGGCCTGACATTACAAAGGATATACATCATGCGTTCTTCCCATACGGTGAAGCGACTGTGCTTCGTTGCGCTTGTCTGCGCCATATTGACCGCGTGCGCGAGTTCGGATCCCGTGAAATACACGGGGATCGACTCGTCCAAGGTATTGACCGCCAATGAAGGAGACAGTACCGGTCGTGTCCCCTTTTCCTATTCGCAAGCTGTCGACTGGACGAGTTATGAGGCCGCGGTCCTGCCGCCGGTTACCATCTATCGGGGCGCTGATAATCAGTTCGGTAGCATGAGCGAGGAAGACAAGGCGACGCTGGCCAACTACATGCAACAGAAATTTGCCGAGGAGTTGCGCAGTCGCTTCAGCCTGACCAATGCAGGCACGCGCAAGACATTGTTGATCAAGCTCACCCTGACCGGTGCGCAGACCAACACCGCCGTGATATCGACCTTTACCCGTTTCGACATTGGCGGCGGCCTCTACAACGCAGTCCAGAATGCGCGTGACCGGGAGGCCCTCGTCGGTGGCTCCATCATCTATTCGGTCGAGGTGTACGACGCCTCGGACAAGCGACTGCTCAAGGCCTACATCACCAAGCAGTATCCCAAGCCATGGGATATCGGGGCAAGTATGGGCGCTCTCAGTGCCTCCAAGGCAGGGATTGATAAAGGTGCGAAGGCACTGCTGGTCCAACTGCGTTAGCACGGCGACCTTTGACTATCCATGTGCAAGCGGGCGAAGCAGGTGAGTTCGTCGAGAGCATTGGCATGAAGGCAGACCTGCGATTGCCGTTGGTGTTTTCTGCGCTGTTCCTTCTCGTCGTCGGCAACATCTTCCCGATTGCCGACATGATGGTCGGGCGCACAGTGGTCAGCGTCACGATGATCGAATGTCTGACGTTGACCAACTCCGCTGGATCCGGACCGGTGTATCTCATCATGCTGATCACCACCATTGTGTATCCATTGCTGGAGATGCTGTCGATGGCGCTCAGGTTGCTACGCGGTACGCCGCCCAAAGCGATCTCCCGCTACCGGATTGTCCGCGTCTTCAACAGGATGCGGCCCTGCACGATGATCCAGATGTACATCATCGGAATGCTGGTGACCATCAGCCAGGTCAGCCTCATTGCATCCGTGGTGCCTGGCATCGCCCTGGCATCGCTGAGTATGCTGATCGTTCTTTTCGCTGCATTGCTGGTCAGCGACTCAAGTGACTTGTGGAGGTGAGATGGAGTATGGGCCAGATCGGCATCAGCACCACGCATTGGGTGCCCGCCGGATGAGCAAACTGCTTTGCCTGTTGATTGCGTTGCCAGTGGCCATTGGATTGGTCGCATGCAGCAGCACCGGCATGCGGTATCACACGCTGACCAACTATGTGAATGTCGACATGAAGAATTCGGGTCATATCACCAGTCGCGACAGCGATGCGCTGCTCATTGAGGTGCTACCGATCAGGACGGCGGAAGCGCTCAATACCTCACGCATCATGATTGGACACGGCGATGGAAGCATGACCCCGGCATCTGCCGACCGGTGGACGGCACCGCTCCCCGACGAACTGCGGGCGGCGATTTCCCTGGCGCTACAGCAGCGACTGGATGCAGTGGATCTGTATTACCAGAGCGATAAAGGAAAAGCGCGAAGGCTGCAGATTGCCGCAACGCTGAGCAAGTCTGATTTCAGCGGAGGCCGTCGTTTTTCCGGCATCGTCGAATGGGAGGTAAAAGCGATCCCGGAAGATGAGAGCATCGTCGGACGAACCAGTCTGAATCTGGATATTGTGGAAGGGGCCGAAGGCCAGGTCATCGCATTCCAGAAACTCTCCAGCAGTGTGGCCGCGGATGTGGCCGTCGCCGCAAGGGCAGTGGCTGCGATCTTGAAGTAATACCGGAGTCATCCTCACAGGCGGGATCGGCTTTGGGAGGTCTGCATCCCGATGTGACGGCAGATATCGTCGTCTCAGTGATGAGAGAGCTACAGGTGCACTGAAAATGGCAGCTTCCGGCAGGGGCTGCCATTTTTGATGTCGCTGCTCTACGTCGGCTTCGGGGACTCAGGTCAAGTCCAGCACAATCCGCCCATCAATCTTGCCCTCTTCCATGCGCGCAAAGATGGCATTGATGTTGTCCAGCTTGTCCCAGGTAAAGTGCGCCGCCACCTTGCCCTCTGCCGCAAAGACCAGCGACTCTTCCAGGTCCTGGCGCGTACCGACGATGGAGCCGCGCACGGTGATGCGCTTCAACACGGTATTGAACACCGGCAGGCTGATGTCGCCCGGGGGCAATCCAACCAGCGCCATGGTGCCGCGTGCACGCAGCAAACCGAACGCCTGTTCCATCGCCTTGGGCGAGACCGCCGTCACCAGCGCACCATGCGCGCCACCGATGATGCGCTGGACTTCGGCCACCGCATTGTGGTCGCGGCCATCGACGGTGAGGTCCGCGCCCAGCTTCTTGGCCAGCGCCAGCTTGTCATCGTGGATGTCGGCTGCGACCACGTGCATGCCCATGGCCTTGGCGTATTGCACGGCCATGTGGCCCAGGCCGCCGATGCCGGAGATCACCACCCACTCACCGGGGCGCACCTCGGTTTCCTTCAAGCCCTTGTAGACGGTCACGCCCGCGCACAGCACGGGGGCGGCCGGGCCGAAGTCCAGTCCGGCAGGCAGGTGGCCGACGAAATTGGGATCGGCCAGGCCATATTCGGCAAAGCTGCCGTTGACGGAATAGCCGGTGTTCTGCTGCTCGGCGCACAGGGTTTCCCAGCCGGTGCGGCAGGGCGAGCAGCAGCCACAGGCCGTATGCAGCCAGGGCACGCCAACGCGGTCGCCTTCCTTGACGTGCTTGACACCCGCACCCAGCGCAGCGACGTAGCCGGTGCCTTCGTGTCCGGGAATGAACGGGGGCGTGGGTTTGACGGGCCAGTCGCCATGGGCCGCGTGCAGGTCGGTATGGCACACGCCGCTGGCTTCGAACTTGACCAGGATCTGGCCCGGCCCCGGCGTGGGGACAGGCACTTGTTCAATCGACAGGGGCTTGCCGAATTCGCGGACGACGGCCGCTTTCATCATTTGCGTCATATGCACTCCTCGGGGGGGATCAACGGGATGCCAGGGCAGGGCGGCGGCCTTGTGCTGCAATGGCCGACTGTTGTTCCTGCCTGCAAGCGTCAATATCCTCCGCGTGCCGCATGACGACAATCGATGATTGCGCATGGATTGATCCATGTCGCCCATCGTTGAAAAACAAGAGGAGTGCACCAGCGCATGCCCTTGCAGCATGCGCGCGCGGCCGGCTTACTTCGCGATCACCACTTCCACATCCGTCTCTGCCAGCAGTGTGGCCAGTTCCGGCGGTGGCGGGGCATCGGTGAAGAGCACGTCGATCTGCGACAGATGCGCCATCTTCACCAGCGCCTGTCGTCCGAACTTGCTGGCATCGGCCACCAGCCAGACCTGGCGCGACTGTTCGATGATGGTCTGCGCCACCTTGACTTCACGGGCATCGAAATCGCGCAACACCCCATCCATCTCGATGCTGGAGATGCCGATGATGCCGATGTCCACCTTGAACTGGCGGATGAAATCGATGGTGGCTTCGCCGACGATGCCGCGATCGCGCGCGCGCACCACGCCACCGGCAATGATGACCTCCAGCGCCGGATTGCTGGCCAGCGAATTGGCCACGTTCAGGTTGTTGGTCACCACGTGCAGGTTCTTGTGCTGCTGCAGGGCGCGCGCCACCTCCTCGGTGGTGGTGCCCAGATTGAGGATCAGCGAACAGCCGTCCGGCACCCGCGCGGCCACCGTGCGGCCGATGCGGCGCTTGGCCTCGGCGTGCATGACCTGGCGTTCGGGATAGGCAATGTTCTCGGTCGAGGACAGCAAGCCTACACCGCCGTGATAACGCGCCAGCAAGCTGGCATCGACCATCGCCTTGACGTCGCGGCGCACGGTCTGGGTGGTCACGTTCAGTTGCTGGGCCAGCTCTTCCACCGAAATGGTGCCGTGCTTGCGAACGCATTCCAGCAGCGTCTGTTGCCTGGGATTGAGCATGGAGGTGATCGAAATCCGTTGATTTTTGGGAAACAATTTTGATTGAATATGAACATTAAAAAACATAAACGAACATAAAACAACAAATAATTGTTGATTTACTTTCGGGATGTCGCTTATCTTACGGTGCATTGGCAACTCCCGGGAAAGTGCGGGGTTGCACGGCAGCTGTTGCACGCAAACACAGCGGAACCGCTGAGACGGCAATACGGTTACCGCACACAAGCAACACGGCACCAATACGGCACCAATACGGCAGTAATACAGCGGAAACACGGCAGCAATACAGTGGCAGCCCGGCAGCAATACGGTGTCGCTGTCGCAGCCAATACAGTTTCACTACGGCATCAATACAGTTTCAACCCGGAACCCATACGGATCCAACACGGAGAAGCGGCGAATGACGCTCGAATATGATCTCTTGGTGGTAGGCGGCGGCATCAATGGCGCGGGCATCGCGCGCGATGCAGCCGGACGCGGCCTGCGCGTGCTGCTGTGCGAACAGCATGACCTGGCTCAGCATACCTCCTCGGCCAGCACCAAGCTCATCCATGGCGGCTTGCGCTACCTCGAATATTACGAATTCAAGCTGGTGCGCAAGGCCCTGCAGGAACGCGAAGTCCTGCTGCGCTCGGCACCGCACATCATCTGGCCGCTGCGCTTCGTCATGCCGCACGACGCCAACCAGCGTCCGGCCTGGATGATCCGTGCCGGCCTGTTCATGTATGACTACCTCGCCAAGCGCGAGATCCTGCCCGCCTCCGAAGGCGCCAATCTGACCCGTCACGCTGCCGGTGAGCCTCTCAAGGGCGACTACCGTCGTGGCTTCGTCTATTCCGATGGCTGGGTCGACGATGCCCGTCTGGTGGTGTTGAACGCGATGGACGCCCAGGAACACGGCGCCCGCATTCTCACTCGCACCAAGTGCATCAGTGCCCGTCGCGAAGGCGAGATCTGGCATGCCGTGCTGGAGCATCAGCATGCAGGCGGCGTGCAGCAGGAAGAAGTGCGTGCCCGCGCCATCGTCAACGCCGCCGGCCCCTGGGCTGCGCGGTTTGCGCAGGCCGTGCCGCAGGCCAAGACCGGCCGCAGCCTGCGCCTGATCAAGGGCAGCCACATCGTGGTCAAGCGCCTGTTCGATCACCCCTACGCCTATATCTTCCAGAATCCGGACAAGCGCATCATCTTCGCCATCCCCTATCAGGAAGAATTCACCCTCATCGGCACCACCGACCTCGAATACCACGGCGACGCCGGCAAGGTCGAGATCGATGCCGCCGAGATCGATTACCTCTGCGAGATGGCCAACCGCTACTTCAAGCGTCAGATCGGCCGGGATGACGTGGTCTGGACCTACTCGGGCGTGCGTCCGCTGCTGGATGACAGCGCCGAGAATGCCTCGGCCATCACGCGCGACTACCTGCTCGAATGCGACGATGCCGGCGCCCCCATGTTGAACGTCTGGGGCGGCAAGATCACCACCTATCGCAAGCTGGCCGAGGAAGCCCTGTCCATGCTGGCCCCGCACCTGGGTGCATCGAGCCAGCCGTGGACGGCCGGTGCGCCGCTGCCCGGCGGTGACCTGGAGCAACCCGGCAAGATGGTGGCGCGCTATGACTTCGAGGCGTATCTGCGCAAGGTCCAGGCGCGCCATCCCTGGCTGCCGGCCGACCTGGCCCATCGCTATGCGCGCAGCTACGGATCGCGCGTGGAGCGCATCATCGGCCAGGCAGACAGCCTGGCCGCCCTGGGCGAAGAACTGGCACCGGGCCTCTACGAGGCCGAGGCGCGTTACCTGGTGCAACACGAATGGGCGCGCGGGGTGGACGACATCCTGTGGCGCCGGAGCAAGCTGGGCCTGCACGCCAGTGCCCAGCACCGGGCCCGGCTGGAGGCGTGGCTGGCCAGTCTGCCAGACCCGGCCCAGCCGTAAGCCAGGTCGCCGCACACCATTCATCAAAAAAATGTAGCGAGGAGACAGCGTGACCCTGGAACTGAAACAAGTGGCCAAGACGGTCGGTGCCGAAACGCACCTGTACCCGATGGACCTGAACCTAGCCAAAGGTGGCATCAACGTTTTGCTGGGGCCGACCCAGGCCGGCAAGACCTCACTGATGCGCATCATCGCCGGGCTCGACAAGCCCACCGCAGGTCGCGTGCTGGTCAATGGCCAGGACGTCACCGGCGTGAGCGTGCGCGAGCGCAACCTGGCGATGGTGTATCAGCAATTCATCAATTATCCCGGCCTGACGGTGTTCGAGAACATCGCCGCGCCGCTGCGTCTGCAGAAGCAGCCGGAGCAGGAGATCACCAAGCGCGTCAACGAGATCGCCGACAAGCTGCACATCGCGCATCTGCTGCAACGCCTGCCGCTGGAACTCTCCGGTGGCCAGCAGCAGCGTTGCGCGCTGGCGCGGGCGCTCATCAAGCGCGCGCCGCTGGTGCTGCTGGATGAACCGCTGGTCAACCTCGACTACAAGCTGCGCGAGGAATTGCGCAGCGAGCTGATTTCGCTCTTCACCAGCGGCGACACCACCGTGGTCTACGCCACCACCGAGCCACAGGAAGCGCTGCTGCTGGGCGGGCATACCGCCGTGATGCACGAGGGCCGCCTGCTGCAGTTCGGACCGACCCTGGAGCTGTTCAACAGCCCCGCTTCCACGCGGGTGGCGGCGATCTTCAATGACCCACCGATGAACCTGCTCGATGCCACGGCCATCTCCACCGGTGAAGGCAAGACTGCGATTCGCATGAGCGATGGCAGCGTGCTGGAAATTGCCGGACGCCAGTTGTCCCTCCCCGAAGGCCAGCCCTGCAAGCTGGGCATCCGTTGCAATGACGTGCGCCTGGAGGCGCTCAACGCACCGGGCGTGAGTCTGGGGTGCCGCGTCACCCTGGCCGAACTCTCCGGTTCCGAAACTTACCTGCACCTGCGCCATGGTGATGTCCCGCTGGTGGCGCAGCTGTCGGGCGTGCATGAAGTGGCCATCGGCAGCACGGTGCAAGTGAGCATCGCCGCGACCAAGGCCTTCCTGTTCGATACACAGGGTCGCCTGCTGAGCGCCCCGCTGGAGACTCGCTGATATGGCCCGCATCGAATTCAAGAACCTGGGTCACGCCTACAGTGGCAACCCGGCCAGCCTCAAGGACTACGCGCTGCAACCCATGAACATGGTGTGGGAGGACGGCGGCGCCTATGCACTGCTGGGCCCCTCGGGCTGCGGCAAGTCCACGCTGCTCAATATCATTTCCGGTCTGCTGCAACCGTCGGAAGGGCAGGTGCTCTTCGATGGTCGCGACATGACTCGCATGGCCACCCGTGATCGCAACATCGCGCAGGTGTTCCAGTTCCCGGTGCTCTACGACACCATGAGCGTGTTCGACAACCTGGCCTTCCCGCTGCGCAACCGCAAGGTCGCCGAGCGCGAGGTGCAGGCGCGCGTGCACGAGATCGCCGAGATGCTCGACCTCACCCGTGACCTCAAGCAGCGCGCTGCGGGCCTGTCGGCTGATGCCAAGCAAAAGATCTCGCTGGGCCGTGGCCTGGTGCGCAAGGATGTGGCGGCGATCCTGTTCGATGAACCCCTGACGGTGATCGATCCGCACATGAAGTGGGAGCTGCGCCAGAAGTTGAAGGAAATCCACCATCAGTTGAAGCTCACCCTGATCTACGTCACCCACGACCAGGTCGAGGCGCTGACCTTCGCCGATGAAGTGGTGGTGATGACCGAGGGCAAGGTGGTGCAGCAGGGCAAGCCAGAGGCACTGTTCCTGCGTCCCGATCACACCTTCGTCGGTTACTTCATCGGTAGCCCCGGCATGAACTTCTGCCCGGTGCACGTGCAAGGTGATGCGCTCCTGCTGGGCCAGCAGCGCGTGCAGGTCGAGGCCGCGCAATTGCAGGCGCTCAAGAACAGCAGCGGCGAGCTGAAGCTGGGCATCCGTCCGGAATTTGTCGAGCTGGCCGCACCTGGTACGGCCGGTGCAGTCAGTGCCGAGATCACCCAGGTGCAACACCTCGGCACCAGCCAGCTGGTGACGGCGCAGGTCGAGGGCATGAGCGTGAAGGCGCGCGTGGCGCCGGAGATGAAGATCGCCACCGGCGCGCATTGGCTGCGACTGGCCAAGCCCGAGACGATCTACTTCAGCAACGACGAGAGAATAGGACGCTAAGCCATGAACAAGCCCTACAACAACAAGGCCTGGTTCTTCATCCTTCCGGTCTTCCTGACGGTGGCCTTCTCGGCCATCATCCCGCTCATGACGGTGGTCAATTATTCGGTGCAGGACATCATCAGCCCCGAGCAGAAGGTCTTCGTGGGCCTGGACTGGTTCCGCGACGTCATGCGCGACAGCGAGCTGCACGCGGCGTTGCTGCGCCAGCTGATCTTTTCCTTCTGCGTGCTGCTGGTGCAGATTCCGCTGGGCATCGGCCTGGCGCTGGCCATGCCCCACAAAGGCTGGAAATCCTCGGCCACGCTGGTGATCCTGGCCATGCCGCTGCTGATTCCATGGAACGTGGTCGGTACCATCTGGCAGATCTTCGGCCGCGCCGACATCGGCCTGGGCGGCTACGTGCTCGATCTGCTGGGCTTCGACTACAACTACGCGTCCAATCCAAGCGATGCCTGGCTGACCGTGCTGGTGATGGACGTCTGGCACTGGACCCCGCTGGTGGCACTGCTGGCCTTCGCCGGCTTGCGTTCGATTCCCGATGCCTATTACCAGGCCGCACAGATCGATGGCGCCAGCCGTTGGGCAGTGTTCCGCTACATCCAGCTGCCCAAGATGCGCGGCGTGCTGGTCATCGCGGTGCTGCTGCGTTTCATGGACAGCTTCATGATCTATACCGAACCCTTCGTGCTCACCGGTGGCGGTCCCGGCAACTCGACCACCTTCCTGAGTCAGTACCTCACGCAGAAAGCCGTGGGCCAGTTCGATCTCGGTCCGGCCGCCGCCTTCTCGCTGATCTACTTCCTCATCATCCTGCTGTTGTCCTTCGTGCTCTACAACTGGATGCAGAGCGCCGGCAACAACGCCAATGCTTCGGGTGGCCAACATGACTAAGACTCAGGACAAGACCTTTACCCGCATGCTGGTGATGCTGCTCTACATCGCCTTCACCCTGGTGCCGCTGTACTGGCTGCTGAACACATCATTGAAAACCAATGAGGAAACCCTGTCGGTCTTCACGCTCTGGCCCAATGCGCCCACGCTGAACAACTACAAGACCATCTTCACCGATCCCTCGTGGTATTCGGGCTATATCAACTCCATCATCTACGTGGCCATGAATACGGTCATGTCGTTGCTGGTGGCCTTGCCGGCGGCGTATGGCTTCTCGCGCTATCGCTTCCTGGGCGACAAGCACATGTTCTTCTGGCTGCTGACCAATCGCATGACACCGCCGGCGGTGTTCCTGCTGCCGTTCTTCCAGCTCTATTCCACCATCGGCCTGTCGGACACGTACATCGCGGTGGCGCTGGCGCACATGCTCTTCAACGTGCCGCTGGCGGTATGGATTCTGGAAGGCTTCATGTCGGGCGTGCCGCGCGAGATCGATGAGACGGCCTATATCGACGGCTTCTCCTTCCCGCGTTTCTTCCTGCGCATCTTCCTGCCGCTGATCAAGTCGGGCGTGGGCGTGACGGCCTTCTTCTGCTTCATGTTCAGCTGGGTGGAACTGCTGCTGGCCCGCACCCTGACCTCGGTCAACGCCAAGCCCATCAGCGCCATCATGACCCGTACCGCGTCTGCGGCCGGGATGGACTGGGGCATCCTGGCGGCTGCCGGCGTGTTGACGATTGTTCCGGGAGCCCTGGTGATCTGGTTCGTGCGCAACCACATCGCCAAGGGCTTCGCAATGGGGAGAGTGTGATCATGGGAAATGCTTTTTCGTGGATGTCGTGGACGCTGCCGGTGGCGATCTTTTTCGTGTGCGTGGCATTGATGCTGGTGGGCATGACGGTGTGGGAGCTGCGCTCTCCGACCATCGAGCGCAAGGGCTTCCTGCCCATGCGTACCACGCGCGGTGACCGGCTGTTCATCGGATTGCTGACGGCGGCCTACATCAACCTGGCCTGGGTCGGACTGACCGACCTGGACCAGTGGTATGCGGTAGCGCTGGGGTTCGTGGCGCTGGCGCTGATCATGCGCAAGGGGTAGCGGCCTGTCCCGAGGTGATACGCAACATCTGACAGGCAACGGATCTGTACTAGAACGGACGTCCGGGGATTCTCCTTCCCTACCCGGCACGCCAATTCAGGGGAAGGTGACGAGGAGACATGATGCAGAACATGCGGAAAATCAAACTGACCGTGCTGGTCGCCGCCATGGCGATGGCCGGTATCGCGGGCAATGCCTGGGCCGACATCAAGGCCGCCGAGAAATGGGTGGACACCGAATTCCAGCCCAGCACCCTGTCGCGCAAGCAGCAGGTCAGCGAGATGCAATGGTTCATCGACGCGGCCGCCAAGCTCAAGGCCAAGGGTGTCAAGGAGATCCACGTGGTCTCCGAAACCCTGGATACCCACGCCTACGAATCCAAGACCCTGGCCAAGGCCTTCGAGGACATTACCGGGATCAAGGTCATTCACGACGTGATCCAGGAAGGCGACGTGGTCGAGAAGATGCAGACCTCGCTGCAATCGGGCAAGTCCATCTATGACGGCTGGGTCAACGACTCCGACCTGATCGGCACCCACTACCGCAACGGTCAGACCGTGGTGCTGAGCGACTACATGGCCGGCCCCGGCAAGGAATACACCAACCCCGGTCTGGACCTGAAGGACTTCATCGGCACCAGCTTCACCACCGCACCGGATGGCAAGCTCTACCAGCTGCCCGACCAGCAGTTCGCCAATCTCTACTGGTTCCGTGCCGACTGGTTCGCCCGCAAGGATCTGCAGGACAAGTTCAAGGCCAAGTACGGCTATGAACTGGGCGTGCCGCAGAACTGGTCAGCCTATGAAGATATCGCCGACTTCTTCACCAACGATGTCAAGGAACTCGATGGCAAGAAGGTCTTCGGTCACATGGACTACGGCAAGAAGGATCCCTCGCTGGGCTGGCGTTTCACCGATGCCTGGCTGTCCATGGCCGGTGCTGCCGACAAGGGCCTGCCCAACGGCTTGCCGGTCGATGAATGGGGTATCCGCGTGGCCGATGACAAGTGCACCCCGGTGGGCGCATCGGTCTCGCGCGGCGGTGCCACCAACTCGCCGGCGGCAGTCTACGCCCTGACCAAGTACCTGGACTGGATGAAGAAGTACGCACCGCCCGAAGCGCTGGGCATGACCTTCTCCGAAGCCGGCCCGGTGCCTGCCCAGGGACACATCGCGCAGCAGATCTTCTGGTACAGCGCCTTCACCGCCAGCATGACCAAGCAGGGCCTGCCGGTGGTCAACGCCGACGGTTCGCCCAAGTGGCGCATGGCGCCCGGCCCGCACGGTCCGTACTGGAAGGATGGCATGCAGAACGGCTATCAGGACGTCGGTTCCTGGACCTTCCTCAAGAGCACCCCGCCGGACCAGATGGCCGCCGCCTGGCTGTACGCGCAGTTCACGACCTCCAAGACCGTCTCGCTGAAGAAGTCCATCGTCGGCGTGACCTTCATCCGTGACTCCGACATCCGTTCCGACTACTTCACCAAGAACGCCGCCAAGTACGGTGGCCTCATCGAGTTCTACCGCAGCCCGGCACGGGTGGCGTGGACCCCGACCGGGACCAACGTGCCTGACTATCCGAAGATGGCGCAGCTGTGGTGGAAGAACATCTCCTCGGCCATCTCCGGCGAGAAGACACCGCAAGGGGCGATGGACAACCTGGCCGATGAAATGGACGGTATCATGGCCCGCCTGCAGCGCGCCGGCATGAAGCATTGCGCGCCCAAGCTCAATCCGAAGAAGGATCCGGCCACCTGGCTGTCCGACAAGGGCGCACCGTGGGCCAAGCTGGCCAACGAAAAGCCGAAGGGTGAGACCATCCCTTACGACAAGCTGCTGCAAGCCTGGAAGGATGGCCGCGTACGCTGATGCAGCCTGATCGCCATCACGCGTGAGATGACGCCATCCCGGCCGATGTCGGGATGGCGTCTTCGCGTTTGCGCAGGACCGGTTTGCTTAGTTCTATTTTGATACTTTATTGGTATCTTCCTGACGCCGCACAGCTATTGATTGCTGGCGCAATGCGCAGGGTGTTTTTCCATTTTTGAACCCAAGAGGTTCAGTCGTCTGCAAGGAATCATCATGGCCTATCTGCTCGCCCTCGACCAGGGTACCTCCAGCTCGCGCAGCATCATCTTTGACCAGAGTGGCGCCATCGTCGCCACGGCCCAGCAGGAATTCCCGCAGATCTTCCCGCAGCCGGGCTGGGTCGAGCACGACCCCATGGACCTGTGGCAGAGCCAGTTGCAGACGGCGCAGAAGGTGCTGGCGCAAAGCGGCATCAAGGCCGAAGAACTGACGGCCCTGGGCATCACCAACCAGCGCGAGACCACCGTGGTGTGGGAGCGCGCTACCGGCAAGCCGGTCTACAACGCCGTGGTCTGGCAGGACCGTCGCGCCGAAGTGGTGTGCGCGGCGCTGCGCGAACGAGGACTCGGCGAGGCCATCCAGAAGAAGACCGGGCTGGTGCTCGATCCTTATTTTTCCGGGACCAAGCTGCGCTGGATCCTCGACAACGTCGACGGCCTGCGTGCGCGCGCCGAACGGGGCGAACTGCTGTTTGGCACCGTCGATTCCTGGCTGGTCTGGAACCTCACCGGTGGCCGCCTGCACGTGAGCGATGTCTCCAATGCCTCGCGCACCATGCTGTGGAATATCCACACCGGTGCCTGGGATGAGGAATTGCTGCAATGGCTGGACATCCCTGCGGCCATGCTGCCGCAGGTGCATGCCTCGGCGCACATCTATGGCGAAGTCGATGCCCGGCACCTGGGCGCGGCGGTCAGAATCGGCGGCATCGCCGGCGACCAGCAGTCGGCCCTGTTCGGCCAGGCTTGCGTGCGTCCCGGCATGGCCAAGAATACCTACGGTACCGGCTGCTTCATGCTGCTGCATACGGGTGACCAGTGCGCCACCTCCCACAACGGTCTCATCAGTACCGCTGCCTGCCAGGTCGATGAACGCAAACAATATGCGCTCGAAGGCAGTGTCTTCATCGGCGGCGCCGTGGTGCAGTGGCTGCGCGATGGCTTGAAGGCCATCAAGACTTCCACCGACGTCGAGGCACTGGCCTGCACGGTGGAAGATTCGGGTGGGGTGGTGTTCGTGCCGTCCTTCACGGGGCTGGGTGCGCCATACTGGAATCCCGGTGCCAAGGGCGCCATCGTCGGTTTGAGCCGGGGCAGCACGGTGGCCCACATCGCCCGCGCGGCGCTGGAATCGATTGCCTTCCAGAGCACGGCCTTGCTCAATGCGATGGTCAAGGATGCGGTCTCGCCGATTACCGAATTGCGGGTCGATGGCGGTGCGGCCGCCAACAACCTGCTGCTGCAATTCCAGGCCGACCTGCTGGGCATCCCGGTGATCCGTCCGCAGGTGACCGAGACCACCGCGCTGGGTGCGGCCTATCTGGCCGGCGTGGCTACCGGTGTCTATCGTGATCTGTCCGAGTTGTCTGCGCAGTGGCGCATGGAGCGTACGTTCGAACCGCGTTTCACGCGCGAACAGGCACAGGAGCGCATCCACGCCTGGGAAGCGGCAATCCGCCAGGTCAGCGCAGCTTGAGAGCGGCACGGCCGGGGCGACCCGGCGTCATGGCGCCTCAGTCCGGTGTGCCGGTACTGAGCAGCTGCATGGTGTCCAGGTGGCTCAGGCGCGCCCACTCTTCGCCGCCACGGGCGACGATGGTGTCGGCGTCGGGCGTGGCCATCAGGTCGAGGATCTCGGTGTCGCTCATTTCCATGTCGTCGTTGTAGCGGAACACCTTCAACACCGGTCGCGTGAGGTCCTGGGCGTTCTGCCGGATCACGAACCCGGAACGGCCCGATTCCAGCTTGACGATGGAGCCGACCGGATAGATGCCCAGCGTCTTGACGAAGGCCAGGAACATGGCGCGGTCGAAGTGACCGGTCCAGGAAGCCATGCTCGAAATGGCTTCGGCCGGGTCCCAGGCGCGTTTGTAGGGGCGGTCCGAGGTGAGCGCATCGTAGACGTCGCAGATGGCGGCCATGCGCGCATACAGGCTGATCTGACCACTGCGCAGTGACTCCGGATAGCCTTGACCATCCATCTTTTCGTGATGGTGCAGGCAGACATCGCGCGCATAGTCGGGCACGTTGGGGTCCTGGCTCAGGTATTTGTAGCCCAGTTCGGGATGCTTCTTGATCTGGGTGAATTCTTCCTCGGTCAGCCTGCCGGGCTTGTTGAGCAGTTCATGCGGCAGGAAGGCCTTGCCCACGTCGTGCAGGAAGCCGCCCAGGCCGGCTTCGCGGCAGGCCTTCTCGTCCAGGCCCAGGGTGCGCCCCAGGGCCACCATCAGGGCGCATACCGCTACCGAGTGCAGGTAGGTATATTCATCGGCCAGTTTCAGGCGCAGCACGCTGAGCGTACCGTTGGGGCTTTGCAGGACGGCGCCGGTAATTTCTTCCACCACCGAGACGCAGCGCTCCATGTCCAGCGCCTTGCCCAGCCGTGCTTCGCTGAACATGGCCTTGGTCGCCTTCTTGGCGTTCTCGCGCAGGGCCATGGCGTCCAGCAGGGTGGTGTCGATGTCGGGACCCGGGGGCAGTTCCGCCAGGGGCTCGACCTGCTCCGGGGCTTGCCCTGCATCATCGGTCTGGTCCGCCTGGGCGGCCGGCTCGGTGACATCCAGGCCGCGCTCGGGATCGATCCAGCAATGGGCGATGCCGCTGGCATGGGCCTGCTTGAGGTCGGCCTCATTCTTGAGCAGGAATTTGTTCTTCCAGAACGGATGATCCAGCCAGGCTGCTTCAAAGCCGCAGAAATACATTCCGAGGACCAGATCCTCCGTTTTAATTTTTTTCAACATTTCTCGTACATCTTTCCGGCTGACCGGGGAACGGGTTGGCTTGGCATCCCTGACCACGGGCGGTGGAGCGCCGAGGGCGTCGCGGACAGGATTGCCGGTAGTTAATCATCTCATATGCCTGAGCATATGTGAAAGATTCTGCTCGTTGCCATGCCATTGACGGGCCCGGTCTCCTGGCCGCCGGTGCCGGCCCGGACGAAAAAAAGCCCGTCCGGGGAAGGACGGGCTGAAAGATCCGCTGGATGTCGTCGCAGCGGACAAGGGGAAAGAGGAGGTCTCGATGTGGCTACTCTAGGCCCCGAAAATTAAGCCAGACTTAAAACCGGAGAAAACTTTGCAGCGGCCCTGAAGTGGTCTGCTGACGAGGCTTCCCGGCGGGCAACGTGGCATGCGCGCATCACTTCATATGGCTTTGCCAAGAACTGCATGAATTTGTGAAATTCCCGGTGCGCCCGCTGTTACGCTTGCAAGCAATCGGATCGCAGGACTACAACGGGGGAACGATCCGGACATGGCGTCCAGTCGCATCAGAATGGGGCGAGTCACGGCAGGGGCCGGGCTCGTGAGGTGGACGGGGCCATTCCCTGCACTCCGGTCAGACCGGGGTCATAACGACATTCCATCCTGCCTTCAGGTCCGGCTGCCGCTTTGCCGCAGCCGGCGCGGGCGTTTGCACGATCATCCACAGTTTTTCCAGATCCTCACATCATGACTTCTTCCTCGCTGCGTACCCGACTCATCGCCCTTTGTGCTGGCATTGTCGTGCTGGCCATGCTGGCCATCGTCCTGACCAACTTCCTCACGGCACGCTCGCGCACCATGGTCGCGCTGGACGGCCAGATGTCCCAGCTGGCGCAGAGCCAGGCATCGGCCATCGCCGAGTGGGCCGATGCCAGGAAGCTGGTGGTGTCCTCCATCAAGCAATCCGCCGACGCCGCCGAGCCGCTGCCCTTCGTGAAGGCGGCCGAGACCGCCGGCGGCTTCGATCTGGCCTATCTGGGCTATGCCGACAAGCGCACGGTGTTCTCGCAGCAGCGCAGCCGCGCGCCGGACTACGATCCGACCAAGCGGCCCTGGTACCAGCTGGCGGCCTCCAGCAAGGGGCCGGTGCTGACGGCCCCCTACACCAGCGCCAGTACCGGCAAGCTGCTGGTGACCTTCGCCGAAGCCGTCAGCAAGGACGGTCAGGTCAGCGCCGTGGCCGCCGCCGACGTGCTGCTCGACAGTGTCGTGGCCGACGTGGTGGCCATCAAGCCCACGCCCAACAGCTATGCCTTCCTGGTCGATCTGGGCGGCAAGATCATCGCCCACCCGAATGACAAGCTGCGTCTGAAACCCTTGTCGGACCTGGATGCTGCCATCACCCCGCAATCGCTGACCGCGGCCATGGCCGCCAACAGCCATCTGGACCTGAGCCTGGATGGCCGCCGCCAGATGCTCTATGCCGCCCGTGTGGCCGGGACCGACTGGTTGCTGGTGGTGGCCGTGGACCGCGCCGATGCGCTGGCCTCGCTCTCGGCCATGCTGGCCAGTTCCGGCGTCATGGCCGTGCTGGTGACCATCCTGGCCGCCCTGGTGCTGGGTGCGCTGGTTTCGCGCATGTTGCGGCGGCTGTCGGTGGTGCAGCGCGCACTGGAAGAAATCGCCGACGGCGATGGCGACCTGACCCGTCGTCTCGACACCCACGGCAGCGCCGACGAACTGGGCCGCATCAGCGCGGCCTTCAATCGCTTCGTCGACAAGGTGGAGCATGTCATGCTCGACATCCGCCAAGCCAGCCATACCATCCATGCCGCCACGCGCGATATCGCCAGCGGCAACATGGACCTGTCGCAGCGCACCGAGTCCCAGGCCAGTTCCCTGGAACAGACCGCGGCTGCCATGGAGCAGCTGACCTCCAGCGTGCGCCACAACGCCGACAACGCCCAGCAGGCCAACCAGCTGTCGCAGTCGGCCTCCGAGATCGCCGGACGCGGAGGTGCCATGGTGGAGCAGGTGGTGCAGACCATGAATGCCATCAATGCGTCCTCGCAGAAGATCGTGGACATCATCAGCGTGATCGACGGCATCGCCTTCCAGACCAATATCCTGGCCTTGAATGCTGCCGTGGAAGCGGCGCGCGCCGGCGAACAGGGGCGCGGGTTTGCGGTGGTGGCCTCGGAAGTGCGTTCGCTGGCCCAGCGCTCGGCCACCGCTGCCAAGGAGATCAAGGTCCTCATCGGCGATTCGGTGGAACAGGTGCGTGCCGGTGAGCAGACCGTCAGTGATGCCGGCAGCACCATCCGCAGCGTGGTCGAGAGCGTGCGCAAGGTCAGCGACGTAGTCGCCGAGATCAGTTCGGCCAGCCGCGAGCAGAGCCAGGGTATCCAGCAGACCAATGACGCCGTGGCCCATATGGACCAGGCCACCCAGCAGAATGCCGCGCTGGTGGAAGAGGCCGCCGCCGGAGCCCAGCAGTTGCAGGAGCAGGCGGCGCGGCTGGCGGAAATCGTGGCCTTGTTCCGCTTGCGCGATACTGTGCGGCAATGAATTTCACAACAGCAAGAATTTGTGATCTAAATAACAACAAGTTGTAAAATTTGCTCAACTTTTTGTTGTCGTTTGATTAAAATCAGATCCAAAGAGATATCAATTCGACAACAAAGAGGAACCCATGAAAACCCTGATTGCAGCCATCCTTCTGGTAGCCAGTTCAATCGCGGTCGCTGCTCCCGGTGGTGCTGGCGCAGGCAGTGCCGGCATCAATGACGTGACCCTGGACGGACAGAAGGCCAACAATTTCGTCTGGGCGAGCGGCAATGCGCAGGCCGGCCCCAACGGTGACAGCTCCCTGTTCAGCAGCTCCTTCGGCGGCGGTAGCTGGAACCTGCTGGGCAAGATCGATTCCACCGGCGCACTCTCGGGCTCCACCAATTCAGTGCTGGGTTCCAACCTGACGCTCAGTTTCAGTCTGGCCAACGGCAGCAAGTCCGGCACCTGGAGCATTACCTCCAGCAACAGCCTGCAGATGGATCTGGTGCTGGGCATTCACGCCGGCAATGCCACGGGCTCCTTCCTTTTCGACAATCTGGTGCTGACGGCCGGGCAGACCCAGAGTGGCACCTTTGCCATCAACTGGAACAACAACGGCGGCCAGGTGCCGGCGTTCTCCAACGTCACCCTGTTCACTTCCAACGCCTCGCTGCGCAGCGTCGCGCCGGTCCCGGAACCATCGACCTACGCCATGTTGCTGGCCGGTCTGGGCATGGTGGGCTGGATGGCCTGGCGCCGTCGCAGCAAGCTGGCTGCAGCCGCGCCGCTGGTAACGGCCTGAGCCGAAGCCGGGCTGCGCCGCCAGGTGCGCTATATGAAGAAAAACGCGCTGGCTCGCAGGCCAGCGCGTTTTTTTATTCTTGTGTATCAGGTGATAAGTGAAGCTCAGCGCTCACGCACATCCGGCAGGAATACCGTCAGCACGCCCGCCAGCGGCAGGAAGGCACACAGGCCGTAAACCCAGGCGATACCGTACAGATCGGCCAGGTGGCCCAGCAGGGCGGCGCCGATACCGCCGAAGCCGAACATGAGGCCGAAGAATACGCCGGCGATCATGCCCACTTTGCCCGGTACCAGCTCCTGGGCATAGACCACGATGGCGGCAAAGGCCGAGGAGATGACCAGGCCGATCACCACCGACAGCACGGCTGTCCAGAACAGGTTGGCATGCGGCAGCATCAGAGCGAAGGGGGCGGCGCCCAGGATCGAGATCCAGATCACCAGCTTGCGGCCGATGCGGTCGCCAATCGGGCCACCAACGAAGGTGCCCACCGCCACCGCCCCCAGGAACAGGAACAAGTACAACTGGGAAGAGGCCACCGACATGTGGAAGCGTTCGATCAGATAGAAGGTGAAGTAACTGGTAAAGCTGGCCATGTAGAAGTATTTGGAGAACACCAGCAGCGCCAGCACCACCAGCGCCCGGCGCACGGTAGCGGCCGGCAGCGTCTGCGCCACGCGCGCCCTGGCCTTGCCCTTGTTGGCCGCGAGATGGCCGCGATACCAGCGCGATACCCGCGACAGCACCACGATGGCCAGCACCGACAGCAAGACGAACCAGGCCACATTGCCCTGGCCATACGGCACCACGATGGCTGCGGCCAGCAGCGGACCGAAGGCCGAGCCGGCGTTGCCACCGACCTGGAAGGTCGATTGCGCCAGACCGAAGCGACCGCCCGAGGCCATGCGGGCGATGCGCGATGCTTCCGGATGGAAGGTGGAAGAGCCGATGCCGATCAGCGCTGCGGCCAGCAGGAAGGCGCCGAAGCTGCCCGCCAGCGCCAGCAGCACGATGCCGCTCAGGGTCGCCACGGCGCCGCTGGGCAGCAGCCAGGGCTGCGGATGGCGGTCGGTATACATGCCGATCCAGGGTTGCAGCAGAGAGGCCGTGACCTGGAAGGTCAGCGTGATCAGCCCGACCTGAGTGAAGCTGAGGCCGTAGCCGGTCTTGAGCATGGGATAGATCGAGGGCAGCAGCGCCTGGATCATGTCATTGATCAGGTGCGCGCCGCCGCAGGCCAGGATGATGCTCATCACCAGCGGCTGGGCGGCAATGGCCGCAGGAGAATTGGCGGAGGCCGTCGCGCTGGCGGGCGCGGTGGCGTTGGAGTCGGTGGCACTGGTCATGGTGTCGGGAATGGCATGCAGGAAGAAGACTCGAAGCGTATCATTGGCATCTATTGATGATGATGACACTTGTTGTCGATTAAATGCCATGCGTGCCCACCTGACCTCCGTGTGTCCCAGTGCCGAAGTGGATGCGTTCCAGCACCTGCCCAGCAGCGTCGTGGCGTTTGCCCGCGAACTGTCGGCGCGGGATCTGTTGACGGCGCATTCGCACCGGCGCGGCCAGTTGCTCTATGCGGTGGAGGGGGTGATGCAGGTGCGTACCCCGCAAGGCGTGTGGCTGGTGCCACCGCAACGGGCGCTGTGGGTACCGCCGCAGGTGGAGCACGAGATCCTGATGCTCACCCGGGTCAGCATGCGCACGCTCTACATCGACCAGGCCCAGGGGCGCGCGCTGGGCGGGCAATGTCGCCTGCTGGAAGTGTCGGTCCTGCTGCGCGAGTTGATCCTGGCGCTGCTGGCCGAACCGCGCGAGTATGCGCCCCACAGTCGCGCCGGCCATGTGGCTGAACTGATCCTGTCGGAACTGGCGCGCGCGCCCGCCATTCCGGTGGCCATCCCGTGGCCGCGCGACCGCCGCCTGCAGGCCATCTGCGAAGCCATCCTGGCCGATCCGGGGCGGCAGTTCTCCCTGGCGGACTGGGCAGGGATGGGGGGCGCCAGCGTGCGCACCGTGATCCGGCTCTTCCCTAAGGAAACGGGTTTGCAGTTCCGCCACTGGGTACAACAAGTGCATCTGAGTCAGGCCCTGGTGCGCCTGGCACGCGGCGATGCCGTGGGGGTGGTGGCACAGGCGCTGGGGTATCGCAGCCAGAGCGCATTTTCCAACATGTTCCGCAAGGCATTGCACAGCACGCCCACGCATTTCCAGCCACGCCAGGACAAGCGTCGCATCACGCTGGCAGCGCGATCTCAGTAAGGGATGACGACTACCTTGGGACCACGCCGCCCGGCCGCGTCGGCGGCGGACGGGTCATCGCCGACGCGGGCGACCTGTCCGGGACGCTCGGGGTCTCGCTCCAGGAAGTAGGGATCATCCTGCGGCGACAGGGCGGTGTTGGCGCCCATGACCTGCTGGGTGCGCTCAGTGGTGCTGCTCTGACCAATGGAACAAACCTGGAAGAAGTCGGCGCTGCCTTCGGAAAAATCGATCCGGCATTTCTCGGCGACCACGACCGAGATGTCCAGTGCACCGGCATTGGCGGCCACGGCACGTTCACTGCGCGCAGCTTGCCAGGTCAGCATCAGCGCCAGCAGTGCGATGAGGGCATGGGTCTTGTTCATGGGATTCTCCTCGATGCAGACCACTGTAGCGTTTGTACGCGGCCACGCGCATCGGAGAAATCCTGAGCCGCCGGTCTCATCGCGACGGGCCGTCATCGCCCGAGACGTCGCGTCCCGCCTGGATGATGCCGGTTTGCAAGTGTAAAGATTGACGATCTTTTACCGTAACCAAGTCATGAGAACTCCGAACCAGGAGAGTGAACATGGCAATGGAAACCGATCTGGTCATCATGGCGCGTGAAGCGCTTGCGCAACTGAACCAGCAGAACCAGCCACGCAATGACACGGCCTTGGCGCCTGCGCCCACGCCTGCTGCGGCGGCGACCGTCTTGCCGGAAGAAGGCGTAACGCTCTCGCTGTCGGCCCAGGGCAAGCTCATGGCCGCCCTGGCCACGGCGGTCGAGAGCGTGACCACGGCGGCGGTGGATTCCACCGAAGCGGTCCAGGACAGTTCGTTGCAGACTGTTACCAAGTCCGTCATCGACGCGGCGCGCCCCATCACACGCGACACGCTCTTTGCCATTGAAGCGCGCCTGGTGGCGGCACGCCGTGGCGCCGAGGCGATTGCCGCAGCCGATGCCGAGCTGCCGCGCTCGGACGATCCGCAACGTCTGCGCCAGGCGCAGCAGGCCACCGAGTCCTTGTATGGACGCGCCGACAATCCGTTTGCAGACAAGTCGCGCGCTGAACTCTCGGCCATCGTCTATGACGACAGCGGGGCCTACACCATCAATGAACGTTACGCGGCCGCCAACCAGCGCACTGTCCTGGACCAGAAGTTCTGGGCACCGGTATTCCAGCGGGCGCTGGAGAGTGGTGACTGGAAGCCGGTCATCACGGCGGCGCTGGTGTTCCATGCGAGCTTGTCTGCATTGGAGCAGACTGCCTATCCGGACAACTACGCGCAACTGCTGCAGCAATATCTCGATCTCTACCAGTTGGCGTCACCGTCTGCGCCGGCCGCACTGCCGCCGCAGCAACAGGCCGAACTGGCACGCATGCTGGAAACTCTGGTGCTGCCGCTGGGGCCGCTGGCGCTGGCCGGTGGTGTGATCCGGGGCCTGTTGCTGCCGCGCCTGGGACCGTCGCTGGCCGAACTGATCGCTGCGGCTCCGCGCCTGGCCGATCTGCTGCAGGTCAGCAACAGTGCCCACGCTGCACAGGACAGCGCTTATCTGATGCTGTTGCAACGCGTCTTCGGCATTGCGCGCCGGGAGGATGAACCGGCTCCGGTACGCCGTGCCGCAACGGGGACCAGTGCGCGCGACTTCCTTGCCTATGGAGATCGACGCCTGTTGGCCGAGGCCTACGCCTATGCGCAGACGCACGCGATGGCACTGGAAGAGATTGACGCGCTGGCACACGACCTGGCGGCCTATCGCCGCTGGCGTGCCGATGCCGGCCTTTCTGCCACCGGCCAGGGGAGTGCCACGAGCGAGGTCGGCAGCATGGACGCCGTCGCCGAGCTCGCTTCTCATGCCGCTCGCATGAGCAGCGAAGAGGCCGTGATCGCACGGCGCCTGCTGGCCAGCCGTGCGGCCCGGATGACGCAGCTTGATCATGGTTTCCTGGCCTGGCTGGTGGATCCCGCCGGGGGCGGCTGGCGCGATGGTGGGCGGAGCGGTCATGCCGTCAGTTTGAGCGCACTGGAAAAACTGCTGGCCGGTCTGGCCGGTGTCGCCATCGGTGAGAGCGCCGGCGAGGTGGAGGCTTCCTACCGCATGGTGCTCGAGCGCATCGCCCTACAGGATCCCCTGGCATCGCGTCAACCCGCGCAAGCCGCCGCCGAGGGCGCTCGCACCCTGGCCGTGGCGGCGCAGATGGCTGCGCTGGCGCGCAGCGATGCTGCCGATACCGCCTTCATGAACAATGCCCTGATGCTGCTGCGCATGTATCGCATGTCGCTGACCATGAGTCCGGCCGAACAGCGCACCCTGGCCGAGCTGGTTTATTCGGCCATGAAGAAGCGTCGCCCGCGCGCGCGTCGGGGCAAGCTCTTCGTGGCCTGGGCCGAACGCAGTCCGCTGATGCCGTCACTGCCGGGCTGATACCGCGCCCTCATGCTTCGGGCCAGGCGCGCTGCAGGATGGCCTGCTGCGCGGCTGCGCTGGTGCCATTGAGGGTGCCGTAGACCCGTCCGCCATCGCTGTCGGCACGGCTGGCGAGGAAGGCCTCGGCCGATCCCGCCGGCGCGTGACGCAGCATCAGCATGCCCTGCAAGGCCAGTACCAGTTGCTGTACCAGGCGCCTGGCACCGGCTTGCTGTTCTTCTTCGCCTGCCGCCAGCATCTGCTTGAGCGCATGCACCCGCAGCGCCAGGGCGGGATGGGCCATGGCCGCATCGTCCAGTTCCATGAGCAACCGTGCCAGGCCTTCGGTCTCGCGACTCATGGCCCGCAGCACATCCAGGCACATCACGTTGCCCGAACCTTCCCAGATCGAATTGACGGGGGCTTCACGATAGAGCCGGGCCATCGGTCCGGTTTCCACGTAGCCGTTGCCGCCCCAGACTTCCATACATTCGCCGGTGAATTCCAGCGCGCGCTTGCAGATCCAGAACTTGGCGGCGGGCGTGATGATGCGCTTCCATGCGCGCTGCAGCGGGTCATCCGGTGCATCGAAGGCATGTGCCACGCGCAGCATCAGCAGGGTGGCGGCCTCGCTCTCCAGGGCCAGGTCGGCCAGCACGGTGCGCATGAGGGATTGCTCGGCCAATCGACGGCCGAAGGCGTTGCGGTGGCGTGCATGGTGCAGCGCCTGTACCAGCGCCTGGCGCATCAGCGCGGCACTGCCGATGATGCAGTCCAGGCGCGTGTGGTTGGCCATCTCGAGGATGGTCGCAATGCCGCGCCCGTCCTCGCCGACCATGATGCCCATGGCGTCTTCGAATTCGACTTCGCTGCTGCTGTTGGAGCGGTTGCCGAGCTTGTCCTTGAGACGCTGGATGAGTATCGGATTGCGGCTGCCCTCGGGCAGCCAGCGCGGGACGAAGAAGCAGGAGAGGCCATTCTCGGTACGGGCCAGCATCAGGTGCGCATCGCACATCGGTGCCGAGAAAAACCACTTGTGACCGCACAGCAGGTAGGCCTTGCCGCGTCCGCCATCCAGCGGATCGGCCGCGGTGGCGATGGAGGTATTGCTGCGTACGTCGGAGCCGCCCTGTTTCTCGGTCATGCCCATGCCGATGAGGATGGAGCGCTTCTGCGTCATGGGCAGGTCGCGGCCGTCGTGCTCGCGCGAGAAGAGCCGGCTGCGCAATTGCGCGAACAGGGCGGGCTCCTGCTGCAACACCGGGATGGCGGCAAAGGTCATGGTGGTCGGGCACAGTGAGCCGGCCTCGACCTGCGCATGCAGGAAGTATCCCGCTGCGCGTGCCACGTGGGCGCCGTCTCCGGGCTGCACCCAGGGCAGCGCATGCAGTCCGGCGCGACGCAGTTGGTCCAGCAGCGTGTGCCAGGCCGGGTGGAAATCCACCACGTCGATACGATGGCCGGTGCGGTCATGGGTGCGCAGCACCGGGCCGTGGCGATTGGCCAGGTCGGCCAGCTCGCTCATCTCGGCCGTGCCCAGCGCCTCGCCCTGGCTGGCCAGGGTGCAGTCGTGCCAGTGTGCGCCTTCGCGCTGCACGGCTTCGACCAGGGCAGCATCGCTGCGGTAGAGGTTGTAGTCGCACAGGTCCGGGACCTGGTTGGTGATGTCGTGGGTGTGCATGTTGTCTCCATGAACAGCGCAAGCCTTGTTGTCTGGCCAGACCGCCCGCGTGTTCTGCGCGCGGTGCAATGCCCATATAATACGCAGCTTTGCCCCGAAGCATTCATGCTTGCCAGCCATCACCAGACACCTGCGGGTGTCCGTCCTCATCCCTCCAGTCATGGTGCCTACCGTCGCGACATTGACGGCCTGCGGGCCATCGCCGTGCTCTGCGTGGTGGTGTTTCACGCCTTCCCTGAGTGTCTGCCGGGGGGATTCGTCGGGGTGGACATCTTCTTCGTCATTTCCGGTTTTCTGATCAGCGGCATCCTGTTCGAGGCACTGCAGCGTGGTCACTTCAGCATCATCGACTTCTACATCCGGCGCATCAGACGCATCTTCCCGGCGCTGCTGCTGGTGATGCTGGCCTCTCTGCTGGCGGGGTGGTTCATCCTGCTGCCACAAGAGTATCGACAACTGGGCAAGCATGTCCTGGGCGGCGCCGGCTTCGTCTCCAACATCGTGCTGTGGAGCGAGGCCGGTTACTTCGATACCTCAGCCGAGACCAAGCCCCTGCTGCACCTGTGGTCGCTCGGGGTGGAAGAGCAGTTCTACCTGTTCTGGCCTCTGCTGCTGTGGGCCGCCTGGAAACGTCGGCGCGCCATGCTGGCGATCCTGCTGACGGTCATGGCGCTGTCCTTCGTGTGGAACCTCGTCTCGGTTCATCAGGATGCGGTCGCCGCTTTCTACCTGCCCATGTCGCGTTTCTGGGAACTGGGCGCAGGTGCCTTGCTGGCCTACTGGCGCAGCAGGAGTGCAGCGCTCGGGGAATCCCTGGCCAACCGGCTCGCGGCCATCGGCTTGTTGCTCATCGTCGTGGCCCTTGTCGTCATCACCAAGCAGGACCGCTTCCCGGGCTGGTGGGCCGTGCTGCCGGTGGCAGGCGCCTTCCTGTTGCTGGCCGCCGGACCTGGGGCCGGCGTCAACCGTCGCTTGCTGTCGCAGCGGACCATGGTGTGGCTGGGCTTGATCAGTTACCCGCTCTATCTGTGGCACTGGCCACTGCTGGCCTTCGCACGTCTGCTGATGGGGCAGACGCCTTCGGTGCAGGTGCGTCTGGGCGCGCTCTTGCTGGCACTGGTGCTGGCCTGGCTCACCTATCGACTGGTGGAAATCCCGGTGCGCCTGCGTGCATCCGGTCGCAAGACGGTGGTGATGCTGTTGCTGTTGATGCTGCTCATGGCGGCTCTGGGCGGGCTTGTCGTCAAGCGCGACGGCATGTCGTTCCGCAAGTTGGGCGGTCTGGCGATGCTGTTCAACGATGAGGTCAGGCAGACGGCCTCGCTGAACCAATTTGAATTGCCGCATCCTTCTTGCGCCTCCCTGATGGGGCAAGCGCATTCCCGCGACTGGTGCGCCGAGCCGGTCAGTGCCGAGCCACCGCAACTGCTGCTCATCGGAGATAGTTACTCCGGGGCCTATGCGCCCATGCTGGCACGGCTGTATGAAACCAATCCCCAGCCGCAATGGGCCTTCCGCCAGTTTGCCCGTGGCGGCTGTCCATCCCTGATCGATTACACCAGCGGCTATTGCCTGGACATTGCCCAACGCGTGGCGCAGTATGCACGCGAGACGCCGTCCATCCACACCGTGGTCCTGGCGCTGAACTGGCCGGGGCACTTCGCCTCCGATCAGAGCGGTTTTCCGGTCGCCCTGGAACGTACCATCCTGTACTACCGCCAGTTGGGCAAGCGGGTGGTGGTACTGCTGTCTCCACCCAATGGCGCCAATCCCAAATCCTGTGTGCTGCGTGGCATTCACCTCTCCGAGGCCGATTTCTGCAACCTGCCGCTGGCCAGGGCCGAGCAGATGGACGAACATTATCGCGATCGCCTTCTGCCGCTGCTGCAACGGCTCCAGGTCCCCGTCTTCGATCCTTTCCCCACGCTGTGTGATCAGCATGGTTGCAAGGTCATCGATGGGCCGCGCATCCTTTATTTCGATGCCGGTCATCTGAGCCAATACGGCGCCCGGTACCTGGCCGATCATGCCGCTGAGGCACTGCGGCAACTGCTGCTGGCGACGCCGGCAAGCTGAAACAGCTGCTCTGGAGGGCGGCATCGCCCTCCGTCACAAGCCATGCTTTAAATGATTTGGCTATATCCTTATAAGGATCTTGTTAGGTCGCGCCGCCAACACATGCGCAGCAGTCATATTAGAATGGCCGTTTCGACCAAAGAACTCCCCGTGCCCGCGCACGGCTGCGCAAGGAAGCCAAGCAGATGTCCTATCCGACCATCGAATCCACCATCGGCAATACCCCGCTGATCCAGCTGCCACGCATCGGCGGCGAAGAAGCCAGGCGCCGCAACAACCTCATCCTCGGCAAGCTCGAGGGCAACAATCCGGCCGGCTCGGTCAAGGATCGTGCCGCCTATTCGATGATCACCCGCGCCGAAGCGCGCGGCCAGATCAAGCCGGGCGATACCCTCATCGAAGCCACCAGCGGCAATACCGGCATCGCCCTGGCGATGGTGGCGGCCATGCGCGGCTACAAGATGGTGTTGCTGATGCCGGAGAACCTGTCCGAAGAACGGCGCCAGAGCATGGCCGCCTACGGTGCCAGGATCGTGCTGACCCCCAAGAGCGGCGGCATGGAATACGCCCGCGACCTGGCCGAGCAGATGCAGAAGAATGGCGAGGGCCTCATCCTCGACCAGTTCGCCAACCCCGACAATCCGCTGGCGCACTACGAGACCACCGGTCCCGAAATCTGGCGCGATACCAAGGGCAGCATTACCCACTTCGTCAGTGCCATGGGCACCACCGGCACCATCATGGGCGTGTCGCAGTATCTGAAGGAGCAGAATGCACAAGTGCAGATCGTGGGGGCGCAGCCGGAAGAGGGCTCATCCATCCCCGGTATCCGCAAATGGCCGGAAGCCTATCTGCCCAAGATCTTCGACCGGTCGCGCGTGGACCAGGTGGAGTCGGTCAGCCAGGCCGATGCCGAGAACATGGCGCGCAAGCTGGCCGTGACCGAAGGGCTGTTCTGCGGCATTTCGGCTGCGGGCGCCTGCGAAGTGGCCGTGCGCCTGTCGCATCAGCTGGAGAATGCGACCATCGTCTTCATCGTCTGCGATCGCGGTGATCGCTATCTCTCTACCGGCGTATTCCCGGCCTGAGCGAGGCAGTGAGATGCAATGAAAAACGGAGCCGATGGCTCCGTTTTTCATATCGTCCGGCGTGGCGATGTCGCCCAGCCGGGCCGTGTCATTCCGGCATGCCGCTGCCGCTCGGTGCCGGTGCGCCCGGCGCTGCGCCTGGCTTCGGCTTGAACTGCTTGTCGCTGATGCGGAATTTCTCGCGACGGTCGCCCATCAGTTCGCGCAGTTCACGAATCGACAGTTCGCTCACCTCGTGCATGCGAATGAGCAGCGATGCGCCCACCGGCAAGCGACGGTGACGGATCTTGCTGATCACCGGCGGCGCCACTTCCAGCGCGCGGGACAGGGCCGCATCGTTCTTCAGATGCAGCTTTTCGATCAGCGCATCGAGCAGGTGGTTGGGATCGTAGTTGACTTGATCGGAGATCGAGTTGGATTCAGCAGTATCGTGGGTAGTCATGATCGGGACGTTCCATTATGCAGATGTTTGTGGAAGGCTGTGCGCCTATGCATTAATTGTTTGTAAAACTGCAAAACGCGACTGACGTTATCCGAGAAGGCGTTGCCTTTTTCTGCAAGATATCGAAAGCCCTATCAAAGAACGGCTTCAAAACAACACTTATCTAATTCTCTGTTCTCTGACCCAGTGCGCTTGGAGCAGCACAACAATAATTCTATGTCTATATAGAAATAATTGCACATTTTTCATGCAGTCAGAAAATTCTAGTCCACAATAGTTGCAGAAACTCATTTTCGAATTTGTAACAGATATTAACAGGATTTTTTGCCCATTTGCTAGCGTTGTTCTTTTGATACGACAAATGGCAGCATATTCCAGCCACTTAGGCCCAGATTGCGCAAGGTAGCCATGTTTTTCTCAAAGATCGCTGCCGCATCGGGGTAGGCGGCGACCGCCCGGTCGATGCTGCTTTCTCGCAACAGATGGAGGATGGGAAAAGGCGAGCGATTGCTGTAGTTCTCGATATCGTCGGCCTCGGCATCGGCAAACTGGTAGTCCGGATGGAAGCTGGCAATCTGCAGCTCGCCCTCCAGCCCCAGCCTTTCCAGCAGGCGATCGGCCCAGTCCAGGAAATCGTTGTACTCGACAAAATCGGCTAATGCGAGCGGCATGATGAAGAGGGTCGTGTCGACCTGTTCCGGGTCGGCCTTTGCCAGAAAACTCAGTTCTTGTTCCAGATCAACTGAAAGTTCATTCCAATCCTGGTGCCGGCTGACGCGGTAGCGGACCTGATTCTTCACATGGACCGACTTGGCAAAAGGACACAGGTTCAAGCCGATCACGGCCTGTTCCAGCCAGGCGCGCGTGAGCGCGACGACCTCTGCGTCAGCGGGAGAGGACGGAAGGGAAGCGGGAGAAGGTGAAGAAGTGCTCATAGCGGCATTGTCGCACGCACTACCAGGAGCTCACCACAATCGCCCACAGCCGCGCCAGATCGGCTATGCTTGCCAACCTTTGACGGCGGCCCGCCACGCGCGCTTGCCTTTCCTTTGCACGAACAGATTCCCATGGCGCTCAAATCCACCATCTTCAAGGCCGACCTGCAGATCTCCGACATGGATCGGCACTATTACCAGCAGCACGCACTGACCATCGCCCGCCATCCCTCCGAGACCGATGAGCGCATGATGATCCGCGTGCTGGCCTTCGCTCTGCATGCCAGCGAGGCGCTGGCCTTCGGCAAGGGCCTGTCCGATACCGACGAGCCGGACCTCTGGCAGAAGGACCTGACCGGTGCCATCGAGCTGTGGATCGAGGTCGGGCAACCGGACGACCGCGCCATCCTCAAGGCCTGTGGCCGCGCGCAACAGGTCCTGGTGTACAGCTACAGCAGCACCTCCCACATCTGGTGGAACCAGACCGGCAGCCGCGTCGACCGCGCCAGGAATCTCAAGGTCGTCAACATCCCCGCCGAGGCCAGCCAGGCGCTGGCCGCACTGGCCCAGCGCACCATGCAGCTGCAATGCACGATTCAGGATGGACAGATCTGGCTGGGCGCCAATGAAAACATGGTGCTGATCGAACCGCAGACGATCAAGGACTTTTCCTGATCCTCTGCTTCGTCTGGCATCCGGCGCGACCAAAAAACTAAGTTTTGCGGTCGCGTTTTCTTAATGTGCAGCCAGAAAAAACTTAGGTCTTTGCCAGCCCCTGTGCCCGCTGTTCCAGATGCGACAGCAAGCGCTGTCCCTCGTCAGAGTGGAACCAGTCGGCATGGCCGAGGAAGTAGGTGTCATAGGCCAGCGAGGCATTTTGGGGCGACTGCGTGACGCCATGGAAATAATCCAGCTCGGCCAGCGCGAACTCCGCATGGACCAGCGGCAGCAGTGCCGCCAGCGCGCGTACCTGGCGCGCGCTCAGGGGCAGCGTGGCGGCATAGCCGTCGAGCATCGCATCGAGCAGATCCAGATGCACCAGCTGCACGGCGCGCTGCGGGATGGCCAGCCATTCGACGATGTTGCGCTCGATGGCCGTGGCCAGGTCGTGCAGCGCACAGGTACGGTCACACAAACCGAAGTCGAGCACGGTTTGTACCCTGGCCTGATCGGTGGCATCGGTCCACAGCAGGTTGGAGGCGTGCCAGTCGTTGTGCGTCCACAGCGGGACGAATTCATCCAGATAGGGTTTGAGTGCGGCATGCCAGGGCAGCAGGTGCTGCGCCACTTCGCCACGCCACGGGCGGTTTTCCAGATATTCCGCAATGGCCGGGCGCTGCTCGATGTAGTGCTGCAGCGGACGCACCGGATCTTCCTGCGAGAAGATCGTGAAGCTCGACACCAGCGGCCGCGCCGGTCTTGCCGGGGCATCGTAACCGGCAGAGGCCTGGTGCAGACGGGCCAGCATCTGACCCGCCGAATGCGCATGGGTGCAGCTGGTGAAAGGCGTCCATGACATCGCCTCGCGATACAGATCCACTCCCGGCGCCAGCGGAAAGACTTCATAGGTCCAGTAATCGTCGGCCAGCGCAGTGGCGCCGTCGGTGGTGGTCAGTGCGCTGCTGACCGGCAGGCCGCGCGCCTTCAGGTGCGCCACGAAGCGATGTTCTTCGGCCAGCGCCGTTACATCGCGTACGCGCGCGTGATGGCGTTTGACGATGATGGGGCCGCTCTCGGTCTGCATCACGCAGGCTGCCGAGAACGGGCGCGGGCTGTGCCATTCCAGTCGCAGCGGCTGACCCACGCCGGGATAGTGGCGCAGCACGCGCGCTACCTCGGCCGAGGTCAGCGCGGGCCAGTCGGAGATGACAGGCTCCACGCCCATGCCGTGGCTGATGACGCGGGTGAGGTGATGGGAAGCGGCGTCCATGGGCTTTCAGCAGAACAGCAAATCAGAAATCATATTGCAAGGACAGGCGCGCCGTGCGCGGTGCGCCCAGGTGGACGTAGCCGTCGCCCAGGTACTGGCCGGCATCTTTCCAGTAACGCTTGTCGAAGACGTTGTCCACATTGGCGCGCAGGGTGGCCGTGTGGCCGCCAATGCGCAGCCGGTAGCGCAGGCCGGCATTGAAGACGTGCACGGCCGGCAGGTTCACGCTGCCATCGCGGGTGGCGGGCTTGCTGGCGCTGTAGAGCCAGCTGCCCATGAGGTTCACGCCCTCCACCCCCGGCAGGGCATAGTCGGCATAGACGCTGCTGCGCAGGCGCGGCACGTTCACGACCTGCCGGTCGTCATAGGCGGCCGTACCGGTGTCGCTGGCACGGGCACGGGTGGCCGTCACGCTGGCACCCACCGACAGGCGCGCGCTGAGCTTGCCGCTGGCGCCGAGCTCCAGTCCGGTGTTGGTCTGCCGACCTTGCTGGACGTAGGTGAAACCGCTGCTGCTGTTGTCCGGTTGCTGATACTCATAGGCTTTGCGGATACGGAACAGGGCCGCGGTCAGGGCCAGATCCGGCGAGACATCGTATTTGACGCCGGCTTCCAGCTGACGTGCCACCGACGGCGGCAGCGTGGTCGGGAAGTTGCTGACCCAGAACGGCGCCGAGGTCCCCAGCGTGAGCGTCTCGGCATAGCTGCCGTAGAGCGAGAGCTTGTGCATGGGCTTGAAGATCAAGGCCAGTTGCGGCAGGAACAGATTGCGCGAGGTGGTGCGGGTGACGCTGCCATCGGAGGCGAAGGCCTGTTCGTTGAGCCACACCTGACGGCCTCCGGCAATGGCTTGCCAGTGCTCGGACAAGAGCAGTCGGTCGCTGAAGAAGAGCGCCTTCTGGCGACTGTCCAGATTGCGATATGCCGGGCCGGGGACATCGGTGGCCGGGGCCAGTGCCGGGGTGCCGGAATAGATGTTGCCACTGCCGACCAGTACGCTGATGCCATCCGATTTATCCACCACCCGGCGCGACATGGCCATCCCCATGGTCAGCTCATGCTTGAGCCAGCCGGTGGCGAACTTGCCGGTCATGACGGCCTGCGCCTCGTCATTGCGGCGTTCGTCATCGGGTACGCGATAGTCGTACACGTCGAAATCGCCATTGGCGGCAAAGCTTGAAGAAGCCCCGCCACCGCTGCCATACGGGAAGGCCAGATTATCGTCGATGACTGCCCGGCTGCGCCCGGCCTGCACGTAAGCATGCCAGTCGGCATTGAGATCGGTATCCACCCGCAGGCGGTAGTTCAGCGAGCTGTCACGCACCGGCTGCGCCCACGATTGCGGCGTCAGCATGGTCTGGGGCGAGACGCCCGAGGGCAGCGTGGTGCCGCCCAGCAACTGGTAACCGGCCACCGAATGCTGGGCCTTCTGCTGGTATTCGGCGTCGAACTGCACCAGCGTCTTCGACGACAGCGCCCAGGTCGCCGAGAGCGAAGCGAAGTCGCGCCAGCCATCGCCATTGTTGACGTAGGAGTGGATGTCTTCGTGCGCGGCATTGATGCGCAGGCCGAACTGCTTCTGCGGTCCGAAGAGTGCACCGAGGTCGGTGGCCAGATAGCGCGATCCGTAGGAGTCCGTCCCCAGCGTGATCGAACGCACATCGGCCGGACGCTTGGTGACGTAGTTGACGATGCCGCCCGCGCTGCTCACACCGGCCTGCAGGCCGGCCACACCCTTGAGGAATTCGACGCGCTCCTTGTTCTCCAGTGCGACGGTCTGCTCGCCGGCCACGGTGAGGCCGTCGATGCGATAGGCGCTGGCCGGGTCCAGCGTGATGCCGCGGATGCTGAAGTTCTCGTAGTAACCGACCGGGGCATAGTTCTCGTTGATGGAGGCATCGTTCTTGACCACATCCGAGAGCAGGCGCGATTGCTGGTCCTGCATCTGCGCGGCGGTGACCACGGCCACCGAGGCCGGCGTGTCGATCAGCGGTGCATCGTCGAAACCGGCCACGGCAGCCGAACGTGCCCGGCCGTCGTCTTTGCCGGTGCCGCTGGCGGTGACGTTGACGGTGGGCAGGGAGTCGCCCTTGTCGTCGCCGACATCGGCTGCGCGGACGGTGGCCGAGAGGCTCAGCGAGGTGCCGGCCAGCGTCAGCATCAGCGTGGAGGCCAGGGGTGCAATGCGTTTCATCGTGGTTCTATCGTGGAAGGGAAGCAGCAGGAGCACGCCGTGCGCGCTCCCTCATCAACAGGGTAGTCAGGGCAATCAGGGCAATCAGGGCAGGACGGAAGGTCAGCGGTTGCGTGCCGTGGCAACGGCACGACCGAGGTCGGCCACCGACATCGCATAGAAGTAGCTGCGATTGTACTGCGTGATGGCATAGAAGTTGTTGGTGGCGATCCAGTACTCGGTGGGACCGGTGCCGTTCTGCAGGTCCACCAGGCCAAAGCGCATGCCCGCCGGCAGGGGCGGCGTGGAGATGCCGGCGGCATGCAGCTCGTCGGCGGTGTACTTGGCTTCCAGGCCCTGGTTGAGCATGGCTTCCCACTGGCGGTTGTCGCTGGAGACCTGCACCGGGAAGGCCACCGGCTCACCGCGCTGCCAGCCATGGACGGCCAGATAGTGCGCCACGCTGCCGATGGCGTCCACCGGAGAATTGCGCAGATCGATCTTGCCGTCGCCATCGAAGTCCACCGCATATTCGCGGATGCTGCCCGGCATGAACTGCGGCCAGCCGATGGCGCCGGCATAGGAGCCGCGCAAGGACATCGGATCGATGCCGGCCTCGCGGGCCAGCAGCAGGGTGTTTTCCAGTTCGCCCCGGAAGAAGGCCATGCGGGCATCGCGGTTGGCCGTGTTGGGATAATCGAAGGCCAGCGTGGTCAGCGCATCCATGACGCGGAAGTTGCCGGTGTTGCGGCCATAGACCGTTTCCACGCCGATGATGCCGACGATGATTTCCATCGGCACGCCATACTGCGCCTCGGCGCGCGCCAGGGCCACGCCATAGGTGTTCCAGAAATCGACCCCGGCATTGATGCGCACCGGTTCCACGAAGCGGGCGCGGTAGGCCGTCCAGTTCTTGGGCTTGGTCACGGGGGCCGGCTTGATGAGCTGGATGGCGCTGTCCACGTAGCGGGTCTGCGCGAAGAGCGCATTGAGATCGCTGCGCTGGAAATGGTTGCGGTCCACCATTTCATCCATGAAGCGGGCCACGTCCTTCCATTCATTGAAGTTGACGAACTCGCCCTGTTCATCGGTGGCGATTTTCTTCCTGGCTTGCGGCTTGTTTTTTTTCTCTGCCGGTTTCTTGTGTGTTTTATCCACAGCCTTTTTCTGGTTTTTCTTTTCCACAGACTTGCCGTCCTGCGCCTGCGCGGTCATCGGCAGGGCACACAATGTGGCAATGAGCAGGGAGGAAACGAGGGCGGTCAGGCGAGGCAGGGAGATGGGCATGAGCGGGATGAGCAGCAGGGGGAGGCCAGACAAGCGGCCAAGTATACCGCATCGGCCACCCCGCCCCATGCCGGTGCATGCGCGTGAGCAGGCTTTGACCACGATCAGCGACAGCCAATGTACACTAGCCCAAGGAGACAACCCGGCTGGCAGGATGTTTGCCGGGTGGCAATATCATCGCAACAAGATCGCAACAAGAGCAAGAATGACCACCGCCATCTATACGCACGCCGATTGCCAGCGCCATGAAATGGGGGACTGGCACCCCGAGACCCCCGCTCGTCTGGAGGCCATCGAGGACCAGCTGATCCTGAGCCGCATCGATCAGTTCCTCGACCGCCGCGAAGCCCCGCTGGCCGATCCGGCCGAACTGGAACGCGTGCATACGGCCGCGGCCGTCGACTACGTGCGCGAGCACAGCCATGCCTTGAGCCTGTCGGGCCAGTCCTATCATTCGGTTGATGGCGACACCCTGCTCAACCAGCACAGCTGGAAAGCCGCTCTGCGCGCAGCTGGTGCGGCAGTGGCCGCCACCGATGCGGTGCTGGCCGGGGAGCTGGACAATGCCTTTTGCGCGGTGCGTCCGCCCGGCCACCATGCCACCCACGACAAGGCCATGGGCTTCTGCCTGTTCAACAACGTGGCCCTGGCCGCGCGCCATGCCCTGGAGGTGCATGGACTGGAACGGGTGGCGGTGATCGATTTCGACGTGCATCACGGCAATGGCACCGAGGATATCTTTGCCCATGATCCCCGGGTGCTCATGGTGAGCTTCTTCCAGCATCCCTTCTATCCCTTCTCGGGCGACGGGCCGACCGAGTCGCACATCGTCAACGTGCCGGTGCCGGCCTATTCCGATGGCAATACGGTGCGCCAGCTGGTGAACGAGAAATGGCTGCCGGCGCTGCATGCGCACCAGCCGCAGATGATCTTCATCTCGGCCGGCTTCGATGCCCACCGCGAGGATGACATGGGCCAGATGGGCCTGGTGGAAGCGGACTACGCCTGGATGACGCGGCAGATCATGAAGATCGCCGACCAGTATGCCAAGGGCCGTATCGTCAGTTGCCTGGAAGGTGGCTACAACCTCTCGGCGCTGGGGCGCAGCGTGGTGGCGCACCTGAAGGTCTTGGCCGACCTGGAATGAACGTTGGATTTTCCACAGGCGGTTTCAAGAAATGGCGCGATAAAAACCAAGGTTTTTTTCGCGCCTTGTTTTATGCACAGGCCGCATGCCGGATTCTTCATCAAACCTCGGCAGGCTCATACGCCTCATACGCCTCATACGCCTCATACGCCGCAATGATCGCATCGGCCACCGCCCGCACCCGCGCCGTGCGGTTCAGGTCGCTGTGCAGCACCAGCCACATGTCGTAAGGCACGGCGCGCTGCGGCCAGATGCGCACCAGGCCGCTGGCCTTGTCGCCCACGTGGGTGGGTAGTTCGCCAATGCCGAAACCCGCTTGCAGACTGTCATACATGACCAGGCCGGTGCTCACTTCCATGGCCACGCTGGCGTGGGCGATGGATTCGCCGCAGATCTGCTCGGACTTGCTGGGCGAGACGCTGCGCGGATAGATCACTACGTCATGTCCCTTGAGGCCCGTACCGGGATCGGGCAGTCCGCGCTTTTTCACATAGGCTTTCGAGGCATACATGCCGGTATGCAGCCGCTTGAGATGGCGCGCGATCAGGTCTGGCGCATCCGGCCGCAGGGTGCGCACGGCAATGTCGGCTTCGCGTTTGGTGAGGTTGGTGATCTGGGTGGAAGTCGAGAGCACCACGCGGATTTTCGGATGCTCCTGGCGCAGCCGGTGCAAGGCCGGTAACAGGAAATGGCGCGCCGTAATGTCGGTGGCCGCCAGCCGCACCACGCCGCACAGGCGTTCGTCCATGCCCTGCATCTGCCGTTGCAGTTGTTCCGCACCTTGCTCCATCTGGTTGGCCGCCGCAGCGGCCAGCTCGCCCGCCGGGGTCGGTACGTAGCCGCTGGGCGTGCGCAGGAACAGGCGCGCTCCCAGCGAGCTTTCCAGGGCGGCCAGGCGGCGGCCCACAGTGGCCTGGTCGATCTCCAGCTGTTCGGCGGCCCCGCGCAAGGTGCCCACGCGATAGATGGCCAGGAAGATGCGGGCGTTGTCCCAATCCATGATGTGCCTTTGCTGCAAGAGGGGAGGTAAGTGATGGCCTGATGCAAATTTGCATCAGCGTGCTGATCTTATACCTCTTTATTGCATCACTGTCCAAGCCTAGAATCTGCCCCATTGAACCCCGCCCCGGCGTTTCCGGTCGCGGGTTTGCGGTTCTCCCTCGCACCGTGCGTGCAGAAAGTTCTGTTGCCATGTCTTCCACACAATGCCCTCGTGCGCCAGCCTCGGTGCTGGTACCTCCCATTGCCCGTGCCACCCCGCATGCCGGCATGCTGCCGCTGGTGGCGCTGGCCATCGGTTTCGTCATGGCCATGCTGGACGTGACGGTGGTCAACGTCGGGCTGTCCAATATCTCCACCAGTCTGGATGCGCCATTGTCGATGCTGGTGTGGATCGTCGACGGCTACACGCTGACCTTCGCTGCCATGCTGCTGGTGGGGGGTGCTCTGGCTGATCGCTTCGGGGCGCGCCGGTTGTACCTGACCGGCCTGTTCCTGTTCGTGCTGGCCTCGCTGCTGTGCGGGGCCGCGCCCAATGCTCCCTTCCTGATCGCGGCACGTCTGCTGCAGGGCTTGGGCGCGGCCTTCTTCATGCCCAGTTCGCTGAGCCTGCTCACGCACGTCTATGAGGATGACCGTGTGCGTGCCCGCATGCTGGGCGTCTGGTCGGCGACTGTCGGCCTGGCTGCTGCTGCCGGGCCGCTGCTGGGCGGTGTGCTGATCCACTGGCTGGGCTGGCGCAGCGTGTTCCTCATCAACGTGCCGGTGGGCCTCTTGGGTTTGCTGATGGCGCGCAGGTTCATTCCGCAGGTGGTCGGCCATGCCCGCGCACTGCACCTCTACAGCCATCTGGCGGGCGTGATCATGCTGGCCGGGCTGTCCTTCGTCCTGATCCAGGGACCGGTGTATGGCTGGACCTCGCCGCGCATCCTGGCTGCGCTGGCGGTGGCGGTGCTGGCTGCGGTGGCGCTGGTGCGGCATGAACTGCGCGGCATTGCGCCGCTGTTGCCCAAGGCGCTGTTTGCCACGCCGCAGTTTGCGGCGGCCAATGGTATCGGGTTCCTGATCAACTTCGGGGTCTATGGCAACCTCTTCTATCTCGCGCTGTTCCTGCAGCAGGGCAGGGGCGCGGATGCGCTGCAGACCGGCTTGCAGCTGGTGCCGATGATGGCGGTGATCTTCTTCGGCAATCTGATGTCGGGCCGCATGGCCGCCCACTGGGGGCCGCGTGTACCGCTGCTGCTGGGGCTGTCGGTGGGCACGGTCTTTACCGCCGTGGCGATGGTTTTCCGTCCCGAGACGCCTTACTGGCTGCTGGCCCTGGTGTGCGCGGCGGCCAACCTGGGTATCAGTACGGCCATTCCCGCCATGACCACGGTGGTCATGCAGGTGGCCGGCAAGGCCCATGCCAACAGCGCGGCGGCGGCACTCAATGCCAATCGCCAGATCGGTGCGCTGGTCGGCGTGGCCTTGATGGGCGCGATCCTGCACAGCGTTCAGGGCTGGAGTCTGCGCAATCCGCTGGCCTTCGGCGTGATGGCGCTGGCCTACGGCGTCGCCTTGTGGCTGGTGTGGCGCTTTGTGGGCGTTGTCAAGGAGCAATGGGTGACCCGGCGCGCGTGAGTGCGGGTGTTGTTCCCTGTCCAATGGCCTGCCCCGACTTGTGCGCGGCAGGCCGTTTTCTTGGGGATTTGTTAGGGTTTGGCGGGGCAGGGCCGTAAAATAGCGCCTTCACGAAATACGCATCAGAAAGAAGCTCCGCATGTCCATCCAATGGTTCCCCGGTCACATGAACTCCGCCCGCCGCAAGGCCGCGGAGAGCATGGAAAAAGTCGATATGGTCATCGAAGTGGTCGATGCCCGCCTGCCGCAGGCCAGCTGCAATCCCATGATCGAGCAGTTGCGCAATGCGCGCCAGCGTCCCTGCCTGAAGATCTTGAACAAGACCGACATGGCCGACCCGGTGGCTACGCAAGCCTGGATCGACTTCTACAACAGCCAGAAGGGCGTGACTGCCGTGGCGCTGTCCTGCAAGAAGCCCTCGGACGTGGCGCGCGTGCCCAAGCTGGCCATCCAGGTGGCACCGCATCGCGGCACTGCCCTGAAGCCGCTGCGCATGATGATCATGGGCATCCCCAACGTGGGCAAGTCGACCCTGATGAATGCGCTGCTGAAAAAGCGCGTGGCCGCCGTCGGTGATGAACCGGCCGTGACCAAGACGCAGCAGCGGCTCTATCTCGGCAACAACATGGTGCTCACCGATACCCCCGGCATGCTCTGGCCCAAGATCGAGCATCCCAGCGATGGTCTCATGCTGGCGGCCAGCCATGCGGTGGGCAGCAATGCCCTCATCGAAGAGGAAGTGGCGACCTTTCTGGCCGACCTGCTGCTGCAGCGTTATCCGCAACTGCTCAAGGCACGGTATGGCTTCAATACTGACGGCATGGATGGCGTGGCGGTGGTGGAGGGTGTGGCGGCCAAGCGCGGTTTTCGTCTCAAGGGAGGCGACTTCGATTTCGAGAAGGCCGCCCATACCTTCCTGCAGGATTATCGTAGCGGTGCATTGGGTCGCATCTCGCTGGAGACACCGCAGTCGCGTGCCGAGCTGCTGGCGACGTATCGGTCCACCGACAATCCTGAGGCCCTGCAGGCCGAGGATGAAGAGGAAGACGACGAGGACTATGACTGGCGAGACGCTCCGGATCACCGGGGGCGCTGAATCTAAGTTTTGCTCTGCGGAAAACTTAGAAAGCGGATTTCAGAAACTAAGTTTTTGGGGATCACCGGCAAGCCACCAATTCCCGCTCAATGAAAAAGGCCAGCTCGATGAGCTGGCCTTTTCGTTGATGCAGGCAAGTGAGGCGTGGCGGATTACCAGGAGGTGATCACGGAACCCTTGTACTTTTCCAGCACGAACTTCTTCACTTCCGGGCTGTGATAAGCCTTGACCAGCTTGGCGACCCAAGGCTTGTCCTTGTCGGCAGCGCGCACGGCGATCACGTTGACGTAGGGACCGGTGGAGGCTTCCACGGCGATCGAATCCTTGGTCGGGGACAGGCCGGCCGATTCAGCGTAGTTGCCGTTGATGACGGCAGCGTCGAAGTCATCCAGCGAACGCGGCAGTTGCGCAGCATCCAGCTCGACGATCTTGATCTTCTTGGGGTTCTCGACGATATCCAGCGGGGTGGCCTTCAGACCGGCATCGGCTTTGAGCTTGATCACGCCCTTGGCCTGCAACACCAGCAGGGCACGGCCACCGTTGGTAGGATCGTTGGGCACACCCACGCGAGCGCCCGGCTTGAGGTCGTTGAGCGACTTGATCTTCTTGGAGTACACGCCCATCGGGAAGGTGATGGTGCTGCCAACGCTGACGAACTTGTAGCCACGGTCCTTGATCTGCGCATCCAGGTAGGGCTGGTGCTGGTAGGAGTTGGCGTCCAGGTCACCGGCGGCCAGGGCGGCGTTGGGCTGGATGTAGTCGGTGAATTCGATGACCTTCATCTTCACGCCGTCTTTTTCGAGCAGCTTCTTGACCTGTTCCATGATCTCGGCGTGGGGACCGGCGGTCACACCCATCTTGATCTGGTCTTCGGCCATGGCCGGGGCCGAGATCAGGCCGGCGGCCAGACCCAGACCGGCGATGAATTGAATCAACTGACGACGCTTCATGACTTTCCTTTCGAGCTTTGAGGTGGGCAGCAGATAGCTGCCGTTTTTGTAGAGATTGCAGTGCTCAGCGGTGGCTGAGCTTGCGGACCAGCAGGTCTCCCAGGGATTGCACCACCTGGACGAACACGATCAGGATCAGCACCACGGCCAGCATGACTTCCGGCAGGAAGCGCTGGTAGCCATAGCGGATGCCCAGGTCGCCCAGGCCGCCGCCGCCGATGGCGCCGGCCATGGCCGAATAGCCGACCAGGCTGACGAAGGTGATCGTGAGACCGGCGACGATACCAGCAAATGCCTCGGGCACCAATACCTTGTAAATGATTTGCCAGGTGGTGGCACCCATGGCCTGGGCCGCTTCCACCAGGCCGTGATCGACTTCGCGCAATGCGGTCTCGACCAGGCGCGCGATGAAGGGCGCGGCGGCGATGGTCAGCGGCACGATGGCCGCGGCGGTGCCGATGGAGGTACCCACGAAGAAGCGCGTCATCGGAATCACCGCCACCAGCAGGATGATGAAGGGCGTGGAACGCACTGCATTGACCAGCAGGCCGGCCACGCGATTGAACGCCACATTGGGCAGCACGCCCTTGGATTCGGTGATGTGCAGGGCGATGCCCAGCGGGATGCCCAGCAGCGAACCGACCACGCCGGAGATGGCCACCATCATCAGCGTCTCGCCGAAGGCGCTGATGAACAGATCGATCAGTTCAGATGACATGGTTGAGCTCCTCGACGACCACGCCCTGTTCGCGCAGGTACTGCATGGCCTGGTTGATGTTGTCCTGGGTGCCGTTGGCGAGAATCGCCAGCGAACCGAAAGCCTGTCCCTGGATCTCGTCGATCTGGCCGTGCAGGATGTTGAAGTTCAGGTTGAAGCGGCGCACCGCTTCCGACAGGTGCGGCTGGTCCACATCACTGCCGGTGAAGGCGAAGCGGAACAGGTGGTCGGTCCCCTGTCCGGCATCGGCACGCGCCAGGCGTTCGCGCAGACGCGCCAGCACCCCCTTGGGCAGTTCGTGGGCGATGACGTCGCCGATCAGGGCACGGGTGACTTCGTGGCGCGGCTGGCGGAACACCTCCAGCACTTCACCCTGTTCGATCACCTGGCCGGCTTCCATGACGGCCACGCGATCGCAGATGTCCTTGATGACTTCCATCTGGTGCGTGATCAGCACGATGGTCAGGCCCAGTTCGCGGTTGATCTTGCGCAGCAGGTCGAGGATGGAGCGGGTGGTTTCGGGGTCCAGCGCCGAGGTGGCTTCGTCCGACAGCAAGACCTTGGGATCGTTGGCCAGGGCGCGGGCGATGCCTACGCGCTGCTTCTGGCCGCCGGAAATCTGCGCCGGATAGCGGTCGCGCAGGGCGGTCAGTCCGACCAGTTCCAGCAGGGGCTCGACCTTGGCGGCGATGTCGGCTTTGCTCTTGCCGGCCAGTTCCAGCGGCAGGGCGATGTTGTCGTAGACGCTGCGCGAAGAGAGCAGGTTGAAATGCTGGAAGATCATGCCGATGCCACGGCGAGCCTCGCGCAGTTGCGAGGCCGACAGCGAGGTCAGGTCCTGGCCGTCGAGCAGGATGCGGCCGGCAGTGGGGCGGTTGAGCAGGTTCAGGGTGCGCACCAGCGTACTCTTGCCGGCGCCGCTTCTGCCGATGATGCCGAAGATCTCGCCCTTGCGGATCGACAAATCGACATGGCGCACCGCGTCGACATTGCCGAAGCGCTGGGTGACAGCTTGTATTTCGATCATGATGAAAAAGAAGAAATGGCAGCGGGCCCCGGGCACCTGCGCCAGCGCGGCATCATGGGACGCTGCGGGCGGGTCAGGACCTCAGGTCTCCACTGCCATCAATATTTTTATAAGAAGCCGTTATTTTAAGGCTGCAAGGTTATATAGGGAAAATAAATTTTCGCCTATGTATATAACCGGCGCGTCTTAGCACGGGGCGGGAAGTGCTTTGTGGACTGGATTTTCTGACCGGATCGCGGTTCGCGGAGAGGGCAGGACAATAGCTTGTCTCGTTGTTGAACGAGAAAGTATTCGAATAAATTTTGTCGTTCAGTCCATTTTTCGCTGGAATGCCTTGGATGACGCAGCGGGCGCTTATCTTCCTGAATTTTTGCCCGGCGTGCTGCAGCGCGCCGGGCAAAGACGCCGGAATCCCTCCCATGTACGCCTTTCCTGTCACGGACCTCGCCCTGCGCCTCGATGCGCTGCTGGAGCTGGCCGATATCGATGAAGTCATTCTCACCCGCGAAGGTGCCGACAACCTGGTGCTGGTGCGCGAACCTGTCTGGCGCGGGGTGCAGGAAGCCCTGCACCTGCTGGGCAACGATCTGAACGCCGAGCGTCTGCTGTGCAGCCTGCTGCAACTGCGCGCCGAGCTGCTGCCGCTGAACAATCCGACATGACCCCGCTCTGCATGACCCCGCTGGCCCGGGAAGACCTGGCCTGGTGGCGCCGTCACGACCGTCGGGTTGCGCGTCAGTTGCTTCATTTGATGCGTCGGCTACGTGACGACTCCTGCATTCCACCGGCTCGACAGGTTGCCTTGCCCCTGCGTCTGCCCGGTCTGTTCGCCCTGCGCCTGCATGGCGAACATCGTCTGGTCATCGAGCGCGTGGCGGGCAGGGTGGTGATCCATCAATGCCGCTTCCATTTCTGATGGCCTCCCAAGTTTGACTCCCACTATACGCGACAGGTGTGGCGATAAAACATCGGAATAGTCTCATAAATGAATGAAATTCAAGGAATGATGCTTTTGAAGAAATAAAGACGGTTTAGATTTGCCGTGACTTCTTGATTTACTTTGGGAAGCCTGGGTGGTGCCTTCGCCATGCTGCGACGCCCGCCCGCCAATCAACAGCAATCAAACCACTACGGAGTACTCTATGAAAAAGTCCATCCTGGCCCTGGCCGTGCTGGGTGCCTTCGCCGGCGCGGCGCACGCGCAAAGCGGCAGCGTGACCATCTACGGTGCGGTCGATGCCAGCCTGTCCTATACCAACAAGATCGCCACCAAGGACGGCAAGGAGACGGGCGGCCAGATGGCGCTCGATTCCGGTCTGCTCAAGGGTTCGCGCCTGGGCATCAAGGGTATCGAAGACCTGGGCGGCGGCCTCAAGGCCGTCTTCACGATCGAGAACGGATTCAATGTCGATACCGGCGAGGCAGGTCAGGGCGGCGTGCTGTGGGGCCGTCAGGCGACCATCGGCCTGTCCGGCAACTTCGGTACCATCCTGGCCGGCCGCCAGAAGGACGTCCTGGACGATGTGGGCAGCATCAGCTCGGCGGGCGACTTCGGCGGCGTGGTCAGCCGGGTCCACTCGCTGAACCTGGATCGCACCAACGGCGAGCGCGTCAACAACTCCATCCGCTACAACACCCCGAACTTCAACGGTTTCACCGGTAGCGTCATCTACGGCTTCGGCGAGACAGCCGGCAGCACCGGCGCCGGCCAGTCCTTCGGCCTGGGTGGTACCTACGCCAATGGTCCGCTGAACATCGGTCTGGGTTATTTCCAGAGCAAGTTGGGCGCAAGCTCCAGTGATGTCAACGGTCCTGCGGCTTGCAAGGGCGAGGTGGTTGGCAAGGACCGTGCCGGTGATACCTGCCTGAAGACCTGGACGCTGGCTGCGGCCTACGACTTCGGTGCGGCCAGGGTCTACGGTTCCTATTCGCACGTGGCGCTGCCGCTGGGGAAGGTACCGTCGGAGATCGCCAACAATCCGAAGCATGACTACAGCTTCGCCTCGCTGGCACATCCCAAGGGCCGTAATCCCCAGCCGAAGTACACGATGGACAGCACCGGTCACTACGTCATCGGCGGTGCCAACAACCGTTCCAGCAGTACGCTGGATATCGGTGTGAACTACCGCGTCGCGCCGTCTCTGTCGCTGATCAGCAGCCTGCAGTACACCCGCGCCAGGTTCATCGGCAGCGCCGATGGCCGCCTGCTGCAGGTCAACCTGGGCGCCAAGTATGACCTGTCCAAGCGCACCAGCACCTATGCCGTCGTACGCAACCTGCGTTCGTCCGACATGTACAGCGTCGGCCTGGGCAAGGAACGCGTCCCTGGTCTGGACCGCAGCCAGACCGGCATCAACGCCGGCCTGATCCACAGCTTCTAAGATCTGGCACTGCATCCGGGCTCGTGGGAGCCCGATGTTTGGCCCGCATCCGCAAGGATGCGGGTTTTTTTTATACCTCGTTGCGGCACGACACATGGTGCCGGCGCAGTGTGCGCTGAGCGGCTTTCCTGACAGCGCGGGTACGCAAGGGCCCTGGCATCGTTTTGGTGATGGCGCAAGGGAGCCGGTCCGAGCGCAGGGCAAGAAAAAACCCGCATCATTGCTGATGCGGGTTTTTCACTTGCAGCACAGGCCATGCAGCGCATGGCCCGCAGCCGGAAGGCCAATTACATCATGCCGTCCATGCCGCCCATGCCGCCCATACCACCCATGCCGCCAGGCATGCCGGCCGGCTTGTCTTCTGCCACTTCGGCCACCAGGGCGTCGGTGGTCAGGATCAGGCTGGCCACGGAGGCAGCGTTCTGCAGGGCCGAACGGGTCACCTTGGCCGGATCCAGCACGCCCAGTTCCACCAGGTCACCGTAGGTGCCGTTGGAAGCGTTGTAGCCGAAGTTGCCCGAACCTTCCAGCACCTTGTTCACCACCACCGACGGCTCGTCGCCGGCGTTGAAGACGATCTGGCGCAGCGGTTCTTCGATGGCGCGCAGCACGATCTTGATACCGGCTTCCTGGTCAGGATTGTCGCCCTTCAGATCCTTGACGTTGGCGCGAGCGCGCAGCAGGGCCACGCCACCGCCAGGCACGACGCCTTCTTCAACAGCAGCGCGGGTAGCGTGCAGGGCGTCTTCGACGCGGGCCTTCTTTTCCTTCATTTCGACTTCGGTGGCAGCGCCAACCTTGATCAGTGCAACACCGCCAGCCAGCTTGGCCACGCGCTCTTGCAGCTTTTCACGGTCGTAGTCGGAGGTGGCTTCGCCGATCTGGGTGCGGATCATTGCCACGCGTGCTTCGATGCCAGCGGCTTCGCCGTTGCCGTCGATGATGGTGGTGTTTTCCTTGCCGATTTCAACGCGCTTGGCTTGGCCCAGTTCAGCCAGGGTAGCCTTTTCCAGGGTCAGGCCGACTTCTTCGGCGATCACTTGGCCGCCGGTCAGGATGGCGATGTCTTCCAGCATGGCCTTGCGGCGGTCGCCGAAGCCAGGAGCCTTGACGGCAGCAGTCTTCAGGATGCCACGGATGTTGTTGACCACCAGGGTAGCCAGGGCTTCGCCTTCGACGTCTTCAGCCACGATCAGCAGCGGACGGCCAGCCTTGGCGACTTGTTCCAGCACCGGCAGCAGGTCACGGATGTTGGAGATCTTCTTGTCGAACAGCAGGATGAAGGGATTGTCCAGGGCGACGATCTGCTTCTCTTGGTTGTTGATGAAGTACGGCGACAGGTAGCCGCGGTCGAACTGCATACCTTCGACGATGTCCAGTTCGTTTTCCAGCGACTTGCCGTCTTCGACGGTGATGACGCCTTCCTTGCCGACCTTTTCCATGGCCTTGGCGATGATGTCGCCGATGTCCGCGTCGGAGTTGGCCGAGATCGAGCCGACTTGAGCGATTTCCTTGGAGGTGGTGGTGGGCTTGGCCAGGTTCTTCACTTCGCCGACGATGGCGGTGACAGCCTTGTCGATACCGCGCTTCAGGTCGGTCGGGTTGAAGCCGGCGGCGACGTACTTGAAGCCTTCGCGCACGATGGCTTGCGCCAGCACGGTGGCGGTGGTGGTACCGTCACCGGCGTTGTCGGAGGTCTTGGAAGCGACTTCCTTGACCAGCTGGGCACCCATGTTTTCCAGCTTGTCCTTCAGTTCGATTTCCTTGGCGACGGAAACGCCGTCCTTGGTCACGGTCGGGGCGCCGAAGCTGCGCTCGAGCACGACGTTGCGGCCCTTGGGACCCAGGGTGACCTTGACTGCATTGGCCAGGATGTTGACGCCGTTGACGACCTTGGCGCGTGCTTCATCGCCGAAAATAACTTGCTTTGCTGCCATGTTGGATTCTCCAGAAATTCGGTTCAGTTCATATAGCCTGGCGCGCGACTGAAATTTCAGGGGCGCCGGCTGCTGTCTTGCTGCCGCAGGCCTTCAGATTTTCTCTATCTATATAGAAGGAAAAGGAAGGCCGGATGCCGAATTACTTCTCGACGACGGCGAACAGGTCTTCTTCGCGCATGACCAGCAGTTCCTGGCCATCGACCTTCACGGCCTGGCCGGAGTACTTGCCGAACAGAACGCGGTCGCCGACCTTCACGGCCAGTTGACGGACCTTGCCATCTTCCAGGATCTTGCCGTTGCCGACGGCCAGGACTTCGCCTTGGTCCGGCTTTTCGGTCGCTGCGTCAGGCAGAACGATACCGGAAGCAGTCTTGGTTTCCTGGTCGAGGCGCTTGACGATAACGCGATCGTGCAAAGGGCGAAGATTCATGAGAACTCCTTAATTTTCAATAAGTTAGCATTGATTGCGGCGTAGCCTGCAACGGTTTTCTTCCAAATGCAGCAAACCTCACCGCAAGAAAAAGGGGATTGCGTCCGGCGGTGCTGTTAGCACTCTGCCGTGACGAGTGCTAAGTATAGGGATGGGGCGGGGAATTTTCAAGGCGTCGATGGCCATGCCGGACGTTTTCCGCTGCCGCAGGGCGCTCCGGAGCTCAAAGAAATTCGAGGCTTAATCAGAATAATTATCAAACGCCCCGAAAAATGCGCACGACTTAATACGAATCATTACTATTCCGCCTCCTTTCGGGTGTCTGCCCGAAAGATTCCCTTTTTCAACAAGAAACAAGAAATAAACGGCGGAGGTTCGCCAATATTTTTATTGGACCGAAATGTTATGAAGACTAGTCAGGCCACTTTGCTTTTTGCGCACGATCTACGCATCGCCACCTCAACCCTCGTCTCGCTGGCCATGCTCGGCTGGCCACTGGCAAGCCTGGCACAGCAGCCGGCCGCGGCCCAGGTGCAGTCCGGCCTGGAGCCCATCCAGGTCAGTGGCGACTGGCTCGGCACCGGTCTGGAGAGTAGCGTGAAGACCTATCCGGGGGCGCGCACCGTGGTCAAGAAGCAGGAGATCGACAGCACGGGCGCCATCAGCATCGGCGATGTGATGCGCCGCATCCCCGGCGTGCAGTCCAGCGACAACGCCGGCACGGCAGGCAGCGCCATCGCCCTCAACATTGGCGTGCGGGGACTGACCGGGCGCTTCTCGCCGCGCTCCACCATCCTGCTGGACGGCATTCCGATGGCGGTGGCGCCCTATGGACAGCCGCAACTGTCCTTCGCACCACTGAGTCTGAACAACATCGAATCCATCGACATCGTCCGCGGTGGCGGGGCCGTGCGCTTCGGGCCGCAGAACGTGGGTGGCGTCATCAACTTCAAGACGCGCTCCATCCCGGCAACCACTGGCATCTCCGGCGATGCCTCGGTGCGTTACAACAGTTACGGTCAGGGTGGGGGCAATACGCAGACCACGGCCTTCGCCGGCGGCCAAAACGACAACGGCATCGGCATGGCCTTTCTTTACTCGGGGCAGGATGGCCGCGGATGGCGCGACAAGAGTGACGAGCACCTCAATGATTTTGCGCTGAAGATGCGTTACGCCCTCTCGCCGAGCGCCGAACTCTACGCCAAGCTCAACTACTACGACGTGATGAGTCGCACGCCGGGCGGGCTGACCACGGCGCAGTACGCCGCCGATCCGTTCCAGAACACACGCCCGCGCGACAACTGGAGCGGCACCCGAAAAGGCTTCGACCTGGGTTACCTCAACACGATATCGGACCATCAGGAGTTCGAGATCCGTAGCTATTTCAACCAGGCCACCCGCCAAAGTACCTTGATCAATGCCGCCCGGGTGCAGCTCTCGCATCAACCGCGCAACTACGAAACCCTGGGCATCGAGCCACGCTATACGCATCGCCTTGCCTGGGGCAGCGTCACGCACGATGTCACGGTCGGCTATCGCCATGTCCGCGAGCGTGGCGACGACAACCTCCATAACGAGTCAGTGCGCACCGGCGCACTGAGCGGATTTGCCCAGTTCCGCAACAGTACCGATGCCCACGCCGGCTATATCGACGACAAGATCGCCTTCGGCCAGTGGCGCATCACCCCGGGTCTGCGCTTCGAGCACGTCAGGTCGACCCGAGTTGACGTGAATAAAAAGGCATCCTACGAGACCGGCAGCAACAAGCCGCTGCCCTCCATCAATGTGGCCTACCTGCTGACCGGGCAACTGACCTTGTTCAGCAATTACAACACCTCCTTCGGCGTGGTGCAGAATTCGCAACTCAACACCATGTCCTCGGCCAATCCGCTCTCTCCGGAGCTGGCCAGGACAATGGAAGCGGGCGCGCGCTGGAAGAGTGCGCAGGCGTCTGCCGAAGCGACGCTGTTCCACCTCGATTTTGACAACCAGATCGTGTCCGTCCAGGGAACCAATCCCAGTGTCTTCCGCAACATCGGCAAGACCCGGCATGATGGCATCGAACTGGCAGCGGACTATACCTTTGACCAGCAAGGTCCGTTGCAGGGCTGGTCGGTCTTTGCCAACTACACCTACACCCGGGCCCTGCAGAAGTCGGGCAGCAACCCCGGCAAGGACCTGCCGTTCTATGCCCGTACGACCGATACGCTTGGCGCCCGCTTCAAGTCCGGCCCATGGGGTGTGAGCCTGTCGACGACGCACCAGAGCCGACAGTTCGCCGATGAAGCCAACACCCTGGCCGAAAGCACCGACGGCAGCCTCGGGGAAATCCCGGGTTTCCGCCTCTGGCATGCCCAGGCAAGCTGGAAGGTGCCAGGCAGGAAGGGGCTTGATGTCACCGCCGGCATCAACAACCTGACCGATCACCGCTACTTCACCCGTACCGTGGACGGCAATCCTGGCAAGCTGGTGGGCGCGCCGCGTACCTTGTACGTGCAGGGGCGTTACGCATTCTGATCAGCGCCTGCGAAAGACGCGTCGTGAACGGGCCGCCATGGAAGGTTCCTGATGGCGGCCCCTCACTGACGGGTGCGATCAGCGCATCAAGGCCGGAATTTGCGGCAAATGAATGAAAATTCTCATTTTGCAGGATCATTTGCGCATGGACTGAGGTTTCCGGGGTGGTCTGCCTGAGTTTCAAGTGCAGTTTTCTTCCGGTCGCCCACCCTTATTGGTGCGCTCCTTCGCATTTCGATTCAAAAAAGTGCATAAAACGTGCGATATGAATGAACAACCGCGTTGGCACGGAACTCGCTCTCCCAGCCGCACCATTACGGTGTATTCTGCCCGGCGGGGCGGTGTATCGGAGGAGCTGCCCCGCCTGGCCTGGCGCTTTGGCCGGGCCGCTTGCCTGCTGTGGCTCCGTCCCTTTTTAACCGGGGATGACCATGCGGAAAGCGCCCGAGTCGAGATGCTGCAAGGCATGGCTCGTTTTTTGCAGTAGCAGAGTCCGCAAGCAAGAACCGGTCAGCGACTGGGAGGCGCTGCGGCGCTTTCCGATCATGGCACCGTCCACATGGCGCTCAGGATCGGTCAGTGCACATAACAAATGGCACAACGAACTGCGTTTTCAATCTTTCATTGGAAGTAATAGGAGCAATTCATGCAAAAAATCAAAATGATTCCTGTCGCTACGGCACTGGTGGCAGCGTTCGCATTCGCAGGGGCTGCGCAAGCACAAGAAGTCATCAAGATCGGTCACGTCGCTCCCCTGACCGGTCCCAACGCGCACATCGGCAAGGACAACGAAAACGGCGCCCGCATGGCCGTGGACGAACTCAACGCCAAGGGTTTCATGATCGCCGGCAAGAAGGTCACCTTCCAGCTGGTGGCCCAGGATGACGCTTCCGATCCGAAGCAAGCCACCACCGTGGCTCAGGCCCTGGTCGATGCCAAGGTCAAGGGCGTGGTCGGTCACATGAACTCCGGCACCACCATCCCGGCTTCCAAGATCTACTATGACGCCGGCATCCCGCAGATCTCGCCGTCGGCCACCAACCCCAAGTACACCCAACAGGGCTTCAACACCGCCTTCCGCGTGGTGGCCAACGATGGTCAGCTTGGTGGCGTGCTGGGCCGCTATGCCGTCAATGAGCTCAAGGGCAAGAGCGTGGCCGTCATCGACGACCGCACCGCCTACGGTCAAGGCGTGGCCGAAGAATTCCGCAAGAGCGCAATGGCTGCCGGTGCCACCATCGTGGCAACCCAGTACACCACCGACAAGGCCACCGACTTCAACGCCATCCTGACCTCGGTCAAGTCCAAGAAGCCGGATCTGGTCTTCTTCGGCGGCATGGATGCCGTGGCCGGCCCGATGCTGCGCCAGATGGACCAGCTGGGTATCTCGGCCAAGTTCATGGGCGGTGACGGTATCTGCACCACCGAACTGCCGGCCCTGGCCGGTGCCGGCCTGAAGGACAGCGAAGTGGTCTGCGCCGAAGCCGGTGGCGTGACCGAAGCCGGCAAGAAGCCGCTGGAAGACTTCAAGGCAGCCTACAAGAAGAAGTTCAACCAGGACGTCGTGATCTACGCACCGTACACCTACGATGCGCTGATGACCCTGGCTGATGCCATGCAGCAGGCTGGCTCGTCGGATCCCAAGGTCTACCTGCCGTTCCTGGCCAAGATCCACCACAAGGGTGTGACCGGTGAAATCGCCTTCGACTCCAAGGGCGACATCCTCAACGGCACCCTGACCCTGTACACCTACAAGGGTGGCAAGCGTACCCTGCTGAGCGTGGTGAAGTAAGCAACAAGCTTCACATCCGGTTCCATGACGGAACCGGATGAAGCCGCTGTGACAAGCCCCGGCCCTGGTGCCGGGGCTTTTTGTTTCATATCGACCAAAAACCAGGCCGCCCCGTCAGCGCATTTCAAGATTATAATGAGACACGTTCTCATTCATTTTCTTGCGGTCATGGCCGACCTTGCATCTTCCCGTCATCAAGACATCGCTGGCATCTACACCGGGCATCACCGGTGGCTGCTGGGGTGGCTGCGCCGTCGCACCGACAATGCCGACCTGGCCGCCGACCTGGCCCAGGATACCTTCGTCAAGATGATGGTGGAGCGCCGCGACTTCACCCTCGATGAAGTCCGCGCGCTGCTGGCCACCATCGCCCGCGGCCTGATGATCGACCATTTCCGCCGCTGTGCGCTGGAAGCGGCCTTCCTGGAGATGCTTGCGCAGATGCCGCCCGAGCATCTGCCTTCGCCCGAAGCGCAACTGCTGGTGCTGGAAACCCTCAACGAAGTCGACGCCATGCTGGCCGCGCTCCCCCCCAAGGTGCGCAGTGCCTTCCTGCTGTCCCAGTTAGATGGCCTGGGCTATGCCGAGATCGCGACCCGTCTGCAGGTCTCGCTCAGTTCGGTGCAGCAATACATGAGGCGCGCCTTCACCGCCTGTTACCGCCTGCAGTATGGCCGCTGACATCAGCCCGCCGAGCGAGGACATCGTCATGGCCGCCATCGACTGGATGGTCAGACTGCAATCGGGCAGCGCCACCGACCACGACCAGCAAGCCTGCCGCCGCTGGCGGGCTCAATGCCCGCAGCACGAGCTGGCCTGGCAGCGCCTGCAGTGCCTCAGCGAACGGATCGCCACGCTGCCCGCGACCCTGGCCCACGGCAGCATCGGCGCCAGTCCTGCCCGTACCCGCCACAACCGCCGCTTCGCCCTCAAGACCCTGTGCATGACGATCGGTGCCGGGCTGCTGGCCACCAGCGCTGCGCGCCTGGCGCCATGGCAGGCGTGGATGGCCGGGTACACTACCGGCACCGGTGAACGGCGCCGCGTGGTGCTGGCCGACGGCACCGTGCTGGAACTCAACAGCGCCACCGCCGTGGATGCGGATTACGACCAGCAGCGGCGCCTGCTGCACCTGTATCGCGGCGAAGTGCTCATCAGCACGGGACATGAACGTGATCGCCCCTATCGGCCCTTGCTGGTGCAGACCCGACTGGGCCAGGCGCGCGCGCTGGGCACGCGCTTCCAGTTGCGTGATGCGCAGGAGGGCATGCGCCTGGCTGTTTATGAGGGCGCGGTGGAATTCCGTGCTCATGATGAGCACGCGGCGGTACGCGTGGACGCCGGGCAACAGGGGCTGTTCGATGCGCAAGGACTGGTCGGCGGTCTCGCCCCGGCCAATGAGCAGGCCAGCGCCTGGATCGAAGGCGTCATCATCGCCGATCACATGCCCCTGGGCCAACTCGTGGCCGAGCTGGAGCGCAGCCTGCCTGGCAGGCTGCGCTGCGATCCTGCGGTCGCCAGCCTGCCGATCTCAGGCGTGTTTCCGCTCGACCAGCCCGCCCGCATCCTGGCCGCGATCGCCCGGACCTTGCCGGTGCGGGTCGATTCCTTCACGGACTACTGGATCACCTTGCGACCACGGGATGCCACCTGATGCAGGCATTGGCGTAAATCATTTTCATTTTTTTCTGCAGGTTTTTGGATCTCGTTCGGTTTACCAGAGAGCAAGTCCTCTTCAGCTAATCACCCAACGAGATCCATGACCATCCGAACCTGCTTCCCCTCGCGTCCGACCTTGTCCCGACTGGCGATACTGGCCGCTTTGGCCAGCCCCATGGCGGCTGTTCAGGCGCAAGCCACCGACACCCAACGCCAGAGCTACGACATCCCCGCCGGGCCGTTGGACCCGAGCCTCAACAGTTTCGCCCGCCGTGCCGGCGTGCTGCTGTCCTTCGATCCGGCCCTCACGCGCGAGCGCCAGAGCAAGGGGCTCTCCGGCCGCTATACCGTGGCCGAAGGCTTTGCCGCGCTGCTGGCCGGCACGCCCCTGCAAGCCATCCGCAATGCCGATGGCAGCTACACCGTGATGGCCCCCGCAGGCATCACCGGCAGCAATGCCAATGCCGTCCTGCCCACCGTCACCATCACCGAAAGCGCCGACCCCACCGCGCCCTATGCCGGTGGCCTGGTGGCGCGTGGCGGCAGCCTGGGCGTGCTGGGCACGGCCAGCGTCATGGACACGCCCTTCAGCACCACCAACTACACCTCGCAAGGTATCGAGGATGTGCAGGCGCGCGCCATCGGTGACGTCATCACCAACGATGCCTCGGTGCGCAACACCAATGGCAATGGCGGTTTCGGCGACAGCTACCAGATTCGCGGTTTCACCATGTCGGCCAATGACGTGGCCTTCAACGGACTCTACGGCATGGTGCCGCTTACACGCATGCCCATTTCCATGGTCGAGCGCATCGAAGTACTCAAAGGGCCGGGAACGCTGATGTATGGCATGGGGCCGGCCGGCGGGGTCGGCGGGGCGGTCAACCTGATCCCCAAGCGGGCACATGAAGATCCGGTCTCCAGCGTCACGGCCACCTATCTCTCCAATTCGCAGTTCGGCGTGAAGGCCGACCTCGGACGTCGCTTCGGCGAGCAGCAGGAGTGGGGCATCCGCGTCAATGCCCTCTATGCCGATGGCAATACCGGCCTGTCCGGCAGCAATCAGCAGCAGAGCATGGGCTCGGTCGGGCTCGACTACAACGGTGGCCGTGTGCGCTGGAGCCTGGATGCGTATACCCAGCATGAAGACGCGCGCAACTTCCGCCCGCAATTCAGCGTCAGCAGCCTGGTCATGCCGGAAGCGCCCTCGGGCAAGACCAACCTCTACCCGGGCACCACCCTGCAATCGGACGACAAGGCCGTGACCACGCGCCTGGAATACGACATCAACGACCAGCTCACCGCCTACGGTGCCGTGGGCTATCACGAGGCCAGCTCCTACCAGAGCTTTCCCAGCGCCACCATCCTCAATGCAGCCGGTGATACGGGGACTCTCTCCAATGGCTATTACGACCAGAAGGTGGTCTCCACCTCCGCCGATGTGGGCCTGCGCGCGCGCCTGAACACCGGTGGCATCAAGCACACCGTGATGCTGGGCGCAAACATGCTGGACCAGCAGACCGATTATTTCTACCTCTCCGAAAGCAGCAGCGTCACCTCCAACCTGTATCGCCCGGTGGCGCTGGCCGCCATTACCGGTGCGCGCGGCCAGCCCACGCCGCAAAGCCAGGTACGCCTGACCAGCCTTGCCCTGACCGATACGCTGTCGCTGGCCGATGACCGCCTGCGTTTCATCGTCGGCCTGCGCCGTCAACAGGTCTATTCGCACAGCCTGGTCGATGCCACCCAGACCTCCAACAAGACCGCCATCTCGCCGGTACTGGGTGTGGTCGTCAAGCCGGTGCAGAACGTCTCGCTCTATGCCAACTACACGGCGGCGCTCAGTGCCGGTGGTTTCACTTCGGCCAGCGACGGCAATCCCAACCAGCTCTTCCCGCCCTACAAGTCCAAGCAGGTGGAAACCGGGGCCAAGGTCGACTGGGGCCGCATCACCACCACCGCCGCCGTATTCCAGATCGAGCAGGCCAATTCCAGCACCACGCTGGTCAATGGCGTGAGCACCACCACCCAGGATGGCCGCAACCGCGTGCGCGGACTGGAACTGGCGGCCTATGGTGAAATACGGCGCGGCCTGCGCTTCAATGCCAGCGGCACCTTCTTCGATGCCAAGCAGTACCACACCGACAATGGCACCAATGACGGCAAGGATGTCGGCGCCATCCCCAACAGCAATTTCAATCTCGGCCTGGACTGGGATGCGCCCTGGCTGCAAGGCTTGGCCTTGAATACCCGCGTCACCCGTACCGGCTCGATGTGGTACAGCAACGAGAACAAGCTCAAGGTGCCGGGATGGACCCGCGTCGATATCGGTGCGCGCTACATCACCCGAACGGCAGGTCAGGTCGTGACCTATCGCGCCAACATCGAAAACCTGTTCGACAAGAATTACTGGCTGATGCAGAACGGTTATGTCGGCACGGCATCGGGGCGCACTCTGGTGCTGTCGGCGCAGGTCGATTTCTGATCTGCACGTACTTGGTTCTGATTTGCACGTACTTAGTTGTGAGTTGCATCTAATACCCTGCTGCTGAAAGGCAGCAGGGTATTGTTTTGGAAATCTTGAGTGATATAAATAATTTATACTTATTATCGAAATGGCTCAGGCTGCTTCATCAAGCCATTTCCATGTCCATCTCCCTCGCACTTTCCAGGAACACCTGCCGCAACCACTCGATGCCCGGATCATTGGTGCGATAGCGGTGCCACTGCATCATCTGGTGCATCTCCGCCAGCGGCAGCGGGCTCTCCTTCAACACCACCGGCAGCTGCGCCGCCAGCCTGCGCGCCAGCCGGCCATGCACGGTGGCGATGCGATTGGTCCCTTGCACCAGCGCCACGCAGGAAGCAAAACTGAAGCTGGTCACTTCCACCCGCCGTGCAAAGCCCAGCTTGTTGGCCATCCACGCTTCCACCGACGAGGCATTGGCACCCGGCGGCACCATCACCACATGACCGGCCTCCATGTAGCGCTCCAGCGTCAGCTTGCCCTTGGCCAGCGGACTGTGGCGCCACACCACGCAGACATGACGTTCGCGAAACACTTCCTCCGCAGGATGATCAGGCGTACAGAATTCTTGCGGCAATACCAGCAGATCGACTTCGGCCCGGTCCAGCGAGCGGGTCGGGTCCTGCACCTGCGGCATGAGCGCAAAGCGGATCTGCGGCCCCTCGGCGTGGGCTCGTGCGATCACCCGCGGGATCAGCACGTTCAGGCTGAAGTCCGACACCGAGATGCGGAATTCCCGTTGGGAGTCGGCCGGCACGAAGGCCGGCTTGGCCGCGATCGATCCTTCGATGCGACGCAGCACATCGTTGACCGCGTCGCGCAGCACTTCGGCACGGGGCGTGGCTTCCATGCGGCGGCCGACCTGGATCAGCAACTCGTCATCGAAATACTCGCGCAGGCGCCCCAGTGCATTGCTCATGGCGGACTGGCTCAGGTGGATCTTCTCGGCGGCGCGGCTGATGTTGAGTTCGGTCAGCAAGGCGTCCAGGGCGACCAGCAGATTGAGGTCGAGCTTGTTGAAACGCATGAATAAGTCTCCGTTGTCGGGGGCCGGCCTTTCTTCTGTGCAAGGCTTGCAGGGCGCGGTCATGTATTGATCCCGTCCATATCATGAATCAAAACAATCCATTTGATCAATATCAACCACAACCTTAATCTTCACCCAACCGCTGCACGGCCTCGCAGACAGACACGAGAAAAGGCTGGCACGGCAAGCTGGTGGCGCATTGGTTGCGCCACTGTTGAGCCTGGCCCCGACAAGACGCCGCGACGGCGAACAACAAGCCAGGCAGGGTAGGAGACAAGGAGACAGCAGTGAAGAGAGGAACCGTACCAGCCCGGCGGCTGGGCAATCGTGCCGTCCTGGCCACCCTGGCCGTGATCGGTGCTGCCAGCATGCAGTCCGCGCAAGCCTTCGAAGGGGGTGTTTCGCCATTCCCCACCGGGTCCACCAGTGAATACATTGCCGCCCTGCCGCCCATTGCGGGCCTGTTCGCGGTGCAGCAGTTCAACTACAGCAGTGCCGACGGACTCTACGACAACAACGGCAACAAGCGTCCTATCCCCTTCAAGACGGATGTCTACTCGGCCACCACGCGCCTGCTGGCTTCCTACGGTGTGCAATGGATGGGGGCCAAGGTGTATTCCCAACTGGTGCTGCCGGTGGTCTCGCTGCATACCGAAGTGGCCGGCCATGGCGAAAATCACAGCGGTCTGTCCAACATCACCTTCACGCCCTTGCTGCTGCGCTGGGATGTCGCCGCACATACCAATGTCACCTTCGGCTTCGACTTCGCGCTCAAGACCGGCTCCTATGATGCCAAGCGGACCAGCGTGGCAGTGGGCTACAACTCCTACCAGCCGGTGCTGGCGATTCGCCACAACGATCCGGACGGACTGGACCTGGGCATCTCCAACCGCCTGCTCTTCAATGACAAGAACAGCGATACCAACTACCGCTCCGGCACGGCCTATGTGGCCGACTTCATCGGCGGCTGGAACTTCGGCAAGTGGAAGGTGGGCGTTACCGGTTCCTACCTGAACCAGTTCACCGATGATCGCCAGAACGGCGCGGATATCACCGGCAATCGCTCCCGCAGCTTCGCCATGGGCCCCACGGTGGCCTACAACGCCGGTACCTACAGCATCAACATGAACTACCAGCGCGGTCTGTATGCCGCCAATACGACCAAGAGCAATGCCGTCTGGATCAACTTCGCCATGCCGCTGTGGCTGGGCGGCCCGCGCTGAGCCGGCGTCGGCCTCGCCGGGCATCACTCATCATCAAAGGAGTTACACCATGTTCCGTTACTTCCCGACGAACTATGTCTGGAATCTTTCCGTCGACCTCGCCATCGAGATGGGCGCGCGCATCGGTGAAATCGAAGCCATGTGCGCCCCCTTGCAGGAGGCGGCCAAACAGCCTGACGCCGAAGGCACCGCTGCCTTCCGCGCCACCTGGGCGGACATGGCAGAAAAGCTGTGCAGCCTGGCCGCCGAAGACGAAGTACGCGGCCGGCTGCTTTCCGCAGGCGCCAAGTACAAGCGTGCGGCCAGCTACCTGCTGACCTGCGAACGCCTGCAGGCGCATGGCGCGCCGGGTCGGCTGGAACTGTATCGGCGCTTCCTGGAGGTGTTCCAGCGCGGCATCACCCTGGCCGGCGAGAACTGCGAGCGGGTCGAGATTCCCTATCAAGGCAAGGTCATCTCCGGCTTGTATGTACGCGCCAACAAGGTCAAAGGTCCGGCCCCGATTCTGGTGCAGCTCAATGGACTGGATTCGACCAAGGAAATGAAATACCTGGTCGGCCTGCCCGGCTGGCTGGCCGAGCGCGGCGTGTCCTCGCTGGTGATCGACCAGCCCGGCACCGGCGAAGCGCTGCGTCTGCATGGCATGACCGCGCGCTTCGATGCGGAGCACTGGGCAAGTCACGTGGTGGACTGGCTGGAGCAGCGTGATGATGTGGATGCCAGCCGCATCGGCTGTGAAGGCGTCTCCCTGGGCGGCTACTACTGCCCGCGCGTGGTGGCCATGGAGCCGCGCTTTGCCTGTGGCGTGGTGTGGGGAGCCAATCACGACTGGCGCGATGTACAGAAAAAGCGCCTGGAAAAAGAGGGCGATTTCCCCGTGCCGCATTACTGGCAGCACGTCAGCTGGGTATGGGGCGCCAAGGATATCGACGACTTCATGCGCATCGCCGAAGACGTGCATCTGGATGGCGTGGTCGAGAAGATCCGCGTGCCTTTCCTGGTCACCCACGGCGAGAAGGACACCCAGATTCCCCTGAAGTGGGCGCACCGCACCTACGAACAACTGGTCAACAGCCCCAAGCGCGAATTGAAGGTCTTCACCGATCGCGAAGGCGGCGCGCAGCACGCCAGTTTCGACAACTCCATCAACGCCGGCCACGTCATCGCCGACTGGGTGGCCGAGACCCTGGGCGGGCGCACCAAGGCCTGATGCGCACGACGCTACGACACAACACCGAGTCAATCACAAGGAAATCCGCATGAACATCATTGGACCCGATGCCCTGGTCTTTGGCGTGGACGATTTGCCCGCCTGCCGCCAATACCTGATCGACTATGGCTTGAAGGATGTCGGTCATGACCGTTACGAAGCCCTCGATGGTACCGCCATCGTGCTGCGCGCCAAGGACGATGGCACCCTGCCGCCGCCCATGGCGACCGCCAGCCTGCTGCGCGAGACCGTCTATGGCGTGGCCGATAACGCCACGCTGGATGCCATCGAAACCGAACTGCGCCGCGACCGCGAGGTCAGCCGCCGCGATGGCGTGGTGCGCAGCGTCGACGACATGGGTTTCGCGCTGGCCTTCCAGGTCACCGTACGCCGCCCGCTTGCCATCCCGTCCGAACGCGTCAATGGTCCTGGCGATGCCCAGCGCGCACCGAACCAGCTGGGCCTGCCCGCCGATGTGCAGGCCCTGCCGCGTACGCTGTCGCATGTGGTGTATTTCGTTCCTGACGCCGCCAAGGCCGAGGCTTTCTATCAGCGCCTGGGCTTTGTCTGTACCGACCGCTTCACCGGCGTGGGTCCCTTCCTGCGTCCCGCGGGTACGCAGGACCACCATACCCTGTTCATGATCCAGACCCCGCCCTTCATGAAAGGCTGCGAACACTTCACCTTCCACATGGGCGGTCCGACCGAAGTGCTGCTGGCCGGCACCCGTTTCGTCGAGAAGGGTTACCAGAGCTTCTGGGGGCCGGGGCGTCATCGCTTTGGCAGCAACTGGTTCTGGTACTTCAATTCGCCGCTGGGCTGCCACGTCGAATACGATGCCGACATGGACCTGCACGATGAACAGTGGGCCGCGCGCGAAGCGCCGATGGGCGCGGATGCCTCGCAACTGTTCCTGTTCCAGTACCGCGAAAAGTGGGCGCCGAGTGGTCCGCCGCCGGGCGCCGCACGCTGACCCGCGCGGGGAGACGGCCATGTACCTGTGCCATGTCACGCAATTGCCCGAAGACGGTGCACGCGGTTTCGATACCGACGGGGCCGGGCAGGCCACCATCTTCCTGTTGCGGCGGGGCGACCAGATCCGCGCCTGGCGTGACAGCTGCCCGCACCACGGCACCCCGTTACCGTGGCGGCGCGATGCCTATCTCGACGCCAGCGGCCAGCACGTGGTCTGTGCCGCACATGGTGCGCTGTTCGATCCGCTCACTGGCGTCTGCACCCTCGGCCCCTGCCTGGGCGATACGCTCACGCCGGTGGCGCTGCGCCTCGACGACGACGGCGGCCTGCACCTGGCCACCGGCGCCGATGCTTAACCCTTTCAAGAACAAGATTCAGGAGACACCATGACACTCGCAGCCCAACGCATCCTCATCATCGGCGGCGGTTTTTCCGGCATGTCCGCCGCCATCGATCTGCGCCGCCGTGGCGCGCAGGTCGACCTGGTGGAACTGGATGCCCAGTGGCGCAACTATGGCGCCGGCATCAGCCTGGGCCCGGCCACGCTGCGTGCCCTCAAACAACTGGGCGTACTCGATGTCTTCCTGCGCGAAGGTGCGGCCGGTGACGGCGTGCGCCTGTGCCTGCCGCACGGACCGCAGATCGCCGAACTGCCCACGCCGCGCCTGGCCTCGCCCGATGTCCCTGGCGGCGGCGCCATTCTGCGTCCGGTGCTGGCGCGCATCCTGGCCGATGCCACCCGCGCAGCCGGTACCGATGTGCGCCTGGGCTGCACCTTCACTGCCGTGCGCGAGATCGATGACGAGGTCGAGGTAGACTTTACCGACGGCCAGACCCGTCGCTACGATCTGGTGATCGGTGCCGACGGCCTGTATTCCAAGCTGCGCGCCCAGCTCTTCCCCGACGCACCCAAACCGCGCTACAGCGGCCAGGCGGTATGGCGCGCCATCCTGCCACGTCCGGCAGAGATCACCACCTGCACCATGTGGATGGGGCCGCGCATCAAGCCCGGCGTCAATCCGGTTTCCAAGGACGAGATGTACCTCTTCGTGACCGAGCCGCGCCCGGTCAACGAGCACCTCGATCCGGCCAGCTTCGTGGCGCGTCTGCGCGGCCTGCTGGAAGATTTCAGTGCACCGGTCCTGAAGACCATCCGTGACCAGCTCGATGACAACGCCCGCATCATCTTCCGTCCGCTGGAAGGTCTGCTGCTGCCGCGTCCGTGGTACCAGGGACGTGTCGTGTTGATCGGTGATGCGGTCCATGCCACCACGCCGCACCTGGCTTCGGGAGCCTGTATCGGTATCGAAGACGCCCTGGTGCTGGCCGACGAACTGGCGCGCAACACCAGCGTACCACTGGCCCTGTCAGCCTTCGAGGAACGCCGCTGGGAACGTTGCCGCATGGTGGTGGAGAACTCGGCGCGGCTGGGCGAGATCGAGGTCGAAGGCGGCGACAAGGAAGAGCATTCCCGCATCATGCGCGAGTCGCATGCGGCACTGGTCCAGCCCATCTGACGTCCATAAAGCATATAAAAAATATAAACGATTAACGGTTCTGCAATCCGCGTACGACGCGAGGAGACAAGATGATCACGACCTATTCCAAGCGCGCCCTGGCTGCGCTGATGCTGGCCCACTGTGCCGGCATGATCGACCTGGTCGCGCTGCCCGTCTGGGTCGGCACGCTGGTGGCGCATTACCACTTCGATGCGCGTCAGGCAGGCTTGCTGGCGTCGCTGTTCCTGGGCGGCGCGGTACTGGCCAGTGCCGTGCTGGCCCCGCGCTTCGATCCGGAAACGGCGCGCTGGAAGGCGGCCATCGGCTTTGGCCTGTCGGCGGTGCTCTTTGCGCTGGCCGCGCAGACCCAACATTACCTGCTGCTGGCCTTGCTGCATGCGGTGTGCGGGCTGACCACCGGTCTTTCCCTGAGCGTCACGCATGGCACCATCGCGCGGGGCAGCAATCCGCATCGCGGTTTTGCACTGGTCGGCATCGCGCTGGGCGTGTTCGCCATCCTGTTCCTGGGCAGTGCACCGCCTGTCATCGCCAGTCTCGGGGGCGCTGCCTTGTTTTACCTGTTTGCGGGCGTGATGGCGGTGGGGGCGCTGGCCTGCGCCTTGGCGTTTCCGCGTGCCGAGACCGATGGCACGGCCCGCGTGGCTGCGCCGCGCCAGCCGGTACCACGCCAGGTCTGGTACGGCATTGCCGGCATTGCCTGCATGGGTCTGGTGCAATCGATGACGTTCAGTTTCCTGGAGCGCGTGGGCAGTGATCGCGGATTCGGACTGCAAGCGGTCACGGGTGTGCTCATCGCGCTGGGCTTCGTCAATCTCCTGCCCGCGCCGCTGGCGGCCCTGCTGGAAAAACGGCTGCCGGCCCGCAGCGTACTCATGGCCGGCCCGCTGGTGCAGGCGCTGCTGGTGGTGGTGATCATGAGTTCGGCACGCTTTGCGCCCTATGCCGCGGCGGCCTCGGTCTTTGCTGCCGTGATGATCTTCACGCACACCTTTGCCTTTGGCCTCATGGCCCGGCTGGACCGCAGCGGTCGCGCCATGGCCGCCACGCCCGCCATGCTCATGACGGGCGCGGCCATCGGCCCCATCCTCGGCGGCACGCTGGTGCAGGGCTGGGGCTATGGCAGCCTGGGACCGGTGGCCCTGGTCCTGGGCGTGAGTGCATCGATCTGTTTCTCGCGACTGCCACGCGCGGTCGCCGTTCAACCCCAGGAGGCCCTGGCATGACCGTATCCCCGCAAGCGCGTCGGCGTCATCGTTTCGTCGACCTGTCCATCTACCTTGAAAACGACGTGCTCTCCGACCCGCCACCCCTGGCACCGAAGATCACTTACCAGAAGCACGCCGATACCCTGCCCGAGTTCATGGCCATGCTGCCCGGTACGCAGCCCGAGGACTATCCCGATGGCGAGGCCGCCGCTGCCGAGTGGGTCACGCTGACCACGCACAATGGCACGCACCTGGATGCACCCTGGCATTTCCACTCCACGCAGGATGCCAAGAACGGGGGCGCACGTCCCTCCATCACCATCGATGAAGTCCCGCTGGAATGGTGCTTTCAGGCCGGCGTGAAACTGGACTTCCGTCACTTCCCCGATGGCTATGTGGCCACCGCCGCCGATGTGGACGCTGAACTCAAGCGCATCGGCCACGTGCTGCAGCCACTCGATATCGTCGTGGTCAATACCCGCGCCGGATCGCGCTACGGTCATCGCGACTATCTCGGTGCCGGTTGCGGCATGGGCTACGAAGCCACCATGTACCTGCTCGAACGCGGTGTGCGCCTGACCGGTACCGATGCCTGGAGCTGGGACGCACCCTTCTCCTATACCGCACAGCGCGTGGCCGAGACCGGCAACAAGGCGCTGATCTGGGAGGGCCACAAGGCCGGTCGCGATATCGGTTACTGCCACCTGGAGAAGCTGCACAACCTCGAAGCCTTGCCTGCGCACGGCTTCACCATCAGCTGCTTTCCCCACAAGATTCGTGGCGCCAGCGCCGGGTGGACCCGCGCGGTAGCGATCTTCGACGAAGGCTGAACCCGGCTGTCACCCTGGCAGCCATCAGCAGATTCACGCACGACCAGCATTTCCATGGAGCTCATGATGTCCTTCCCCCCGATACACCGCGTCGTCACCGGCCACGATGCACAAGGCCGATCCATCGTCAGCAGCGACGGCCCGCTGCCCACCGTCGTGGAGGTGGCCGCCATTCCCGGCACGCTCTTCCATGAAGTCTGGAGTACCGGCGCCACGCCTGCACGTGTGGACAATGGGGCTGATCCCACCCTGGGAGCGCTGGTCCTGTCACCGCCTGAACGCGGCACGCGCATGCGTTTCGTGGACATCCCGGTCGATACCGAGGACTTCCTTGCCAGCGGCAACAGCAAGATGCACGAAGCCTTCAGCCAGATCGGCGAGGCTTCGGCCTCCACCGTGCAGGCCGACTCCCCGCACCCGCTGATGCACCGGACCGAATCGGTGGACTATGGCATCGTCATCGAAGGCGAGATGACACTGGTATTGGAGCGTGGCGAAGTTGCCCTGAAACCCGGCAGCGTGGTGGTACAGCGCGGCACCAACCACGCCTGGGCCAATCGTTCGGGAAAGCCCTGCCGCATGCTGTTCATCCTGGTCGATGGCGAGTATGACCCGGCCATTGCCGCGCAACTGGGCAAGGGAGCATAAGCCATGAAGTTCGCTACCCTGCGCGACGGCTCGCCTGATGGCGCGCTGGTACTGGTCGCGCGTGATGCCGCCACTGCCTTGCCGGTGCCGCAGATTGCGCGCACCCTGATCGATGCGCTGGCACGCTGGGACGAGGTCAAGCCTGCACTGACCGAGCGTTATGAGGCCCTCAATGAAGGCCGGGCCGAGGGTGTCATCAGCTTCGATGCGCAGCTGTGCATGGCACCGCTACCGCGCGCACCGCAATGGCTGGACGCATCCGCCTTCCTCAATCACGGACGCTTGATGGAAGAAGCCTTCAAGACGCCGCCGATTCCGTATTTCGATACCGTTCCCGTGATGTACCAGGGGGCCAGCGATGATTTCCTCGGGCCGCAGCAGGACGTGCCGCTGCGCTCGGAAGCCGAAGGCATCGACTTCGAGGGCGAGTTCGGTGTGGTGGTCGGCCCGGTCGCCATGGGCGCGACACCGGACGAGGCCCTGCAGGCCGTGCGCCTGGTGGTGCAGCTCAATGACTGGAGCCTGCGCGCACTTGGCCCGCATGAGATGAAGACCGGTTTCGGTTTCCTGCAGGCCAAGCCCTCGACGGCATTTGCACCTATTGCCGTCACGCCCGATGAACTGGGCAAGGCCTGGCGCGATGGCCGTGTGCACATGCACTTGCATGTGCAATGGAATGGCGCGCGTTTTGGCGAACCGCACGGCGGCGAAATGAATTTTTCCTTCGGTCAGTTGATTGCCCATGCGGCGCACAGCCGCCGTCTTACGGCGGGTTGCATCATTGGCTCGGGTACCGTTTCCAATGTTGCGCGCGCGGCCGGTTCGGCTTGCATCGCCGAGCGGCGTGTGATCGAGAAGATCGATCACGGCGAGATCCGTACCGGCTTCATGCACTTCGGCGACGAGGTGCGCATGCAGGCGCATTACGAGGATGGCAGTGCCGGTCCCTTCGGCATCGTGCAACAGCGCGTGGTGCGGGCAGCATGAAGGTCCTGGTCACCGGCGCGGGCGGCTTCATCGGCGCGACCCTGCTGCGGTTGCTGCAGCAGACGGGGCAGGTCGGCACGCGACGCATTGCGCGGCTGGCGGCCATGGACAAGCACTTGCCATCGCTGCCAGATACCGTTGAAAGTATCGAGGGGCAATTGCAGGATGCGCAGGTGCAGTCACGTCTGGCGCAGTTCGGTGCTGATCTTTGCTTTCATCTGGCCGCGGTTCCGGGTGGCGCGGCCGAAGCCGATCCGGCCTTGAGCCGCCGCGTCAACCTGGATGCCACGCTCGATCTGTTCAACTTGCTGGCTGAGGGCAGGGCCGCAGCAAGTGCAGCGCCGGTGGTGGTGTATGCCAGCACCATCGCGGTGTACGGTACGCCCTTGCCCGACCCGGTCGTTCCGTCGACGCCCACGCGACCGGCCCTGATCTATGGCGCCCACAAGCGGGCCTGCGAAATCCTGCTGGCCGATGCCACGCGGCGCGGTGTGCTCGATGGTCGTTCGTTGCGTTTGCCGGGCATCGTGGCCCGCCCGCGCACTGCATCCGGACTGGTCTCGGCCTTCATGAGCGAACTGCTGCATGCAATGGCAGCAGGTGAATCAGTGACCCTGCCGGTGGGGCCGCAAGCGACCGCGTGGTGGATGTCGGCGCAACGTTGTGCAGAAAACCTGCTGCATGCGGCGACCATGGATCCGCTGCTGGATAAGGAAGGCCACATGGACCGCACCTGGGCCTTGCCGGTGTTGCGGCTGTCCATGCAGGAAGTGGTCGAAACGCTCTCGGCCTTGTATGGCGTTGATGGCAATGCGCTCGTGCGCTATGCACCGCAAGAGCCGGTGGAGGCGGTCTTTGGCCGCTATCCCGTGCTCGATGACCGCATTGCGCGCAGGCTTGGCTTGCGTGATGACGGGACGGCGGCGGAGTTGGTGCAGCGAGCCCTGACCTTCCTCTCCTGAACCTCAGGGACGGCCCCTCTCCGCCGTCACGGTTCTTGTCCCTGCTTGCCTGCTCTGGCGGCTCCCTTCTCCACGGATCAGTTGAGACAAATAATGTCTCTTCCCGGTGCGATCATTCATTCCTTCAGCAACAAGGAGGCCCCTTGCAATCCGATTGCCAGGGACCGGGACATGAACCGTAAAAGGAGCCAGAAGATGCCGGTATTGATTGAACACATTGATGCGATCGCAAGGAAACGTCAGCGTGATGTGCTCTACCTCTCATTTGTCTTGGAACGCGATTCACACAGGTATTTACAATAATGTTGGCCTGATCGGGCTTGCTGGTGAAGAGCGGGCTGACCCATAGCGCGATCGGGAAGTGAAAGCATATCCTCGATGACACAACGTTTTGAACAATTGCAGAGGGCTGCAGGTTGGATAAAGGAGGCAGACGGGCTTCTGATCACGGCCGGGGCAGGTATGGGCGTCGATTCGGGGTTGCCGGACTTCCGGGGAGAGGAAGGGTTCTGGGCTGCGTACCCGGCGCTGGGCCGGGCCGGTCTCTCCTTTGAAGACATCGCCAACCCGCAGGCATTCTTGTCCGATCCTCGGCGCGCATGGGGCTTTTATGGACACCGGCTGGCGCTCTATCGCGCAATCGTGCCGCATCACGGTTTTACCCTGTTGAGACAGTGGGCCGACAGGATGCCATCTGGCGCCTTCGTCTTCACCAGCAATGTAGATGGTCATTTCGGAAAGGCTGGTTTTTCCGATCCTCATGTTTGACGATGTAGACTGGCATCATACGTCGGCAGTGCAGCAGCGATGGCGCCTGGAGCAATGGATCGCTGCCACACGGCACCTTGTGGTCATCGAAATCGGAGCGGGCTCCGCACTTCCGACCGTGCGACGCTTCGGCGAACGATACGGTCCGCGCGTGATCCGTATCAATGCACGCGAAGCAGCCATTGCCCCGCACATCGGAACGGGAATTGCCGGTTCGGCGATAGATGTGCTGCGCGAGCTGGACAGCTTTTCCCAGGAGAGATCCTAGCGCTTGAGAGTGGCAAGGGCGTTGAGGACCTTCAGAGCGTTGAACAGCGCTAGTGGTCTTGTTCATAGAGTCGCGCGCTGGCCTTGGCCTCTGCAGCGAATTCCTTGCGCAGGCTCCGGGGTTCCAGTATTTCGGCATGGGGGCCGAAGGAGCGCAGCCACCAGCGCAGTCTTTCGCTGAGAATGACCGTCGCCTGAACGGTGATACCGCCATCCGGATGTGTTTCCACGGTCTGGTCGCCTGAGATGGGGGCTTCCAGAACGGCGTGGTTGCGCCCTTTGGCAAAGCGAACGGCCAGTTTGATATCTCCTTTCGGAAGGAAATCGAATTGCCTCTCTTGCGCGATGTATTTCTCCAGGGAGAAGTCGCGGGGATAGGAGAACGGATCCGGACAGACCTGTGCGCTCTTCATGCGGTCGAGCCGGTACATGGCCGGATCGGGCTTGGAGGTCCGTTTGGCCACCAGATAGACGAACGAGGCCATTTCGACCAGGCCCAGCGGCATGACCAAACGGGCCTCCGGCGTTTTGTCCGGGCTGGACCGGGCGTGATAGACGATCTCCAGAAGCTGCTCGGAAAACAGCGCTTCGGAGACGGACAAGAAGATGGATTCCGGTATCACCGGAGCCAGTAACTGAAAGCCGCTATCGACGATGGCCACTTTCTTGTTCCAGCTGGCATGTCGCCGGGTATTCGATCCCATCCCCTGTTTCAGCCGCTCTTGGGCGACATCGAACAGTCCCGCCAGGGAATTGGCCACTAGCGCCGGGATCTGGCGACTGGCAAAGCGTTTGAGCGCCTGCAATGCAAGGGCCTCGTCAAAGGTCATCATGCCGCCCGCTTTGGCGGCCACGCCGCTGGCTCCTTCCTTTTTCTGCCACGCCAGCGCATTGCCGATCTTGTCGCTGATCACCACACCCTCATCGCGAAACGCCTCCAGGCGGCGTTGAACGGTCTTGTTGTGCTGAACGCTCAGGCCACTGCGTCTGAGTGCATCCGCGACTTCAGGCGTGGTCATCCAGGGATCAGTCGATTTCCTGGTTGGCAGGAGGGCAAGAATGGGGTAGTCGAGGGGGGACATGAGAAAGCAAGGAAATCGAATGGGACATAAAATGTCTCATGGATGAGGGACACTGGCAAGGCTGGTCAGGGGACGAGCAAGAAATGCCGATGCCGATCCCTTCGCTTCATACATTTTCGGGTCAACCACATCAAGGAAAGAGAACAATGAGAGAGCTGATTTCCAGTCTTCAACAGGCGATCAAACAGAACACGCTTGATTCACGTCGTATAAACGATGCGATTGGTCAGCTCCAGGCCCTCGGCCACAAGGCGTATGACGCACACAAGTTCCCGGCGCTCCCCGCGAACACTGCAGAGTTTTCCGGTGACATCGGTGATACCCCACAGAACCTGGCAGAAGCGCTGCTTTGGAAAATGGGCAAGTGGAATACCTACAAAATATTCGTGGAAAATTTCAATGATCTCGACCGGGAAGTCTCATCCGACGGCGGCGTCGTTTTCTCTGCCTTCGCCAGGTATCTTCGGGATCCTGATGCGCCGATTTATGATCAACATGCGATGCGCGCGATTTGGGCGTTAGGCTCGCTGGATGCAACCGAAGAGGAAAAATGCAGGAAGTTTCTTTTCACGGGGAGCGGCGGCTGGAGGCAGACCGGAACTGGCGACAATGACGCCTCCTGCTACCGGCTGTTCGTTAAACATGTCAACGCGATCTGCGACACCAACCAGGTGACGCACGCCGCGCTGGACAAGCTGCTCATGCCGTTGGGGCAAGCACTCAAGGCGCGTACGGGAAATGCGAATGTCAGCGACAGGCAGGCCTTCGTCGAACTTTGCTGGCCAAGCTGAAGTGCGACACTTTGGTACGTTCCGGGAGCTCACGTTTGAATGAACGCCGGGTGGCCGGGGGGGGGGGGCTGCGTGCCCCTGGTTCTCGACGTCGCAAGGCGCGCGTGGGGCGTCAGTTCACGCCGCCAACCCGAATTCCTCCAGCGTATAAGGCCGCCTCTGCTGCAGCACCTCGTTCAATTCCATCGCCTTGCTGAACAGCCATCCCTGCGCATGAATCTGCGGTGCGATGCTGCGAATGAGCTGCAATTGCTCTTCCGTCTCGATGCCCTCGATGACCACCTTCAGCTCCAGCTCGGTGGCCAGGCGCAGCAGGTTGGGGACCACCGAGCGCAGCGGCGATCCGGTGCTAAGGGCGCTGGTGAAGAGCCGGTCAATCTTGATGCCGTCGAACTGCGCATACGACAGGTGCGAGAGATTGGCGCTGCCGGTGCCGAAGTCATCGATCCAGATCGCAAAGCCGGCCTTGCGCAACAGTTCGATGTTCTGCGTGAAGGTGGCCGAACGGATGTCGGCGCGCTCGGTGACTTCCAGGTGCAATTGCGAACGTAGCCCCGGCGTGGCCGCCGTCAGTTCCAGGGCGAACTCGATGAAATCCGCATCCTCGATGTCGGCGACCTCGGTATTGATAGCCAGCATCAGCGCCGGATCGGCCTGCAGCAGGTCGTGCATCTCGCGCACCGCACGCGCCAGCACCACCTTGGCCAGCGCCGCACTGAGCCGGTTCTGCGCGGCCAGCGGCACAAAGATGTCCGGACCGATCTCGGGTTCGCCCGCCGGTCTCCAGCGCGCCAGCGCTTCGTAACCCGTCAGGCTCAGATCCCGTACGCAGACGATGGGCTGGTACAGCAGCACGATCTCGTCACGAGCAATGCCCTCGCGCAGTTTCTCCAGCACACCCTGGTTGCGACGCAGGCGCAGATACATCAGGCAGGCCAGCGCCCCCAGCAGGAAACCGCCAGCCAGCAACGCCAGGAAGCTCAAGGGATGCGCCAGCGCAAACCAGTGCAGGCGCGCCGTGGCATGGGCGCACAGGGCCATGTCGCGACTGCACTCGGTAATGTCGATATGGGGCAGCAGATCCATCGCTCCGGCTGGGTTGTAGCGCAGACCAGCGCGTTGGGCATAGGTGTGCGTGCCATCGCCGTTGGTGATGCGCAGTGACACATCCTGATAAAAACGGTTGAGCTCGAAGGTCGAGGGCGAGGCGATGACCAGGCTGTGATTGAGAGCGACCAGATTGCTCTGGTAGTGCGTCTGCAAGACTTCCTGGTGGCTCCATACGTCGAAGCCGCCGCGCGCGCGATAGTGCGGTGCGGGCAGCCGGGTCGGCTGCTCCAGCTTGCCCCACAAGGCCGTACAGCGCACCACCCCCTGCTCGATGCGACCCAGGTCGGCCACATAACTGTTGGCATAGGCGATGTTGCGCAGCATGGTGAGATCACCCTCGGAACAGGCTTCGAACGGACTGGCCTCGGCCCGGCGCAGTGCATCGGCAGTGGCCCGCCCGGCGTCTTCCGCACGCTGCAAGGCCTGCATCGACGAGGCGTCGATGTGGACAATCTCCGAGACGGTCAGCGCGAGCTGCGCCAGAATGACTCCCCCAAGCATGCAGCTGCAGGCCCAGAGAAGGATTTTCCAGGAGGAAACGCGTCGGAAGACTTTGCGATTCATTGCTCAGAAAGTAATTATGTCGCGCAAGCTTAATTTAAAACGCTGCTTCCTTATCCGGTTTTTTTCGTGGCCGCTTGTTTTGCCTCGTGTTTTGCGGCCATTTCCCAGCGTGCGGTAGACACCCCCATCGCAAGTGATGTGCGCTATCCACGAATCTCGCCAGTCCTCGCGTTGGCGAGGGATGGCTCATCTCATGCGCTATCGGGGAGAACTCAGGATGTGACCTTGACCGCGCGCCCGATGTAGAGAATGGGGCCGGTCGGACGGCCTGTGGGGGAGCCGGTTCCGGGCTCCAGCGTGATCTCGAAGAGCTGGTCCGGCTGCAGTGGCGGCAACTTGTCCAGGGCCACTTCCTGGGTCTTGCCCGGCTTGACGAGGCCCAGCGAGACCGGTCCGTTCCAGTTGCTGCCCTTGGTCCAGAATTGCAGCGCCTTCTCCTGCGGCACCGTGGCCACGCCCAGCGGGATCAGATTGAGACGTCCGCTGCCGCCGGTCTGTACCACCCAGCCAGGCGCCTTGTCCTGCGGTGCGACCAGCACCACCATGTAAGCCGGTGCTCCGGTGGGCGGCCCGGCACGCAACATGATGACGGCCAGCAGGACCGAGCAGGCCAGCGCCGTGGCCGTACTCCAGCGCCAGAATTGCACGCTCTCCCACCAAGCGCGCCAGCCACCGCGCTGACGCACGGCTGCCGGTGCGGGCAGGCTGCGCTCGATGCGCTGCCACAGGCTGGTCGACGGCTGTACCGGCTCTGCCAGCGCGGTCAGGGGGTGCAGCTTCGCTTCCCAGTCGTCGACGGCGGCGCGCAGGGCAGGGTCCGTGGGCAAGCGCCGCTCCACCTCCTGGCGCTGCGCGTAGGGCAGCGTACCCAGCACGTACTGGGCGGCCAGCCATTGCAGATCTTCGTGTGATGCGTTCATCCGATACACTCCCGCAGCGCGGCCAGGCCACGCTTGATCCATGCCTTCACCGATCCCAGCGGGGCCTGGAGACGCTCGGCGATTTCTGCGTGGGTACAGCCATCGACATAGGCGTAGACGATGCTGGCGCGCTTGGCATCGCTCAACTGGCCCAGGCACTCGTCCAGCCGGCCGAGGTCGGCCTGCCACTCGGGCGCTTCAACGGCGGGCTCGGCGCGCTCAGCCAGTTCTTCCAGGTCGTCACCGACGGCGACTTCGTGCTGCATGGCGCGGATGCGATTGAGGGCGGTATGGCGCACCACCGTATAGATCCATCCGCGTGCCGCACCGCGCGCCGGGTCGAAGCTGGCGGCGCGGTTCCAGAGGTTGAGGAAGGCGTCATGCAGGACGTCCTCGGCCAGTGCGCGATCACGCACGATGCGCAAGGCCACTCCCAGCAGAGTGCGGCCCTCGTGCTCGTAGAGCGCCTGCAATGCACGACGCTCGCCGTGCGCGCAGGCGAGCAGGGCGGCTTCATGATCGAACGAGGCGGGGACGTCAGTCACGCGAAAGCAGGCTCCGGGCGATGGTTGCCCGGCCGGAACCTCCGACCGGGGTAAACAGGCCTTGGATTATAGCCAGGGATGAGCCCGCATCAGGATGCCTTCCAGAAAATATAGTCGGCCTGGTAGCCCACCTTCTGCTTGGCACCCGCCGAAGCCATGTCGCAGCGATCAGCCGGGGCCACGCCGCCCTTGGTGGCGACGCGCTGGATATAGGTCGTCTGCGTCATGGCGCCCATGCCGGTGGCCGGATTGGCCTTGACCAGCTGATGCGGGATATTGCCGGTGCCGGCCGGTGCGACCGCCACCTGGGCGCCCGTCACCTTGGAACCGTCGCTGCTCTCCCAGGTGGCCGGCGGGCCATAGTAACGTCCGACCTGCATGCCGTTGCGATCCTTGAGCACGGCATCCGGGCCGACGAAGCTCCACTCGAACTGGCCGGGCATGTCCTTCTTGGCGCGGCACTCGTAGAGGATCTCGCCCACGCCCACGGTCTGCAGCACGACCTTGTTGCCGGCCGGAACCTTGACGGCCTCCGGCAGGCCGTCCTGCGAATACATGGTCGACATGGGCGCGCAGGCCGCCAGCGCCACGGCAGCAGCCAGGGGCAGGGCGATACGGAGGGAACGGGAAGACAGGACGGCAGTTTGCATGATGGGCTCCTTGTTTCTTGAAAGGGATGTTGTCTCGTGCAGCCCGCCGCCGCATGCGCGACAACGGGGCTGACATGAGGTACTACCCGCGAGGAGCCGATCTGGATGCAGTAATCTGAAAATATTTTTTCCGGCCCGACAAATGCGCGTCGGGCCGGCATTGCATCAGTTGCGGGTGGCGATGGAAGGATAGTCGCCGCAGCCTTCCGGCCAGGGTGTGAGGATTTCATAGCCCTTGGCGGTGACCACCACCATGTGTTCCCACTGGGCCGACAGCGAGCCGTCGGCGGTCAGGACGGTCCAGCCGTCGTCGAGCTGGCGGGTATGGCGCTTGCCGGCGTTCAACATCGGTTCGATGGTGAAGATCATGCCTTCCTTGAGCGGCAGTCCGCTGTTGCGCTGGCCGTAGTGCAGCACTTGTGGTTCATCGTGATAGATGGTGCCGATGCCGTGGCCGCAGTATTCGCGCACTACCGAGAAGCCGTCGCGCTGGGCCACGGTCTGGATGGCGTGGCCGACATCGCCCAGGGTGGCGCCCGGACGCACGGCGCGAATGCCTGCACACATCGCCTCGTAGGTGGTGTTGACCAGCTTGCGCGCGGTGGCGTTGGGGGAGCCGACCAAGTACATGCGGCTGCAGTCGCCGTACCAGCCATCCTTGATGACGGCCACGTCGATGTTGATGATGTCGCCATCCTTGAGCACCTGGCCACCCGGGATGCCATGGCAGATCACGTCGTTGACGGAACTGCAGATGGTCTTGGGGAAGCCGTGGTAGCCGATGTTGGCGGGGGTGGCCTGTTGCACCTTGACGATGTGGTCATGGCAGATGCGGTCCAGCTCGTCGGTGGTGACACCGGCCTTGACGTGCTCGGCCACGATGTGCAGCACTTCGGCCGCCAGTTGCCCGGCCACGCGGGCCTGGGCGATTTCTGCGGCGGTGCGCAGCTTCACTTTTCTCATGCTTGTCTGTTCGGTGGGTGCCGCGCGGTGCGCAGCGGTCGTTCGGGCGACTATTTTAGCCGGGCTGGCAGGCGGCTGCCGCATCGCTCCTTGTTCCTGGCGATTTTTCGAGGAGGGATGCAGACTTTTTCAGACAGCGGTGCTGGCGCAGACTTGTCAGTAGAATCGATGCAAACGGCATGATTCATTCATTGCATTGATCAATCCCACAGCATCACCGACCACAACGGACTCCATGGAACTGAGGCAACTGCGCCAATTCATCGCGCTGGCAGAAGAAAAAAGTTTTACCCGGGCGGCCACGCGCTGCCATGTCGTGCAATCGGCGCTGTCGTCCTCGATCCGCCTGCTGGAAGAAGAACTGGCGGCCGCATTGTTCGTGCGCACCACGCGCCGGGTGGAGCTGACGGCGGCTGGCGAAGCCTTCCTGGAGAGTGCGCGCCGTTCGCTGGCGGCCCTGGAGCAGGGGGCTACCGACGTGGCCGACGTCAATGCCATGCGGCGCGGCCGGCTTTGCATCGGCACGGTACAGAGCCTGCCCTCCTTTGTTGATCTGCCGGCGCTGCTGGCACGTTTTCACCGTCGCCATCCGGCGGTGGAGGTGCGGCTGTGCCAGGGGGCGGCGGGCGAGCTGAACGAGAAGATCGATGCCCGCCAGCTGGACCTGGCCATCCTGCCCATCGAGGAAAGCGGGGAGGGTTTGCAGCAACACATCATCGCCTGCGACGAACTGGTGCTGGCCTGCCACCCCGGCCATCGCCTGGGCAAGGCGCGTTCGGTGACGCTGGAACAACTGGCCGGCGAGGGTTTCGTCGATTTTGAAACCGGGTTGGGCACGCGTGCGCTGGTCGATCGCGGTTTTGCCGAAGCAGGCTTGCGGCGGCGCGTGGCCTTCGAGGTGAGTGACCTGGTGACCTTGCTCGATCTGGTCGGCCATGGGCTGGGTGTGGCGCTGTTGCCGCGCGACCTGGTGCGCTCGCGGCGGGGCAAGCTGGCTTGCATCAAGCTGCGCGGGGTGGAGTTGTGCTGGGAACTGGTGGTCACGCACAAAGCGGCGGCCCGCAATGGCGTGCTGGTGCTCGATGCGGCACCGGCGGCGTTTCTTGCCTTGTTGATGGAGCAGGCGCAGGCCCGGGAAAAAAGCTGAATCAGCGGCCCGGCAGGATTGCGCCCTGCTCGGCGCTGCATGTTGGATGACCGGCCCGCGTCCTCGAACAAGGCCGCATGACAACGCGGCGCTACCATCAGCACGCGATGTCCTGCGCTTGGGTGGTTTCAGGGCGATATGAAGACAGCTTCAGGTGGGGGCGCCACCGTAGCCGGTTTCCGTCGCCCCTGTGGGCGTCAGATGAAGCGTTTGACCGCCCGAGGCCCGAACAGCGCCACCACCATCATTACCAGCGCCACCCCCACGAAGCTCACCCGCAGCCCCAGGTGCTCGGCCACGCCGCCGATGCACACCGGCCCCAGCAGCATGCCGACGTAGGCAAAGCGTGCCACGGCGGCGATGCTTTCGGCGGCGGGCATGCCCGGTACGCGGGCCGCTGCCAGGAAGAAGATCGGCATCAGGTTGGCAATCCCCAGCCCGGCCAGCAGCAGCCCGGCCATGGTCGCCAGCGGGGTCGGCAAGGTCGCCGCCAATGCGATGCCGGCAGCACCCGCCACCCCGCTCCAGAGCAGCGTGCGCAAGCCACCGATGCGTGCTCGGATGCGGTCGCCCGTCAGGCGCCCGGCGGCCATGCCGGTAGAAAACGCGGCGTAGCTGTAGCTGACCCAGGCGGCGGGCGACTGGGCGATGTCGCGCATGTATACCGCAGCCCAGTCATACATGCCGCCCTCGCACATGAGCGCCAGGAAGGAGATCACGCCCAGTACCAGCACCATGCGGCGGGCCGACCTGTCGCTGCCGGGCGTGGCTGCCGTTTCGTCGTGGGCATCGTCAGGCAGGGCGAAGGGGCCGATGGACAAGGCCACCGACAGCGTCACCACTGCCACCAGCCCGGCATGGGCCAGGGGCGACAGGCCGGGCAGGGCGCCCAGGGCCGAACCGGCGATACCACCGATGCTGAACATGGCATGCAGGGTGGACATGATGGGCCGGCTGCGGCGACCTTCCACCAACGCGGCCTGGACCGACATCGCGACGTCAAAAGCCGCCATGGCGCTGCCGAACACCAGCAGCAGCGCCACCAGCATCCAGAACTGCGGCGCCAGCGGGATCAGCAGCAGCGTGGCCGCATAGAGGATGCCAGCCTGGCGCAAGGCGCGCGCGCTGCCCACGCGCGCAATCCATTTGCCGGACTGGCCCATGGTCAGCAGGGCTCCCCCGGCCACGGCCAGCATGGCCAGCGACAACACCGCGTCCGACAGGGCGAAGCGATCCTTCACCGAGGGAATCAGGATGCCCCAGGTGGCGAAGGTGGCACCATTGACGAAAAACTGCGCCATGGTGGCGCGGGTGGCGTGGCGGATGCGGTGTGGTTCGGAAGCGGGTGCGGATGAGCTGCCTGAAAGCATGGAGAGGTCTGGCGAAAGTCAAAGAGCGTCACTGTGCCAGTTTTTGATTCATTCGTTAAATGGATTATTCAGATTGGCTTGATCGATTCCACAGATGAATGTGGTGGCTCTCGCCGCAGCGCAGTAGGGCGTGCCGCGCCGGATTTCACTGGAAAGGGCACTTTCAGCGTTTGCTGAAACCCCTCAATCTGGTGAAATGGCACACCGTATTCTTGTCGAACACAAGCTGCCTCCAGCCTCAAGGTACGCAAAAAAACCCGGCCAGCTTGCGCCGGACCGGGTTGAGGGACTACCGAGGAGGAGGTTTCGGCTTATCGCTTTACCATTCGGCAAAGCTGCCATCCTTGTGGCGCCAGATCGGGTTGCGCCAGCGGTGGCCGACTTCGGCGCGCTGACGGACATATTCTTCATTGATCTCGATGCCCAGGCCCGGGCCTTGCGGGATCTTGACGTAGCCGTCTTCATACGCGAACACGTTCTTGTCGCGGATGTAGTCCAGCAGGTCATTGCTTTCGTTGTAGTGGATGCCCAGGCTCTGCTCCTGGATGAAGGCGTTGTAGCTGCCGGCATCGACCTGCAGGCAGGACGCCAGTGCGATCGGGCCCAGCGGGCAGTGCAGCGCCAGCGCCACGTCGTAGGCTTCGGCCATCATGGCGATCTTGCGGGTCTCGGTGATGCCGCCGGCGTGCGAGACGTCGGGCTGGATGATGTCCACGTAACCCTCGGAGAGGATGCGCTTGAAGTCCCAGCGCGAATACAGACGCTCGCCCAGCGCGATCGGGGTCGAGGTCAGGTGGGCGATTTCCTTCAGGGCTTCCGAGTTCTCCGACAGCACCGGCTCTTCGATGAACATCAGCTTGTACGGCTCCAGTTCCTTGATCAGGACCTTGGCCATGGGCTTGTGCACGCGGCCATGGAAGTCCACGCCGATGCCCACGTTCGGGCCCACCGCTTCACGCACGGCTTGCACATTGGCCAGGGTCAGTTCGATCTTGTCGTGGCTGTCGATGAATTGCAGTTCTTCGGTGCCGTTCATCTTCACGGCGGTGAAACCGCGCGCCACCGCGTTCTTGGCCGCAGCAGCGGTATCGGCCGGCCGGTCGCCGCCGATCCAGGAATACACGCGAATCGAGTTGCGCACCGCGCCACCGAGCAGCTGGTGCACCGGTACGCCCAGAGCCTTGCCCTTGATGTCCCACAGGGCCTGGTCGATGCCGGCCAGGGCGCTCATGTGGATGGCGCCGCCACGATAGAAACCGCCGCGATAGAGCACGGTCCAGTGGTCCTCGATGTTGCGCGGGTCCTTGCCGACCAGGTAGTCGGCCAGTTCGTCCACCGCCGCGGCCACGCTGTGCGCGCGGCCTTCCACGATGGGCTCACCCCAGCCGACGATACCTTCGTCGGTCTCGATCTTGAGGAAGCACCAGCGCGGGGGCACGATGAAGGTGGAGATCTTGGTGATTTTCATTGTTCTGTCCGGTTATGCGTTTAATCTGTTGTGCAGATGAATGATCGCCATGCGATCGGTGACGACGATGTATGTCCTGTATGTCTTGTATGTCTTGTATGTCTTGTGAGCGAAATCAGCCCAGCGCCTGCCAGGCGGCCACGAAGGCCTGCGCGCGCGAACGCACGGCATCGGCGCTCAGGCCCGGGGTGTAGAGCGCAGAACCCAGGCCGAAGCCGGAGGCACCCGCCGCGCGGAACACGGCCATGCCTTCGGGGGTGATGCCACCCACGGGCAGCAGGGCGATGTCGCGGGCGATCACGGCACGCCAGGCCTTGACCACCTGCGGGCCCAGCTGCTCAGCCGGGAACATCTTGAGCACATCGGCCCCATTGTCCAAGGCCGCAAAGGCCTCGGTCACGGTGGCCACGCCCGGAGCGCTGTAGAGGCCAGCCTCGCGCGCCGCACGGATCACGGCGCCATCGCTGTGCGGCATGACGATCAACTCACCCCCGGCATCCTTGACCTCCTGCACCTGGGTCGGTTTCAAGACGGTGCCGGCACCGACGATGCAGTCGGCCGGCAGGCTCTTGCGCAGGATGCTGATGCTGGCCAGCGGTGCGGGCGAATTGAGCGGAACTTCGATGATGCGAAAGCCGCTCTCGTAGAGGGCAGCGCCGATGGCTTGGGCTTCCTCATTGCGCACGCCGCGCAGGATGGCGATCATGCCGGTACTGCGCAGGGCGTCGTGGAATCGTTGGGAGTGGGTGGTCATGGTCTTTTTCGTGATGCGGGGTACGTTGTGCAGTGAGGGGCGATCAGGCCAGCAGACCGGCGTGCTGCGCCAGTATCCACAGGCCCGTTTCGGTGGCGGCGTCGGCCTGGCTGGCCGGGCCCAGTCCATACAGGTCCAGGGCCAGCTGGTAGCGGCGGCACAGGCCGGGGTCGCCGATGAGGACGATGTCCGGGGTGGACGGATACAGGCGCTTGAGTGCGGCGATCTCGTGGCCGATCAACAGGCCTGACAGGTAGTCCGGCTGCGCCTCGGCCGCCAGCGCGCCGGTCAGGCCCAGGGTACGGCTGCTGAAGATGTTGGACAGTACGCCGCTCTGGCCCTGCTCGCTCTTTGCCACACCGGCACCGCGCAGAAAGGCTTCGTCGTCGGCCACCTCGGGCTTGTGCATGGTGCGTCCGAGAATGGTGTGGGCACACAGGGCGCCATAGACTTCGCCGGTCATGAAAGTGTCGAAATGTGCGATGCGTCCCTCAAGCACGCGCACCCACTTGGAATGCGTGCCGGGCAGACCGATCAGCAGTTCGCGCTCCTGGCGGGTTTGCAGGGCACCGATGACCTGGGTCTCTTCACCGCGCATGACGTTGGGCAGCGTCCCCTGTTCCAGCAGGCCCGGCACGATCCACAGAGGGCGACCCAGACCGGTATCGACTTCGGTCAGCTGGCGGCCGATCAGCGCGGGGGCCAGCGGTACGTTCAGGTAGGCGGCTTCGCGCCAGCCCTGCTTGCTGCCGACCATGCCGGCGGCAATCAGAGGAGCGGCGGGGGCCGCCTTGAGCCAGTCTGCGCAGGCTGCTTCCAGCGCCGCGCGGTAGGGCGCCTGGGCATCTTCGCCATGGCCGACGGCTGGCAGGTTCATGATGCCCCACGGATGGGCGCGGCGCTCGACCACCTGCCCGCTGCCATCGAAACGATAGCAGCGTAGCGAGGAGGTCCCCCAGTCTAGGGCGATCAGGGCACAGTCTTGATTCAATTCCTGGTTCATCTTCATGAGGGCGCGTCAGCGCGCAAGGCTCGTTTGTCGGGGAGTGCACTGCACCGGGTCCTGGGCGATCTCGCAGACCGTGAAGCGGGTCAGCAGTACCATGTCCTCACCCGGGGCCAGGGCGATCAGGCCGGGTTGCTTGGGCAGGTGGAAGGCATCGATGGGATGCGTGACCGGCTCCAGGCAGAAATACGGCAGGCCATTGGGGCGGAACATCAGCACATAGCCGCTGCGATCCGTGGTGTGCATCTGCAGGCGCAGGCCGCGCGTGGGATCTTCGATCATGGCCAGGCCATCCCAGCCCTCGAAGCAATTGTCGATCAGGCCGCCCTGCAGCGATGCGGCGCGGTTGTAGTCCCAGTCGGCCGGCAGTTCACGCGAGAAAGCCGTCGGGATGCGATCCGGTCCCGACAGCCACACCCCGCGCGAGCGGAATTGCAGGCGGGTTTGTGCGTCATGCAGGAAATACGGATGCAGGCCCAGACCGTAGGGCAGGGTCTCGTCGCCGGTGTTGGTCACGCGCAGTTCGATTTCCAGCGCATTCTCGCGCAGGGTCAGCACCTGGCGCGCACGATAGACATAAGGGTTGCCGTCACAGCGATCCGAGTCCAGTTCCAGGGTCATGCGGTCCTCGGCCTGGGCCACGATGGACCACGCCTGGCGCCAGCTGTCGCCGTGGATGGGATAGGGTTCGCCGGCGCGGTTGGGTGCCAGCGGGTAATGCTTGCCATTGAACTCGAAGCCGCCGCCGGTGATGCGATTGGACCAGGGCAGCAGCGGGAAGCACGCGGTCGCGTACAGTTTGGCCGGGTCGGCACTCCAAGGGCGCAGCAGCGGCAGCCACTTGCGCTCACGCTGCCATTCCCAGCCGGCCAGTGCGCCGCCTAGCGCTGGCAGCACGTGCAGACGCTGGCGCCCCGATTGCAGGGTATGGATTTCCGGCAGCCCCTGGGCGCCTGCGGGTTGGGCATCGCTTGCTCGGGATGGCATGGTGTCTCGTATCTTGTTATGGAGTGCTGCGTGCATCGTCGGCACAGGGACGCGTTGTCCAACGCGTCGTCCCTCTTGGGGCTGTCTGAAGTCGTCGGCAGGAAGAGGGAGTCGGTTCACGTGGGTTCGCGCCCGGTCTTCATGCAGTGCGCTTCAAAAAAAATCTGGCTGATCCTATCACTGCACTCCGATAGGGAATAATGAAAAAAACATCGCAAACGATATCAAAAATGCGCGCCGCATGCCGGCAAGCAAAACGACCGGCCTGCGTGCCCCGGTACGCCTCACGAAGAGACCGGTTGCTTCCAACGATGTGCGAAACGATATCGAGAAACATTAAAAATTCATTGGATACGGATTGGTCGCTTGCCTAATATTGAGCGCGAATCAAGGGCGATCAGGGCTGTCCGCGATTCCAACCGCACCGCGCCGCTTCCAATTCATACCTACAAATCAAACGCATTGCGGCGCAGCGCACCCCACGCATAGAAAAAAGGGAAGTCCACAATTCCCTGCCAACGGAGACTGACAATGAACTCGAAGAGAAGAGCGCTTCTGGGCGCAGCCATTTGCATGAGCCTGGGCAGCAGCGCCGTGAGCTTCTCGGCCTTTGCCGCCGACAAACCAATGACCATGGGCTTCTCGCAGGTGGGTGCCGAAAGTGAATGGCGCACCGCCAATACCGTATCGATCAAGGAGGCCGCCAAGGCGGCCGGTGTCAACCTGAAATTCGCCGACGCCCAGCAGAAGCAGGAAAACCAGGTCAAGGCGATCCGCTCCTTCATCGCGCAAAAGGTCGACGTGATCGCCTTCTCCCCGGTGGTGGAATCGGGCTGGGAAACCGTGCTGCGTGAGGCCAAGGCTGCCAAGATCCCGGTGATCCTGACCGACCGCGCCGTCAATGTCAGCGACAAGTCGCTCTATGTCACCTTCATCGGTTCGGACTTCGTGGAGGAAGGACGTCGCGCCGGCCGCTGGCTGCTGGAAAAGGCCAAGTCCATGCCGGCCGGTGATATCAACATCGTGGAATTGCAGGGTACCGTGGGTTCGGCCCCGGCCATCGATCGCAAGGCTGGCTTCGAAGAAGTCATCAAGAGCGAACCGCGCCTGAAGATCATCCGTTCGCAGACCGGCGACTTCACCCGCGCCAAGGGCAAGGAAGTGATGGAAGCCTTCCTCAAGGCCGAGGGCAAGAAGATCAATGTGCTCTTCGCCCACAACGACGACATGGCCATCGGCGCCATCCAGGCCATCGAAGAGGCAGGTCTCAAGCCCGGCAAGGACATCACCATCATCTCCATCGATGGCGTCAAGGGCGCCTTCGAAGCCATGATGGCCGGCAAGCTCAATGTGACCGTGGAATGCAGCCCGCTGCTGGGCCCGCAACTGATGCAGGTGGCCAAGGACATCAAGGCAGGCAAGGAAGTCCCCAAGCGCATCACCACCGTGGAAGGCGTTTTCCCGGCCGAAGTGGCCGCCAAGGAATTCCCCAACCGCAAGTACTGATCGCGGCATGACGGCCCGACGCGCGCACTGGAGCTTCCAGGGCGCGCGCCGTGCTGGTTTGGCCTGATGCCGGGCGCTGCTTGCGCAGCGGCCCTGCATCGGGGTTCCGATGGTTCTGATGGAGTTGCGATGACGATGTCTGTCGGGGCGCAGGCGCGTCCCATGCTGGAATTGAGCGGTATCCACAAGGCATTTGCGGGCGTGAAGGCGCTCACCGATGTCGGCTTGCGGCTGTTCCCGGGGGAAGTCCATACCCTGATGGGACAGAATGGCGCAGGCAAGTCCACGCTGATCAAGGTGCTCACCGGCGTGCACGAACCCGATCAAGGCAGGATTGAACTGGATGGCCACGCCATTGCGCCGGCCTCCACCCTGGAGGCGCAGTCGCTGGGTATCAGCACGGTCTATCAGGAAGTCAACCTGTGTCCCAACCTGTCGGTGGCGGAGAATATCTTCGTGGGCCGCTATCCGCGCCGCTTCGGGCGCATCGACTGGAAAAGCGTACATGCGCAATCCAGGCAGCTGCTGCAGCAGTTGCAGATCGATATCGATGTGGGCGCGCAATTGTCGTCCTATCCGCTGGCGATCCAGCAGATGGTGGCAATCTCTCGCGCCCTCTCGGTTTCGGCCAAGGTATTGATCCTGGATGAACCGACTTCCAGTCTTGATGATGCCGAGGTCCAGCAACTGTTCAAGGTGCTGCGCCGCCTGCGCGAACAGGGCATGGCGATTCTTTTCGTCACGCACTTCCTGGACCAGACTTATGACATATCGGATCGCATCACCGTACTGCGCAATGGCGTGCGCGAGGGCGAGTATCTGGTTGCTGACCTGTCACGACTGGAGCTGGTCAACAAGATGGTGGGCGTGAGCGCGGTCGATCATCGTCAGGTCGACGCCGGTGCCGAGGCCCTGGCCTCGGAACTGTCGGGCGATGAATCCGGCAAGGGCGAGGTCTTTCTGCAGGCCGATGGCTTTGGCCGCCACGGCGTACTGGCCCCGCAGGATCTGGAATTGCGGCGCGGTGAAGTGTTCGGTCTGTGCGGTCTGCTCGGTTCAGGGCGGACCGAGATGGCGCGCCTGCTGTTCGGTGCCGACCGCGCCGATTGCGGAGAACTGCGCGTCGAGGGCCGCAGCGTGAAGTTCAACGTGCCGCGCGATGCGATTGCGGCGGGCATCGGTTTTTGTTCGGAAGACCGCAAGAAGGAAGGTGCGATCCTCGAATTGTCCGTGCGCGAGAACATCATCCTGGCGTTGCAGGCAAGCCAGGGTCTGTTCCGGGTGCTGCCGCGCAAGCGCCAGAACCAGATCGCATCAGATTACGTCAGGTGGCTGGGCATCAAGACCGCCGACCTGGAAACCCCCATCGGCCTGCTCTCCGGCGGCAACCAGCAGAAAGCCTTGCTGGCGCGCTGGCTGGCCACCGATCCGGGCATGTTGATCCTGGATGAACCCACGCGCGGCATCGACGTGCGCGCCAAGCAGGAGATCATGGATTTCGTCATCGCCATGTGTCGCAAGGGCAAGGCTATTCTTTTCATTTCCTCGGAAATCCCCGAGGTCCTGCGCTGCAGCGACCGTATGCTGGTGCTGCGCGACCGCCGTGCCTGCGGCCAGTATCGGCGCGGCGAGCTCGACGAGCAGTCGGTCTTGCAGGTAATCGCGGGAGAGGCCGCATGAGTGCATCCATGGATTCCAAACTCATTCCCGACAGCGCCGCCACCGGCAGCGCGCCGGTCTTCGCGGTACTGCTGCGTCATCCGCTGATGCGTCCGCTGGCGGCGCTGGCCTTGCTGCTGCTGATCGATTTTCTGATGGTGCCCGGCTTCTTCCGGCTGGAGATCAAGGATGGCCACCTCTATGGCGCGGTCATCGACATCATCAACCGCGCCGCACCGCTGATGCTGGCGGCGCTGGGCATGACCCTGGTCATCGCCACGCGCGGCGTCGACATCTCGGTGGGGGCGGTAGTGGCCATCTCCGGTGCGGTCGCGGCCGTTCTCATCGGCGGCAAGATGGTGGTGGTCAATGGCGTCCCGGAATACGTCAGCAACGTGCCGATGGTGTGGGCACTGTGCGCGGCGATGGCGGCGGCGCTGCTGTGTGGCGCATGGAACGGCCTGCTGGTGGCCGGTCTCGGGCTGCAACCCATCATCGCCACGCTGATCCTGATGGTGGCCGGACGCGGGCTGGCGCAGTTGTTTACGGATGGTCAGATCGTGACGGTGTATTACAAGCCCTTCTTCTTCCTGGGGGGCGGCTATCTGTTCGGACTACCGTTCTCGCTCTATATCGCCGCGGCCATGTTCCTGCTGCTGGCGCTGTTGATGAAGAAGACTGCGCTGGGCCTGTTCATCCAGTCGGTCGGCATCAATCCGGTGGCCTCGCGCCTGGCCGGTATCCGTACCGCTGCGCTGATCTTCTTTGTCTACATGTTCTGCAGCGCCTGTGCCGGGCTGGCCGGACTGATGATCGCCTCCAACATCAAGAGTGCCGACGCCAACAACGCCGGCCTGTTGCTGGAGCTCGATGCGATCCTCGCCGTCACCCTGGGCGGCACGTCGCTGGCCGGGGGCAAGTTCAGCCTGGTGGGCAGCGTCATCGGCGCGCTCATCATCCAGACGCTGACCTATACGATCTATTCGCTGGGCGTGCCGCCTGAAGTCAATATGGTGGTCAAGTCCATCGTGGTGTTCCTGGTCTGCCTGTCGCAGTCGCCGGAGTTCCGCCGCATGTTGAGGATGTCCAAATCATGATGCCTGTTTCTTTCTTGCGGCGTGCTTCGCACGCGCCGTGGTTCACGTCCATGGTCACGGTGGTGTTGCTGGTGCTCATGCTGGTAGTCGGGGCGATGGGCTATGATGGTTTCCTGTCGCCCCAGGTGATGCTCAATCTCTTGATCGACAATGCCTTCCTCTTGGTGGTGGCCATCGGCATGACCTTCGTCATCCTCTCCGGCGGCATCGATCTCTCGGTCGGCTCGGTGCTGGCACTGACCACGATGGTGGCGGCTTTCCTGCTGCAGAACTGGCACTGGCCGCCGCTGCTGGTGATGGCTGCCGTGTTGCTCATGGGCGCCGGCTTTGGCGCGGCCATGGGGGCGCTGATCCATTACTTCCGGCTGCAAGCCTTCATCGTCACGCTGGCCGGGATGTTCCTGGCGCGCGGGCTGTGCTACCTCATCAGCATCAATTCCATCACCATCGATGATCCGCTGTTCGTCACGTTGTCGCAGACGCGGATCGAGTTCGCCGGTCTGTTCATTTCTCCCAGCGTGGTCATCGCGTTGCTGGTGCTGGCCGTGGCGATCTGGATGGCACATGGCACCCGCTTCGGTCGTGCCGTCTATGCCATCGGTGGCAGCGAGCAGTCAGCTCTGCTGATGGGCTTGCCGGTGGGACGCACCAAGGTTCTGGTGTATGCCTTCAGCGGCTTCTGCGCATCGGTGGCCGGCTTGCTGTTTTCCTTCTACATGCTCTCGGGATACGGGCTGCATGCACAAGGTGTGGAGCTCGATGCGATTGCGGCCGTGGTCATCGGCGGGACCCTGCTCACCGGCGGCTATGGTTACGTGGCCGGAACACTGACCGGCGTACTCATCCTTGGCGTGATCCAGACCCTCATTGCCTTCGATGGCAGCCTCAGTTCCTGGTGGACCAGGATCTTCATCGGCGCGCTGTTGTTCGTCTTTTGTGTCGCACAGCGCGTCATTTCTCTGGGAGCCCTGCGCGGCAAACCGGCCGGATCGGCGAAAGCCGCGCCAGCCGGGGCTTAGGCGGGATTTTTTAAGCTTAATTAAGATAACTTTACATAGAGGGAGTTATACCGAAAAACATATCCATTACGCTCAAAAAATCATTAGAAATGTATTGGTAAAGCAATTAATGTAGAGCCCGCAAAACAGTTGCTCTGCATGACATTCATCAGAAATAGCGGCGCTGTTTTAGATAACTACAACACGCCATTCCAACAATGAGACTGGAGACTCGAAGCATGAAAATCAAATCCGTATTGAGCGGTATCGCCCTCGGCCTGGGTGTGACCCTGATGTCCATCAGCGCACAGGTGAGCGCGCAGAGCAAGGCACTGGTCGGTGTGGCCATGCCCACCAAGTCTTCGGCCCGCTGGATTGCCGACGGCAACAACATGGTCAAGGTCCTCAAGGAAAAGGGCTACCAGACCGACCTGCAATACGCCGAAGACGACATCCCCAACCAGCTGTCCCAGATTGAGAACATGCTGACCAAGGGCGCCAAGGTGCTGGTGATCGCCGCCATCGACGGCACCACCCTGACCGACGTGCTGCAGAAGGCCGCCGACAAGGGCGTCAAGGTCATCGCCTATGACCGCCTGATCCGTGGTTCCAAGAACGTCGACTACTACGCCACCTTCGACAACTTCCAGGTCGGCGTGCTGCAGGCGCAGTCGCTGGAAAAGGCTCTGGGCCTGAAGGAAGGCAAGGGCCCGTTCAACATCGAACTGTTCGGCGGTTCCTCGGACGACAACAACGCCTTCTTCTTCTACAACGGCGCCATGTCGGTCCTGAAGCCCTACATCGACAGCGGCAAGCTGGTGGTGCGTTCCAAGCAGATGGGCATGGACAAGGTCGCGACCCTGCGCTGGGATCCGGCAACCGCCCAGGCCCGTATGGACAACCTGCTGTCGGCCTACTACACCAATGCCAAGGTCAACGCCGTGCTGTCCCCGTATGACGGCCTGTCCATCGGTATCCTGTCCTCGCTGCGCGGCGTGGGCTACGGTACTCCGCAACAGCCGTTCCCGTATGTCTCGGGTCAGGATGCCGAAATTCCTTCGGTCAAGTCCATCATCCGTGGCGAGCAGTATTCCACCATCTTCAAGGACACTCGCGAACTGGCCAAGGTCACCGTTGGTATGGTGGATGCACTCATGGGCGGCAAGCAGCCCCAGATCAACGATACCAAGACCTACAACAACGGCGTGAAGGTCGTGCCGTCCTACCTGTTGAAGCCGGTCGTGGTCGACAAGTCGAACTGGAAGCAGATCCTGGTGGGCAGCGGCTACTACACCGAAGCGCAACTGAAGTAATCGTTTGAGGTAATACGCGGGCGGCAGCGTCAATGACGCTGCCGCGCGTGGCAAGAGTGTGTCACCGCCATACCCGACAAGAACAACAAGCAGAAGCAGGCAAGAAGAACAGCATGGTCCCGCTCTGTGCGGGACTAATTCTTTCAGCGTTGCGCTTGCCCCCGTGCAACGCAAACGAGACAGGCAAGTCCGGCTACGTCACCCACGCAAGACCGGCAAAAGAGAGGTCAGCATCATGAGCAACATTCTGGAAATGCGCGGCATCGAAAAGAGCTTCCCGGGTGTGAAGGCGTTGAACAACGTCAACCTGGCAGTGCGCGAAGGCGAGATCCATGCGATCGTCGGCGAGAACGGCGCCGGCAAATCCACGCTGATGAAGGTGCTTTCGGGTGTGTACCCGCACGGCAGCTATTCCGGCGACATCGTCTACAAAGGTGAGGTGCGTGCCTTCAAGGATATTCGCGACAGCGAACACCTGGGCATCATCATCATCCACCAGGAGCTGGCCCTGGTGCCTCTGCTGTCGGTGATGGAAAACCTGTTCCTGGGCAACGAGCAAGCCAGTGGCGGCGTCATCGACTGGGAGCATTCCTACGTGCGCGCCAAGGAACTGCTGGCCAAGGTCGGCCTGAAGGAGTCACCCCTGACCAAGGTCGGCGACCTGGGCGTGGGCAAGCAGCAACTCATCGAAATCGCCAAGGCGCTCTCCAAGGAAGTCAAGCTGCTGATCCTGGACGAGCCCACCGCCAGCCTCAATGAAAGCGACTCCGATGCCCTGCTGGAACTGCTGCTGGAACTGAAGCGCCAGGGCATTGCCTCGATCCTCATTTCGCACAAGCTCAACGAGATTTCCAAGGTCGCCGATTCCATCACCGTGCTGCGCGACGGCACCACCGTCGATACCTTCGACTGCCGCGCCGAGCCGATCAGCGAAGACCGCATCATTCAGCACATGGTGGGCCGCGAGATGGCCGACCGCTATCCGCAGCGCGATCCACAGATCGGCGAGGTCATCTTCGAAGTGCGCGACTGGCGAGTGCATCACCCGCTGCACTCGGATCGCCTGGCCATCAAGGACGTCAACATGACCGTGCGCGCCGGCGAGATCGTCGGTATTGCCGGGCTCATGGGCGCCGGTCGTACCGAACTGGCCAAGAGCATCTTTGGCCGTGCCTACGGCAAGAAGATTACCGGCCAGGCCTTCCTGCATGGCAAGGAAGCGGACCTGTCCACCATCGAGAAGGCCATCGCCAAGGGCATCGCCTACGTCACCGAAGACCGCAAGGGTGATGGCCTGGTGCTGGAAGAAGACATCAAGAAGAACATCTCGCTGGCCAATCTGGGCGGCGTGTCCGAGCGCACCGTCATCGACGAGGCGCGCGAGTACAAGATCGCGGCCGATTTCAAGCAACAGATGCGCATCCGCTGTTCCAGCGTGCTGCAGAAAGTGGTCAACCTCTCCGGCGGCAATCAGCAGAAGGTGGTGCTGTCGAAGTGGCTGTTCTCGCAGCCGGAAGTGCTGATCCTGGATGAACCTACGCGCGGCATCGACGTGGGCGCCAAGTTCGAGATCTACAACATCATCAGCAAGCTGGCCGCCGAGGGCAAGTGCATCATCATGATCTCCTCGGAAATGCCGGAACTGCTGGGCATGTGCGACCGCATCTACGTGATGAACGAAGGCCAGTTCGTGGGCCACCTGCCCAAGGCCGAGGCCACGCAGGAAAACATCATGCGCGCCATCATGCGCAACAAGCGCATCGATGACCCGGGCCTGTCCCAGGCTGCCTGAACGCAAACCATCAAGCCGGAGCCAAACCGGCGGCAACACCCATAAAGTCCATCAAGACCAGAGAGCACCCGAGGAGCAAGACAATGGAGAGCATTGACATGAGCAAGAAACCGGCCGTCGCCAGCGGCGCCGTCGAGAAGAAGGATTACGGCAGCTTCCTGAAGAACAACATGCGCGAATACGGCATGCTGATGTCGCTGGTGGCCATCATGGCCTTCTTCCAGATCATGACCGACGGCACGCTGATGCGTCCGCTGAACCTGACCAACCTGGTCCTGCAGAACAGCTACATCGTCATCATGGCGCTGGGCATGCTGATGGTGATCGTGGCCGGCCACATTGACCTGTCAGTGGGCTCGGTGGTGGGTCTGGTCGGCGCACTGGCCGCCGTGCTGATGGTGAACTACGGCTGGGGCTTCGTGCCGGCCTCCATCGTCTGCCTGATCGCCGGTGGCTTGATCGGCGCGGCGCAGGGTTACTGGATCGCCTACTTCAAGATCCCGTCCTTCATCGTCACCCTGGCCGGCATGCTGGTCTTCAAGGGCATGGCACTGGCGCTGTTGCAGGGTCAATCCCTGGGCCCCTTCCCGCAGACTTTCCAGATGCTGTCCTCGGGCTTCATTCCCGAGCTGACCGGCAGCACCACCTTCCGTACCACCTCGCTGGTGGTGGGCGTGGTCGCGGCCGTGGTGCTGATCCTGGTCAAGCTGCATGGCCGCCGCAAGCAGACCAAGCACGGTATGGAAGATGAACCGGCGGCGTTCTTCCTGCTCAAGAATGGTGTCTTTGCTGCGGCCATCATCGCCTTCAGCTATCTGCTGTCGACCTATCGCGGCATGCCCAATGTGCTCATCATCATGTTCGCGCTGATGGTCTTCTATACCTTCGTCACCAGCCGCACCACCCTGGGCCGTCGCGTCTATGCCGTGGGCGGCAATGAAAAGGCGGCCAAGCTGTCGGGTATCAAGACCGAACGCGTGTCCTTCTTCACCTTCGTCAACATGGGCGTGCTGGCGGGACTGGCCGGTCTGATCTTCGCGGCACGTCTGAACACCGCCACTCCCAAGGCTGGCCTGGGCTTCGAGCTGGACGTGATCGCGGCCTGCTTCATCGGCGGCGCATCGGCCTCGGGCGGCGTGGGCAAGGTCATGGGCGCAGTCATCGGCGCCTTCATCATGGGCGTGATGAACAATGGCATGTCCATCATGGGCATCGGCATCGACTACCAGCAGATGATCAAGGGCCTGGTCCTGCTGATGGCCGTGTGCTTCGACGTCTACAACAAGAACAAGTAATCCGGATCAAGCAAGGCGGGCCTGGCGCCCGCCTTTTGCATTCGGCAGCAAGCGGTTTTCCAGATCCTTCGTTTTCTGTCATTCAGGAATTCAACAATGAGTAGCGACAAAAAAGACAAGAGCCGCACCCTGCGCTCGGCCGGCTGGTTCGGTACCGCCGACAAGAACGGTTTCATGTACCGCAGCTGGATGAAGAACCAGGGCATCCCCGACCACGAGTTCCAGGGCAAGCCAGTCATCGGCATCTGCAACACCTGGTCGGAACTGACGCCCTGCAATGCCCACTTCCGCAAGATCGCCGAACATGTGCGCCGCGGCATCATCGAAGCCGGTGGCTTCCCGGTGGAGTTCCCGGTGTTCTCCAACGGCGAATCCAACCTGCGCCCCACCGCCATGCTGACTCGCAACCTGGCCAGCATGGACGTGGAAGAATCGATCCGTGGCAATCCCATCGACGCCGTGGTGCTGCTCACCGGCTGCGACAAGACCACCCCGGCCCTGCTGATGGGCGCGGCCAGCTGTGACGTGCCGGCCATCGTCGTGACCGGTGGTCCGATGTTGAACGGCAAGCACCAGGGCCGCGATATCGGGTCGGGCACCGTGGTCTGGCAGCTGTCGGAACAGGTCAAGGCCGGTGAAATCACCATCCATGACTTCATGGCCGCCGAAGCGGGCATGTCGCGTTCGGCCGGTACCTGCAACACCATGGGCACCGCCTCGACCATGGCCTGCATGGCCGAGTCGCTGGGCGTGTCGCTGCCGCACAATGCGGCGATCCCCGCCGTCGATGCGCGCCGCTATGTTCTCGCGCACCTCTCCGGCATGCGCATCGTCGACATGGTCTGGGAAGGCCTGACCCTGTCCAAGATCCTGACCCGCAAGGCTTTCGAGAATGCCATCCGCACCAATGCCGCCATCGGCGGCTCCACCAATGCGGTGATCCACCTCAAGGCCATCGCCGGCCGCATCGGCGTGGATCTGGAACTGGAAGACTGGACCCGCATCGGACGTGGCACCCCGACCATCGTCGATCTGCAACCCTCCGGTCGCTACCTGATGGAAGAGTTCTACTATGCCGGCGGCCTGCCTGCCGTGTTGCGCCGCCTGGGCGAAGCCGACCTGCTGCCGCACAAGGATGCCCTGACCGTCAACGGCCAGACCATGTGGGACAACGTCAAGGACGCCCCGATCTACAACGATGAAGTGGTGCGCCCGCTGGCCAAGCCGCTCATCGAAGACGGCGGCATCTGCATCCTGCGCGGCAACCTGGCGCCGCGCGGTGCGGTCCTGAAGCCCTCGGCAGCCACCCCTGAACTGATGAAGCATCGCGGCCGCGCGGTGGTCTTCGAGGACTTCGCTCATTACAAGGAACGCATCAACGATCCCGATCTGGATGTGGATGCCAGCTGCGTGCTGGTGATGAAGAACGTCGGCCCCAAGGGTTACCCCGGCATGGCCGAAGTGGGCAACATGGGCTTGCCGCCCAAGGTGCTGGCCACCGGCGTGAAGGATATGGTCCGCATTTCGGACGCGCGCATGAGCGGCACCGCCTATGGCACCGTGATCCTGCACGTGGCACCGGAAGCCGCTGCCGGCGGCCCGCTGGGCATCGTCCAGGATGGCGACTTCATCGAGCTGGATGCCTACGCAGGCAAGCTGCAGCTGGACATCAGCGAGGAAGAGATGCAGCGCCGCCTGGCCGAGCGCGCCAAGCTGCTGGCCGAACGCAAGCCCGAGATGGTCGGCGGCTACCAGTCCCTGTATGTGGACCGCGTGCTGCAGGCTGACGAAGGTTGCGACTTCGACTTCCTGGTCGGCTGCCGTGGTGCTGCCGTGCCCAAGCATTCGCACTGATCTTCCTCCCTTCATCGTGATGCCGGTGTCGCGCCTTGTGCGCGCACCGGCCAGCAAGGACACTTCATGAGCACTACTCCCCAGAACGTACAACTGGCGCACTTCCCCAGCCTGAAGGGCAAGCGCGTCTTCATCACCGGCGGCGGCACCGGCATCGGTGCGGCCATTGTCGAAGCGTTTGCGCAACAAGGTGCGCATGTGGCCTTCGTCGATATCGCCACCGAGGCCAGCGAAGCGCTGTGCAATGACGTGGCGGCGGCCGGTCACCCCAAGCCGCTGTTCCGTCAATGCGACCTGCGTGACATCCCGGCCTTCCAGGCCACCATCGCCGAGCTGCAAGCGCAACTGGGCGACTTCGACGTGCTGGTCAACAATGCCGCCAATGACCAGCGTCACACGCTGGAAGAAGTGACGCTGGAGTACTGGAACGATCGCATCGCCATCAACCAGCGTCCGTCCTTCTTTGCGGTGCAGTCGGTGGTGGAAGGCATGAAGCGCCGTGGCGGCGGTTCCATCATCAACTTCAGCTCCATCAGCTGGCATCAGTCCAGTGGCGGCTTCCCGGTCTACACCACGGCCAAGGCCTCGACTCTGGGCCTGACACGCGGCCTGGCGCGCGACCTCGGCCCGCACAAGATCCGCGTCAATACCGTGACACCGGGCTGGGTCATGACCGAACGCCAGATCAAGCTGTGGCTGGATGAAGAGGGCAAGAAGGCGATCGCCCGCAACCAGTGCCTGCAGGGCGATCTGTTGCCCTGGCACCTGGCACGCATGGTGCTGTTCCTGGCCGCCGACGATAGCGCCATGTGCACCGCGCAGGAATTCATCGTCGACGCCGGTTGGGTGTGACAGGTTTGACGATGCGCGCCTGCGCTGCGGACCAGAAAGAGTCGCCCAATGGCGACTCTTTTTTTTTGCGCAAATTTTGCGCAAACGCTAAAAGAGTTTGGAAGCGGGAGGTAACCTGGAGAGTTTCCGGAAAAAGCTGTATGACAGCTTGAAAAAACTTAGTTTTTTGCGCGCGTGGGGTGTTGTTTTTTAGCCGCGTTTTTTAAAGTTTTTTTGCGGTGTGATTTTGTTTTTGGTGCCGCGTTGTCGCCCGATTTCAGAGAGTCTTACGTTACCTTACATTTCTTAATAAAACTCGGCGCAGCAAACCGACCCCGGCATGGCACATGCCCGGGCAGGCGGGGGAATCAGTAAATCATCTTCGCCACTTCGCGGATCGCCTGCAGGACCAGGTTGGCCCCGGGCGAGAGCAGGTTGTCCTGGCGCGTGATGATGCCGAAGCCGGCCATGCGGCAGGGCAGTTCGATGGGCAGGATATCCATCAGGCGTGCCTGGGTGTAGTAGCGTGCCACTTCGGTGGGCATTGCGTAGATGAAATCGGTCTGCTGCAACAGGCTGGTGATGAAGAGGATGGCGGTAGTGTCGACCACGTTGGAGGGCGGCGCCAGGCCTTGCTCACGGAACATCTGGTCGCAGCGTGCCCGCAGGATGCTGCCCTTGGGCGCCATGATCCAGGCTTCGCTGGCCAGGTCAGCCAGGCTCAGGTCGGTACGGGTGTGGAAGGGATGGCCCACGCGGGCCACGGCGCACACGGGCTCATCGGCCAGCTCTTCATAGAGCAGGCCGCCACGGGCCTCTTCGTCCAGGATGCGACCGATGATGAAGTCCAGCTCCCCGTGCAGCAGGCGCGAGAGCAGGATGTTGCTGCTTTCCACCTCTACGCCGATGCGCAACATCGGCGCCTGTTCCTTGACCCGTGCGATGGCCGGAGGCAGCAGAGCCATGCCCGGCGAGAGGATCACGCCCACGTCGACCTGGCCGGAGAGGCCCGATTTCAGGGCCACGATGTCTTCATGCGCCTTGGACAGGCTGGTCAGGGCCATGCGCGCATGGCGGATCATGGCCTCGCCATAGATGGTGGGCCGCATGCCGCGCGGCAGGCGCTCGAACAGGGACACGCCCAGCATGTCCTCGAGGTCCTTGAGTTGCTTGGAAGCAGCCGGCTGCGTCATGTTCAGCTCGCTGGCGGCGCGGTGGATGTTGCGGGTGTCGTCGAGAGCGATCAGCAGAAGCAGCTGACGGGTCTTCAATCGCGCCCGCAGAAACCAGTTCGGGTCACTGTTTTTCATAAGTCTCCGGGGACGGTTTTTAGAACCCATTTCGTAAATAGGCACTCACGCCTATTTACGAAATGGGTTCTAAATTTTATCAATCGTTTTTTATTAGGAATTGATGATATCAAATCGCATATCGGAATTGCTAAAGATTTCATTGGAAAGACATGAACTGAATACTTAGTATCTAGCCACATTCCGGGCTGTACAGGAGACAACCAGCGCAGCTACGGGATGAAAGAGAAGACGGTCGGGCAGCATCAAAACAACAAGTTGGGAGACTGTCAGGGGTCCGTCAGGACCCAGGGGTCTGAAGTGCAACGCTGCACGGCCAAGCCCACCGACGAAAAAAATTTTAAACGGCAATATCCACGGAGACTATTCATGAAGCAAGTGAAGCCATCCTTTATTGGAGCAAAGACCCTGTGCGCGCTGGCGCTCATGGGAGCGTTCTCGGCACAGGCGCAGGCGCAAAGCAGTGTCACCATTTACGGCCGTGTCGTGGCCGGTGTCGACTTCCAGACCAATGCCGGTACCAACGGTCAAGGTTCCAAGTGGAGCGCCGCCAACAATCAATGGGGCACCAGCATGATCGGCTTCAAGGGCACGGAAGACCTGGGCGGCGGTAACAATGCCTTCTTCCTGATCGAATCCGGTTTCAATTCGACCAAGGGCGCCCTCAACGGCACCGACACCAGCAACAATGCCCTGTTCAACCGTCGTTCCTACGTCGGTCTGTCCTCGGCCACCGCCGGTTCCATCAAGTTCGGCAAGAACCTGTTCATCAACAATGACATCTGGTATCTGGATCCGACCGGCCAGCAAGCCATCGGTACCGTGACCCTGGTCAACGGCCGCAACTGGCCGGGTGCTTCCAACATCATCGAGTACAACAGCCCCGACATGGCTGGTTTCACCGTCAATCTGCAGACCAGCCTGGGTGAAAAGGCCGGTTCGTTCAACGGCGGCGTGACCAACACTGGCAACAGCGATGGTCGCAAGGACGGCATCTCGGTGGCCTACCAGAAGAACGGCCTGGAACTGCGCGCCATCTATGACGTGATCCGTGATTCCAACGGCGACTACACCAACGTCTGGAGCCACTCCAAGGAACTGATCCTGGGCGGTACCTACAAGATCGACAAGCTCAAGATGTTCGTCGGCTACGAAAACCTGCGTGCGCCCAATGCCGCGGCAGGTGCCCCGAGCCGTGCCAACCAGTACTGGATCGGCGCCAACTATGACGTGACCTCGCAACTGCAACTGGTCGCTTCCTGGTTCCACGTCAATGCCAACAACGCTTCGGTCAGTTCTTCCGGCGTGGGCAATGGCGGCGGCACGGCCAACCTGTACATGGCTGGCGTGAACTACTTCCTGTCCAAGCGTACCCTGCTGTACGTCGACGTGGGCACCGTGCGTAACGGCACTGGCGCTGGTCACGTCCTGGAAAACGGTGCCGACAACGGCGTTTCCGGCTTGAAGCAGACCGGTGGTTACTTCGGTATCGCCCACTCGTTCTGATGTAACGAACAGCAGTATCTGTAATCCTTCCTGAGGTGGTCTTGATGTAGTTGAGGGTGGGCGCAAGCCCACCCTTTTTTGTCTTGGTGGTGCATGGTTGATTGCGCCATTCAAACTATCTATATTGTTTATTTAATTTATTTCATTTTTTCATTTTTTCATTTATTTGATTTGCAGGCGGAACCCCGATGAATGCGCAATTGCTGGTTGACGGACATCATGAACTGGGCGAAGGAGTGCTCTGGTGCGAGCGCTCGCAGACGGTCTTCTGGACCGATATCCACGCATCCCGCTTGTGGAACCATGATCCGGCCAGTGGTGCCACGCGCAGCTGGGGCATGCCGGAACGCCTGTGCTGCTTTGCCTTCACGGCCGAAGCGCAGCGTCTTCTGATCGGACTGGAATCGCGCCTGGCCTTCTTCGACCTGAACACCGGCAGCATCAGTCCGATCTGCCGCATCGAAGGCGATCTGCCGACCACGCGCCTCAATGATGGCCGCTGCGACCGCCAGGGCCGTTTCGTTTTCGGGACCTTGAATGAAGACGCCGGCCGCGCGCCCATCGCCAGCTTCTATCGCTTGAATGCCGACCTGAGCCTGGAACGCCTGGCCCTGCCTGGTATCGCCATTTCCAACAGCATCTGCTTCAGCCTCGATGGCAGGCTGATGTATCACTGCGACTCCATGGCCGGCAAGATCATGGTGTGTGACTACGACACCGACAGCGGCGCCGTCTCCAATGCGCGCCTCTTCGCCGATCTGTCCGGGCAGCCGGGTGGCCCCGATGGTTCCACCGTCGACGCCGATGGTTACGTCTGGAACGCCCAGTGGGGTGGTGCGCGCGTGGTGCGGTTTGCCCCTGACGGCAGGATCGACCGCATCATCGATGTGCCCACCGCGCAGCCGTCCTGCGTGGCGTTCGGCGGTGCCGACTTTGCTACCCTGTTCGTGACCACCGCCCACGAAGGCATGAGCGCCGGACAACGCGCCCAAGACAAGCTGGCCGGTGCCTTGTTCAGCGTGCCGTTGCCTGGTGTGCGCGGCCTGCCGGAAGTGCGCTTCGCCGGCTGAGGCCTTGCCTCGGGTCCGTCCTCAGGACCCGAAACTTGAATCCCCCATCAGCCGCGACAGCCGCGCCGATATTTCCTGGACGATGCCTTGCACCTCGTCCAGGCTGGGATTGACCTTCTTGTCGATGCGTTCGATATAGGGCACGTTCAAGGCCGCCAGCATGCGGTCGTTGGCGCCCATGACCGGATAGGACAGGTTGATCACCCCCCGGATCTGGCGGCTTTCCATGCGCGAGTGACCGCGTTTGCGCGTGTCCTCGATCTGGCGCATCAACTGCGCCGTCTCGATTTCCTGTTCACCATCCATGCGCACGTGCGCAGCCAGCATGCTGGCGCGCTCGGCCTGGTCGCGAAACGCCAGCAGCACATGGCCCGAGGCGGTATCGGTCAGGCTCACCAGCGCACCGACCTTCAGCCCGAAGGCCCAGCGCTCGGGACTGTCGACCTGTGCCACCACGATCACCCGACCGGCTTCATAGACCGTCAGATGGGTCGACTGCATCGAGCGATTGGCCAGCTCGCGCATGTGGGGCAGGGCAGTGCTGACCAGCGAGCGGATCGGTTGATGATGGTGCGCCAGTTCAAACAGTTTCAGCGAGAGCCGGTAATGGTCGTTGTCGGCCACCAGATAGCCGCGCTGTTCCAGCGTGACCACCATGCGGAAGATCTCGTTGACGCTGCGCCCCAGTTGCCGGGAAATCTGGTTCAGGGTCAGCATCTGCTCCGAGCGGCTCAGCAACTCCAGGATGTCCAGGCCCTTGTCCAGCGCCGGCGCGGCGTAGCGCGTCTTGCCACTGGCGCTTTCCTCCTCGTGGTCGGCGGCGGTCTGCACGGCAGGGGCTTCGGCGGGATGGAGTTTCCGGGTTCTGGGCATGGCGTTCTGGTGCAATGGTCGCAAGATCGCAAAAGCGGGCGGTTGATGGGGCCGGATTGTAGGGGATTTTGATGAAAAAACCATTTTATTTGTAAAATAAATTTTCATGAATGACCTCTTGATGCGGCATCGTCATCACGAAATCGATATCGATCGGCGCGGAAACTTCATCGGGACAGCCCTGCATTGGGAGGATAATCGGGGTTATGCTCTGTCACTCACAGATGAAATGAAATTTTATTTGTGAGAGAAATCAAAAAAGGGGCCCGGCCCCGGAGACGATCACCCTGGGCCGTCCGCCACGGACCGCCCGGCCGACGGCAGCCCCTTGGCGCCCCGGCATCCACGTTAGAGACTGATGACCAAGATCACTGCCCTGCGCGTGCTGGACGTGCGCTTTCCTACTTCGCAATCGCTGGATGGGTCCGATGCGATGAATCCGGATCCGGATTATTCGGCCGCCTATGTCATCCTCGACACCGACAATGAACAACTCAAGGGTCACGGCCTGACCTTCACCATCGGCCGTGGCAACGAGATCTGCTGCGCCGCCATCCGTGCCATGGAGCACCTGGTGGTGGGCCTGGAGCTGGACTGGATTGCCGCCGACATGGGGCGCTTCTGGCGCCATGTCACCTCCGACAGTCAGCTGCGCTGGATCGGTCCGGACAAGGGGGCCATCCACCTGGCTACCGGCGCGGTGGTCAATGCCGCCTGGGACCTGTGGGCCAAGGCGGTCGGCAAGCCGGTGTGGAAACTGGTGGCCGACATGACGCCCGAGGAGCTGGTGCGCACCATCGACTTCCGCTACATCACCGATTGCATCACCCCGGACGAAGCGCTGGCGCTGCTGCGCGCAAAAGAGGCCGGCAAGGCCGAGCGCCTGCGCACGCTGGAACAGGACGGCTATCCCTGCTACACCACCTCGGCCGGATGGCTCGGCTATGACGACGCCAAGCTGCGGCGACTGTGCCAGGAAGCCGTCGACCAGGGCTTCAACTACGTCAAGCTCAAGGTTGGCCGCGATCTCGAAGACGACAAGCGGCGCGTGCGCATCGCCCGTGAAGTGTTGGGGCCGGAGCGCAATCTGATGATCGATGCCAATCAGGTCTGGGAAGTGGATCAGGCCATCGACTGGGTCAATCAACTGGCCTTCGCGCAACCGTGGTTCATCGAGGAACCGACCAGCCCGGATGACGTGGAAGGCCATCGCAAGATCCGCGCGGGCATCGGTGCGGTCAAGGTCGCTACCGGCGAGATGTGCCAGAACCGCGTGCTCTTCAAGCAGTTCATCATGCGCGATGCCATCGATGTGGTGCAGATCGATTCCTGTCGCCTGGGCGGCGTCAATGAAATCCTGGCCGTCATGCTCATGGCCGCCAAGTACGGCAAGGTCGTCTGCCCGCATGCCGGTGGCGTGGGCCTGTGCGAATATGTGCAGCACCTGTCGATGATCGACTACCTCTGCATTTCCGGCAGCAAGGACGGGCGCGTGACCGAATACGTGGACCACCTGCACGAGCACTTCGTCGATCCCTGCGTGATCCGCAACGCGGCCTACATGCCGCCCGCCTTGCCGGGGTTTTCGATCGAAATGAAGCCTGCTTCACTGGAGCAGTACCGCTTCCGGGATTAAGGCAGACATTGCCATTGCAAGATGAACGAAAAGAACGAAAACGGAGACTGATGTGGATTTGAACCTGCAAGAGAAGGTAGTCATCGTGACCGGTGGCGCCTCCGGCATCGGCGGAGCGATCAGCCTGCAGCTGGCGGCCGAGGGCGCCATTCCCGTGGTGTTTGCGCGCAGCGCACCAGAGCCGCAGTTCTGGAGCCGCCTGACCGGTCTGCAGCCGCTTGCCGCCCTGTTCCAGCTGGAATTGCAGGACGAGGCAGCCTGCGGCGAGGCCGTTGCCGAGACCGTGCGGCGCTTCGGCCGTCTCGATGGCCTGGTCAACAATGCCGGGGTCAATGACAGTGTGGGTCTGGATGCCGGGCGCAATGAATTTGTCGCCTCGCTGGAACGCAACCTGATCCACTATTACGTGATGGCGCATTATTGCGTGCCCCACCTCAAGGCCACGCGCGGTGCCATCCTCAATGTCTCCTCCAAGACGGCCGTCACGGGGCAGGGCAATACCAGCGGCTATTGCGCATCGAAGGGCGCGCAATTGTCGCTCACGCGCGAATGGGCCGCCGCTCTGCGCGACGATGGCGTGCGCGTCAATGCCCTCATCCCTGCCGAAGTGATGACCCCGCTCTACGAGAAATGGATCGCCACCTTCGAGCATCCCCAGGAGAAACTCGATGCCATCACCAGCAAGATCCCGCTGGGCAAGCGTTTCACCACCTCCGAGGAAATGGCCGACATGGCGGTGTTCCTGCTCTCGGGACGTTCCTCGCATACCACCGGGCAATGGGTCTTCGTCGATGGGGGCTATACCCATCTCGACCGCGCCCTGACCTGAGGCCGCCATGCGTACCGTTCTGGCCCTGGATCTCAAGGATGACCCCGCGCTCATCGCCGAGTATGAACAGCATCACCGCCGCATCTGGCCCGAGATCGCCACGCATCTGCACCGGCAGGGCGTAACCGGCATGGACATCTATCGCCTGGGTACACGCATGGTGATGGTGATGGAAACCGATGACGCCGTCTTCGATGCCGCCGCCATGGCGCAAGCCAGCCAGAGCGACCCCAGGGTCCGCGCGTGGGAAGAACTGATGTGGCGCTTCCAGGCGCCCACGCCATGGACCTCGGCCGGAGAGAAATGGGTGCCGATGACCCGCATCTTCGACCTGGCCGCGCAGCAGGATTGAGTGTGCGCGACGGCAAGCTCCGGTGAGGGCCAGTCAATGGCTTTCCAGGTTTTTCGCAAGACGGTAGAGTAAGCAGTACGCCATTCAGGCAGCACCGAAAAACAGCGACCGCAGAGTCGTGCAAACGATGGTCAGGAGCCAATCCGGCCAGCAGTGCATCCACATCCGAGGTGAGCATGCAGCAAGAACACGAGACACAAGCCCGCGTAGCGGCGACGGCATCGGCCACACCGGTGATCGCCCTGCGCAATGTCAGCAAGCGCTTTCCGGGCGTGCTGGCGCTGGATAATTGCCAGTTCGAACTGGTGGCCGGCGAGGTCCACGCCCTGATGGGCGAGAACGGCGCCGGCAAGTCCACATTGATGAAGATCCTCTCCGGCGTCTATCAGCGTGACAGCGGCGACATCCTGCTTGACGGCAAGCCGGTGGACATCCGCGAACCGCGCCAGGCCCAGGCCCTGGGCATCGGCATCATCCATCAGGAACTGAACCTGATGAACCACCTTTCCGCCGCCCAGAACATCTTCATCGGACGCGAACCGCGCAAGGGCTTCGGCCTCATCATCGATGAAGACCAGTTGAACCGCCAGGCCGCCGCCATCTTCTCCCGCATGCGCCTGGACATGGACCCGCGCACGCCGGTGGGCGACTTGAGCGTGGCCCGCCAGCAGATGGTGGAGATCGCCAAGGCGCTGTCCTTCGATTCGCGCGTGCTCATCATGGATGAACCGACGGCGGCTCTGAACAATGCCGAGATCGCCGAGCTCTTCCGCATCATCCGCGACCTGCAGGCGCAGGGCGTGGGCATCGTCTACATCTCGCACAAGATGGACGAATTGCGTCAGATCGCCGATCGCGTCAGCGTCATGCGCGATGGCAAGTACATCGCCACCGTGCCGATGCAGGGCACCTCCATGGATACCATCATCTCCATGATGGTGGGCCGCGCCCTCGATGGCGAACAGCGCATGCCGCCCGATACTTCCGGCAATGAAGTGGTGCTGGAAGTGCGCGGCTTGAATCGTGGTCGCGCCATCCGTGACGTCAGCTTCAAGCTGCGCCGGGGCGAGATCCTCGGGTTCGCCGGACTCATGGGCGCGGGCCGCACGGAAGTGGCGCGCGCCATCTTCGGTGCCGATCCGCTGGAGTCGGGCGAGATCATCATCCACGGCGGCAAGGCGGTGATCCGCCAACCCGCCGATGCGGTCGCGCATGGCATCGGTTATCTGTCGGAAGACCGCAAGCATTTCGGACTGGCCGTGGGCATGGACGTGCAGGCCAATATCGCGCTCTCCAGCATGGGACGTTTTACCAGAGCGGGCTTCATGGACCAGCGTGCCATCCGTGACGCAGCGCAGGGTTACGTGCGCCAGCTGGCCATCAAGACACCCTCGGTGCAACAGCAGGCGCGCCTGCTCTCGGGCGGCAACCAGCAGAAGATCGTGATCGCCAAGTGGCTGCTGCGCGACTGCGACATCCTGTTCTTCGACGAGCCCACGCGCGGCATCGACATCGGCGCCAAGAGCGAGATCTACAAACTGCTCGATGCCCTGGCCGAACAGGGCAAGGCCATCGTGATGATTTCCTCCGAGCTGCCCGAGGTGCTGCGCATGAGCCACCGCATCCTGGTCATGTGCGAAGGCCGCATCACCGGTGAGCTCGCGCGCGCCGAGGCCACGCAGGAAAACATCATGCAGCTGGCCACGCAGCGCGTGTCGGCCGTGGCGTAACAAGACCGGCCGCGCATCCAGACCCTACAAGAGAGACAGACCGATCATGGCAAACAATATCCACTCCGCCACCTCCGCATCCACCATGACCAACAACGCTTCCCCCACGGGCCTGCGCGCCCGCCTGTTCAACCCGGCGGCGCGCCAGAAACTGCTGGCCTTTGCCAGTCTGATGCTGATGATCCTGTTCTTCAGCTTCGCCTCGCCCAACTTCATGGAGGTGGACAACCTGGTCAGCATCCTGCAATCCACCGCCGTCAACGGCGTGCTGGCCATTGCCTGTACCTACGTCATCATCACCTCCGGCATCGACCTCTCGGTGGGGACCATGATGACCTTCTGCGCCGTCATGGCCGGCGTGGTGCTGACCAACTGGGGCATGCCGCTGCCGCTGGGCATCGCAGCGGCCATCTTCTTCGGCGCACTCTCGGGCTGGGTCTCGGGCATGGTGATCGCCAAGCTCAAGGTGCCGCCCTTCATCGCCACGCTGGGCATGATGATGTTGTTGAAGGGTCTGTCCCTGGTGATTTCCGGTACCCGTCCGATCTATTTCAACGATACCGAGGGCTTCTCGTCCATCGCCCAGGATTCGCTCATCGGCGACCTGATCCCTTCGCTGCCGATTCCCAACGCCGTGCTGATCCTCTTCATCGTGGCCATCGCCGCCTCCATCATCCTCAACAAGACCGTCTTTGGCCGCTATACCTTTGCGCTGGGCAGCAACGAGGAAGCGCTGCGCCTGTCGGGCGTGAAGGTGGATTTCTGGAAGGTGGCGGTCTACACCTTCTCGGGGGCCATCTGCGGCATTGCCGGACTCATCATCGCGTCCCGCCTCAATTCGGCGCAGCCCGCTCTGGGCCAGGGTTACGAGCTCGATGCGATTGCCGCCGTGGTGATCGGTGGTACCTCGCTCTCGGGCGGTACCGGCACCATCCTGGGGACCATCATCGGCGCCTTCATCATGAGCGTGCTGGTCAATGGCCTGCGCATCATGTCGGTGGCGCAGGAGTGGCAGACGGTGGTCACCGGCGTGATCATCATCCTGGCCGTGTATCTGGATATTCTGCGCCGCCGCCGTGCCTGAGCCAGGGGCGCAAGCGCATGACATGATTTAAACGTAGCAACGCAAGCCCCGCCGGAAGCGCCATTTCCGGCACTCCATCATCGATAACAAAAGGAGACGTACCGTGTTCAAGAACAAGTTACTGGCCGCTGCCCTGGGTCTGGCCTTCGCCGTCGGCACTTCGGCTGCGCAGGCGCAGGAAATCTATGTGCCGCTCATTTCCAAGGGCTTCCAGCACCAGTTCTGGCAGGCCGTCAAAGCCGGTGCCGACCAGGCCGGCCGCGACCTGAAGGTGAAGGTCACCTTCGAAGGTCCGGAAACCGAAGCCATGGTCGACAAGCAGATCGACATGCTCTCCGCCGCCCTGGCCAAGAAGCCTCAGGCCATCGGCTTTGCCGCCCTGGACAGCAAGGCCGCCATCCCCCTGCTGAAGAAGGCACAAGCCGCCAAGATCCCGGTGGTGGCCTTTGACTCGGGCGTGGACAGCGACATCCCCGTCACCACCGCCACCACTGACAACCGCGCCGCCGCGGCCCTGGCCGCCGACAAGATGGCCGAGCTCATCGGCAAGGAAGGTGAAGTCGCCGTGGTCGCGCACGACCAGACCAGCCGTACCGGTGTGGACCGCCGCGATGGCTTCCTGGAGCGCATCAAGTCCAGCTATCCCAAGATCAAGGTGGTCAGCGTGCAATACGGCGCGGGCGACCAGCTCAAGTCCACTGAAGTGACCAAGTCCATCCTGCAGGCTTATCCCAAGATCAAGGGCATCTTCGGTACCAACGAAGGTTCGGCCATCGGCGTGGTCAATGGCGTGAGGGAGATGAAGCGCAAGATCATCATCATCGGCTATGACTCCGGCAAGCAGCAGACGGATGCGATCCGCGAAGGCATCATGGCCGGCGCCATCACCCAGAACCCGGTCGGCATCGGCTACAAGACCGTGGAAGCGGCGGTCAAGGCGATCAAGGGCGAGAAGCTGCCCAAGATCATCGATACCGGTTTCTACTGGTACGACAAGAGCAACATCGACGATCCCAAGATCAAGGCCGTGCTGTACGACTGATCGGATCTTGCGTTCACCGGTTTCCCCGGCAGGGTCCGGGGAGATCAGGGGCGCCGCGCGCTTGCGGCGCCCGCGTTTTTCATTTCCCGTTCCCGCGTTTTTCAGCCAGAAAAAAACCGGGAAATGTGGATGCCCTCATTCTCCTCCCCCTCCCGAGACTGCATCATGAAACCCCTCCGCATCGACGCTCATCAGCATTTCTGGCGCTATCGCGCCGACGACTATCTCTGGATCGGCAAGGGCATGGAACTGCTGGCCTGTGATCGCCTGCCCGGGCAACTGCATCCGGTCCTGGCGGCCGAAGGCTTGCAGGGCTCGATTGCCGTGCAGGCCCGCGCCGGACGCGAAGAAACCGGCTTCCTGCTGGATCTGGCGCGCGCCGACCATCGCATTGCCGGTGTGGTGGGCTGGGAAGACATCTCTTCGCCCCACCTGGCCGCCAATGTGGCGCAGTGGGGGCGGGACAAGCTGGTCGGACTGCGTCACCAGATCCAGGATGAAGCCGACGTCACGGCCTTCGTCGAGGCCCCGGCCTTCAATGCCGGCATCCAATGGTTGCAGCAGCAGGGACTGGTCTATGACGTGCTGGTCTACGCCAGGCAGATGCCGGAGGTGCAGGCTTTCTGCGCACGCCATGACCGCCACTGGCTGGTGCTGGATCACCTGGGCAAGCCGGCCCTGGCGGATTTCGGACGAAATGAAGCTTCCTTCAGCGACTGGAAACGCCAGTTGCGTGCACTGGCCGCCATGCCGCATGTGGCCTGCAAGTTGTCGGGGCTGGTGACCGAGGCGGATTGGCTGCGCGGATTGCGACAGAAGGATTACGACAATATCGTGTTGTGCCTGGATACCGCGCTGGAAGCCTTCGGGCCGCAGCGCCTGATGTTCGGCTCGGACTGGCCGGTGTGCCTGCTGGCCGCCTCCTATGCCACGGTGGCCGGCGTGCTGCGCGAGTGGGCGGCCACCCGTCTGTCGGAAGCGCAAAGCGAACAGCTATGGGGCGCGACGGCGGCGCGCTGCTACGGCTTGTAAGTCAGGCAAGGGCACAGCCGCCCTCGAGCACGGCGGCTGTGCACGTCAGCGCGTGAAACCGTTGAAGGCCACGTGCAGCATGTATTTCACGATCTCGTCATCGCTCATCTTGCTGAACTTCTGCAGGTAATCCACCGCCGGGTCACAGGTGCGTGCGTAGTAGCTGTACAACACCACGTCGCTGGGCAGGGCGGCATCGAGCTCCCCATTCTTCTGCGCTTCCTTCACCAGCTTTTCCAGCTGGCCGTTGAGCTTGAGCACGCGCATGACGTACTTGACGTTGCGCATGAGCATCTCGCGCACATGCGCGCTGGTGGACGGCAGGAACGGCAGTCCGCCCTCCAGCCGCACCCGCAGCGCCCATTCCAGCATCGCTTCGAGCTTGCCGCGCGGGCTGGCGATGTGTTCGAGCTCCGCCAACTGGTCGATGGCACCATCGATGAGGCGCAGCATGGTCTCGCCGATCAGCTCTTCCTTGGACTTGAAATGCTTGTACAGGCTGGGTTTGGAGATACCCACTGCACCAGCCACATCGTCCATGGTCATCAGGTCATAGCCCTTGCTGCCCAGTACCGACGTGGCCGCATCCAGGATGGCGTTCTCCCGTAATTTGAAGGCTTGGTCCTTGAAGCTCAGTTTGCCGAAAATACTCATTGGTAGTTTAAGTTACTAATTAGTAGATTTTATTTTTCTTTGGTAGTAATCTTAGCACCTAAATCAAGGATGAATAGCAAATAAGCGGCGCGACAGGCCAAAAAGGCCGGCCACAAGGCGCCGCCCCGGTCACCAAAGCAGCACGGGCCAGCAGGGCGGGGACGGTTTCCCACGGACTGGCAACGGCGGAACTTCAATAACAAAGACATAGGCGGGCAAGTTTTCATGACTCCAGACGTAGCAGCCAACGCGCCGGGCACAGGACAGCGCATCGCCGTCATCGGCGCCGGCATTTCCGGCCTGGCCAGCGCCTACCTGCTGGCGCGCAAGCATCAGGTGGTGCTGTTCGAGGCCGCGCCCACGCTGGGCGGTCACGCCAATACGGTGGAGATCGCCCCGGAGGGTGTGCCTTTCCCGGTCGATACCGGCTTCCTGGTCTTCAATGACTGGACCTATCCCAACCTGATTGCGCTGTTTGAGGAGCTCAAGGTCGAGACCTACGACACCGACATGTCCTTCGGCGTGTCGATGGATGAAGGGCGCTTCGAATGGGCCGGCACCAACCTCGATACCGTCTTCGCCCAGCGCCAGCGCCTGTTGCAGCCGTCTTTCCTGGGCATGCTGCGTGACATCCTGCGCTTCAATCGTGCGGCCCATACCAACCTGGCCGCCTGCGAAGGCCGACCGGTGAGCCTGCGCCAACTGCTCAAGGAGGGCGGTTATGGTGCCCTGTTCGGTGATGCCTATCTGATTCCGATGGCCGCGGCGATCTGGTCCAGTTCGCCTTCGGACATCCTGGATTTTCCGGCGGCGACCTTTTTGCGCTTCTGCATCAATCACGGCCTGCTGCAGGTCAACAACCGTCCGCGCTGGCGTACCGTGCGCGGCGGCTCGCGCGAGTACGTGCGGCGCATCGCCGCCACCCTGGACGATGTGCGCCTGGGCAGTCGTCTGGCCAGCGTCACCCGCAACGAGCGGGGCGTGCTGGTGCGCAGTGGCGGTGCCGAACCCCGCGAAGAACAGTTCGATGCCGTGGTCTTCGCCACCCACGCGCCCCAGACCCTGGCCCTGCTGCAGGACGCCACCATCGAGGAGCACCAGGTGCTCGCGGCCGTGCGCTACCAGGCCAATACCGCCTGGCTGCACAGCGACGTCTCGCTCATGCCGCGCCTGGACAAGGTCTGGTCGGCCTGGAACTACCTCGGTTCGCGTCACGGCGATGGCAGCCGTGCGGTGTGCGTGAGCTACTGGTTGAATCGCCTGCAGGACCTGCCCTGCAAGACCGACGTCGTGCTCACGCTGAACCCGCCGCAGCCACCGCATCCGGCCACCGTGATGGGCCGTTTCGATTACGAGCATCCGGTCTTCGACCAGCCCGCCATCGATGCCCAGCGCCGCCTGCCCGAGATCCAGGGCAAGCATCGCGCCTGGTTTGCCGGCGCCTGGACGGGTTACGGCTTCCATGAAGACGGCCTCAAATCGGCCCTGCGTGTAATCAAGGATTTCGGCGTAACGCCGGATTGGGCGTCCCCATGACTATTTCGCTGACCTCCCGCACTGACGCGCCCGCGCTGTTGCTGAGCGGACAGGTGATGCACCAGCGCCTGCGCCCGGTGCCGCACAAGTTTGTCTATCCGGTGTTCTGCGTGCGTCTCGATCTGGCGCGCCTCAACGAGACCGGCAATGCCTGGTTCGGCGTAAATCGCCGCCGTCCGATGTGCGTGCGTACGCGCGACTATGGTCCCCGTGATGGCAGCGATCTGTCGCACTGGGTACGCGCGCATCTGCAAGAGGCAGGCTTGCCGCACGATGGGACGATCTGGTTGCAGACCTTTCCGCGCCTGTTCGGCTTCGTTTTCAATCCGGTCAGCTTTTTCCTGTGCCACGACCGTGAGGGCCATCTGCGCGCCGTGCTGGCCGAGGTCAACAACACCTTCGGCGAGACCCAGCACTACCTGCTCTCGGCACCCGAACAGGGTGTCATCGATGAACACACGCGCTTGGTCTGCAACAAGCTGATGCACGTCTCGCCGTTCTGCGAAGTGCGCGGCTTCTATCGCTTCCGCTTCCGCGATCAATTGCGACATCCGGATGCCGGCGGCGATACCGCCTTCGTTGGCATCGATTATTACGACCACGGCCAACCTGCGCAGACAACACGCGGCCTGCAACCCCTGATGCGTACCTCCATCGGTGGCCGTTTGCACCCCCTGACTGCGGCCACGGCCTTCGGTGCGCTGTGTGCACAGCCACTGCTTACCCTGGGCGTGGTCGCCCGTATCCACTGGCAGGCCTTGCTGTTGTGGCGCAAGCGCGTGCCCTGGTTCAGCAAGCCTGAGCGCGCCGCCGCCGCAGGACCTTCTTCTGGAAAGGAAACCCTATCGTGAACCGCAGCCCCGCATTGCAGACTACCGGCCGTCGTGCCGGACCGATTTCGGCTCGCCTGTTCCTGGCGATGCTCGAGCGTCTCAACCACGGCCACCTGGAACTGATCACGCCCCACGGCACCACGCTGACCTTCGGCGATCTGCGCCAGCCACCCAGCGCGCAACTGCGCATCCTCGACTGGCGCGCCTGCGGTGCCATCCTGCGTGCCGGCGACATCGGCTTTGGTGAAGCCTACGGCAACGGCTGGGTGGATACCCCCGACCTGGCCGCACTGCTGCGCCTGGCCATGCGCAACCGCGCGGCGCTTTCCAGCGCCGTCGAGGGCGGACGCCTGGCCTCGCTGTGGTACCGTCTGCGTCACCTGCTGCGCTCCAATACACGCAGCGGCAGCCGTCGCAACATCCATGCGCACTACGACCTGGGCAATGATTTCTATCGTCTGTGGCTGGACCCGACGATGACCTATTCCTCCGCCATCTTCAGTGCGCCCGGCCAGAGCCTGGTGTCAGCCCAGGCCGCCAAGTACCAGCGCATCGTCGACCAGCTCGGCCTGCGCGCGGGGGACCGCGTCCTGGAAATCGGCTGCGGCTGGGGCGGTTTTGCCGAACACGCAGCGCGCCTGGGCATCCGCGTGCATGGTGTGACGATCTCGCCCTCGCAACTGGCCTTCGCTCAGGAACGCATGCGCCATCAGCAACTGGAGCATCTGGCGCATCTCGAACTGTGCGACTACCGCGATCTGGACGGCCAATACGATGCCATCGTCTCCATCGAGATGTTCGAGGCAGTCGGCGAGCGCTTCTGGCAGACCTATTTCGATACCGTCTCGGCGCGCCTGAAACCCGGCGGTCGTGCGCTGATCCAGTCGATCACCATCGATGAGGCCGTCTTCGAGCGCTATCGCGACAGTGCCGACTTCATCCGCGAATTCATCTTCCCGGGCGGCATGCTGCCCAGTCATGAGCGTTTCTCGCGCTGCGCCCAGCGTGCCGGCCTGGCCACGCGTGACCGTTTCCATTTTGGCCGTGACTATGCCGAGACCCTGCGTCGCTGGAACGATGCCTTCCAGTCCGAGCGCGAGACCATCGCCGCGCAAGGTTTCGATGAGCGCTTCCGCCGCCTGTGGCAGCTGTATTACGTGTTCTGCGAAGTCGGCTTCGATGAAGGCCAGACCGATGTGGTGCAATTCCTCTTGCAAAAGGAGTGAGTCATGGATGCCAAGCTGATGCGCCGGGACCTGCCCGCGCGCCTGTGGACCTGGTTGGGACTGGCGCTGCTGGCAGTGCTGCTGGGCGGTTGCGCCTCGCAACAATTGTCGGACTATGCAGGCAAGACACCGGTGTTCGATCCGGCGGTCTTCTTCAAGGGCCGCACGGAAGCCTGGGGCATGTTCCAGAAGCGCAGCGGCGAAGTGGCGCGGCGTTTTCACGTGGTCGTGACCGGCACCGTGGAGGGCAATACGCTCACGCTGGACGAGCGTTTCCATTATGACGATGGCCAGACCCAGACCCGCATCTGGACCCTGGTACGCCAGCCCGACAACAGTTGGCGTGGACGCGCCGGTGACGTCATCGGCGAGGCCATCGGCCATACGGCCGGCAATGCGCTGCACTGGAATTACACGCTGCTGCTGCCGGTCGATGACAAGCAATACGAAGTCCAGATGGATGACTGGATGTACCAGATGGACGAGCGCACCCTCATGAACCGCACCAGCATGAGCAAGTTCGGTGTGGAAGTGGGCCAGGTCACGCTGTTCTTCCGCAAGGAGGGCGTATGAACACCCAGTCCAAGCCCTTGACCAAGGAGGCTGTCGGCGCCGCCGGCGAGCGCGCCCCGATCTCGCGCCCGGCCGTGTTGTTTGGTCCGATGAATCAACCGGTCAGTGACCTGCGCGGCCTGCGCATCTGGCTGGTCGGCGCCTCCAGCGGTATCGGCGCCGAGCTGGCCCGCCAGGCGTTGCAGGCCGGTGCCCGGGTGGCACTCTCGGCGCGCCGGGCCGATGTGCTGCAAGAGGTGGCGGCGGCCCACAAGAATGCCTTCATCGCGCCGCTGGACGTGCTCTGCCATGATGCCTGGCGCGACCAGCATGCGCGCATCGTGGAAGCCTTCGGCGGTGTCGATCTGCTGGTCTTTTGTGCGGCCAAGTATCGTCCCGAGCGCAGTTGGGAAGTCCAGGAAGACGAGGCCGAACACACCCTGCGCACCAACGTCGCCAGCGTCTATTCGGCATTGGGTGCGGCCTTGCCCGACATGCTGGCGCGCGGCAGCGGCGGCATTGCGCTGGTGGCCAGCGTGGCCGGTTATGTGGGGCTGCCGGGGGCCACCGTGTATGGGCCGGGCAAGGCCGCACTGATCAATCTGGCGGAAATTCTTTATAGTGATTTGCGGCCCAAGGGTTTGAACGTGTATCTGGTCAATCCGGGCTTCGTAAAGACCGACCTGACCGACAAGAACGACTTTCCCATGCCCGCCATCCAGACCCCGCAACAGGCCGCCACCGCCATCTGGCGCGGCATTGCCGAGGGCCGCTTCGAGATCCACTTCCCGCTGCGCTTCACGGCCTGGCTGAAGATCCTGCGGCTGCTGCCGTTCCGGCTGCGCTTCGTCCTGTTCCAGCGTTTTCTGTTGAGCTGACCATGCAGCACCTGGACCGTTTGCTGGACTGGTATGGCGCGCTGGACCCCGGCAGCCTGGAACGGATTGGTGAATTTTATTCACAAGAGGCCCTGTTCAAAGATCCCTTCAACGACATCAAGGGCCTGCGTTCCATCCGCGCCATCTTCGCGCACATGTTCGAGACCACGGAAGAGCCACGCTTCGTGATCCTGGAGCGCATGGGGCAGGGCGCACAGGGCTTTGCCACCTGGCGTTTCGAGTTCCGGCTCAAGGGCCGGTTCTACACGGTGCTGGGAGCGACGCATTTGCGCTTCGATGCAGCGGGGCTGGTCATCGAGCACCGCGACTACTGGGATGCGGCTGAAGAGCTGTGGCAGAAATTGCCGCTCATCGGCGGGCCGGTGAAGTGGTTGCGCGGCAAGTTCAGCGCTACTAATTGATCAATCGGTCGTACTGGGACTCCAGAACGCCTGTTTCACGGCCGGCAAGGCCAGCAGCCGTTCGACCAGCGCATCGAGCTCATCGCCATCCACGGAAGTGGCTGCCAGGGTGGCTTCGATTTCCACCTCATCATCGGTAAAGGGGCGCACATCCAGGTCGTGCGTAGGATGGCGGCTTTGCTCCAGCATGTCGGTCACGGCGGTCAGCACACGTTTCTGGTGTGCGCTCTCCACGATCAGGTGGAGGGTGTTGGTCACTTCCACCGAGGGCACGTCCAGCGGCTTGCGGTTGATGGTATTGACCACCGGGCGCAGCAGGGTATTGGCGGCCAGCACGAAGAGGGTCGCCAGGATCGCTTCCAGGATCAGGTCCGCGCCCGCTGCCGCACCGACCGCCGCCGAGCCCCACAAGGTGGCGGCGGTGTTGATGCCGCGCACATTGCCTTCCTCGCGCATGATCACGCCCGCGCCCAGAAAACCGACGCCCGAGACCACATAGGCCACCACATGGACCGCGCCGTCATGCCCGCCCAGGCGGTTGGCCATGTCCACGAAGACCGCCGCCCCCAGCGCCACCAGCACATTGGTGCGCAGGCCGGCAGTACGCTGCCGGTACTGGCGTTCCAGGCCGATCAGGCCACCCAGGATGAAGGCGGCGGTCAGGCTGATGGAGGTGTCGAGCAGGGAATCGAGATTGATGTTGGCCAGGATTTGCATGGGACTTCCGGTACGTTCAGGGGGGACGGCGCGCGGTGTGCGCTGCGCCATGGTGCGCGATGATGCCCCTTCAATGCAACAGGGGCATGACAAATCGGGCGCAGACGGAGCCCGGAGGGCCGTTTTGCTGCCGTGCATCGTATTTCATTCTCTTTGTTCAAAAATGCAAAAAAGTATCAGTCCCTCTTCGCTGGTGATGTAGAAGCCCCAGCCAGACGGGCACTAAGATGCAGTACATGGCGAAAACTGACAACAGCGATTTGTCAGATTCCACAAAGAAAATGCTCTCGATTGAGAGGAGACATGATGCAGCCCGACCTGGAACTGGTCCATATCCGCAAGGGGGAATCCTTTGCGGCATGGATGCACGGCTACCCCTTCCGTACCGTGCGCTGGCACTACCATCCGGAGTACGAGATCCACCTGGTGGTGGCGACCTCGGGCCGTTTCTATGTTGGTGACCACATCGGCGATTTCGCGCCCGGCCAGCTGGTGATGACCGGTCCCAATCTGCCGCAGAACTGGATTTCCAATATCGGCCGCGATGAAGTGGTGCCGGTGCGCTCGCTGGTGATCCAGTTCCCCGAGCAACTGGTAGACCAGTGCGCGGCCAGTATCCCCGAGATGGACGCCATCATGCCGCTACTGGAGCGCAGCCATCGCGGCCTGCTCTTCGATGCCGCCACCAGCGATATGGTGCGCCCGCTGATGCAGCGACTGATCGATCAGCGCGGCCTGAAACGGCTGGCGTTGTTCTGGGAAATCCTCGACGTGCTGGCCAATTCGCCCGAACCCGAAGTGCTGGCCAGTCTCTCCTACAAGCTCGATCTCTCCGGCGTGAACAGCAGCGGCCTCAATCGCGCCATCGCCTATCTGCGCGAGCACCTCACCGATGACATCGGCGAACAGGACCTGGCCGACATGGTGGGGCAGAACCTGAGTACCTTCTCGCGCGCCTTCAAGCGGCACACCGGGACCACGCTGGTACGCTACAAGAACCAGCTGCGCGTGGACCTGGCCTGCCTGGCCCTGCTCAACAATCCGGAGGCGCGCATCACCGACATCTGCTACGAGACCGGGTTTTCCAATCTCTCCAATTTCAACCGGCACTTCCAGAAGATCAAGGGCATGTCGCCTTCGGAGTTCCGCAATACCTTTGCCAGCAATGGCCTCTTTGCCGCCACCGGATAGCGTCGGCTGAATCTGCGAAATCATTTAGATCATTTCCCTGATCCGGGGAAACCGCATTCAGGAAAGCCCCCGCTTTCCGGAACAGGACAGGTGTCGCCTGTCACTTCGTAACGAGCATGCCGGGCAATCCCGTCATCAAGCACACGACCAACAACAATGGAGACTGCAATGAAGAAAGCACTGACCGCACTGGCCCTGTCCACCGCCACGCTGGTGGCCTTCACCGCACCGGCAGGCGCGCAGGAACTGTCCAGGCTCAAGATCGGCATGAGCTTCCAGGAAATGAACAACCCCTATTTCGTCTCGATGAAGAAGGCGCTCGATGAGGCCGCCAAGTCCTTCGGCGCCAAGGTCATCGTCACCGATGCTGCCCACAACGTGGCCAAGCAGATCGCCGATATCGAAGACATGTTGCAACAGAATATCGACATCCTGCTCATCAACCCGACCGACTCCGCTGGCGTGGAAGCGGCAGTGAAAGCGGCCAAGGCGCGCAACGTGATCGTTGTGGCGGTCGATGCCAATGCCTCCGGCCCGGTGGACATGTTCGTCGGTTCCAAGAACAAGGATGCCGGTTACCAATCCTGCCGTGCGCTGGCCGATGCCATCGGCGGCAAGGGCGAGGTGGCCATCCTCGACGGTATTCCCGTGGTGCCCATCCTGCAGCGCGTGGAAGGTTGCAAGCAGGCCCTGGCCGAGTACAAGGACATCAAGCTGGTGGCCACCCAGAACGGCCGTCAGGACCGCTCGGTGGCGCTGGGCGTGGTGGAGAACATGATCCAGGCGCGCCCCAACCTCAAGGGCATCTTCTCCGTCAATGACGGTGGTGCCATGGGCGCACTGGCGGCCATCCAGGGTAGCGGCAAGGATATCAAGCTCACTTCGGTGGATGGTGCGCCGGAAGCGGTCAAGGCCATTGCCGATGGCGGCCCCTTCATCGAGACCACCGCGCAGTTCCCGCGTGACCAGGTGCGCGTGGGCCTGGCCATGGCCCTGGCCAAGAAATGGGGCGCGCGCGTGGTGCCCAAGGAAGTGCCCATCGACGTCATGCCGGTGACCAAGAAGAACGCGGCCGGCTTCAGCTGGTAAGCCGCCGGTGCGGCAGCCATGCGTTGCCGCACCTTCCTTTCCCTCGATGGAGGCAGCCATGCTCCAACTGACTGGTATCAAGAAGAACTTTGGCCCCGTGACGGTGCTGCGCGGTGTCGATCTGGAGGTACGTGCCGGTGAAGTCCACGCGTTGCTGGGTGAGAACGGCGCGGGCAAGTCCACGCTGATGAAGATCCTCTGCGGCATCGTCGCGCCGGACGGCGGCGAGATCCGCATCGATGGTGAGCCGCGCCGCTTCGCCCGCTATCACGAAGCCATCGCAGCGGGCGTCGGTGTGGTGTTTCAGGAGTTTTCACTGATCCCCTATCTGGATGCGGTGGACAACATGTTCCTCGCCCGCGAACTGCGCGGTAGGTTCGGCCTGCTGCAACGCGCGGCCATGAAGCGTCGTGCGGCGCAGATCATCGCGCAACTGGGCGTGGAGATTGCTTTGGATGTGCCCGTGTGCAGGCTCTCGGTGGCGCAGCAACAGTTTGTCGAGATCGCCAAGGCACTGGCACTCGACGCTCGCATCCTGGTGCTGGATGAACCGACCGCAACCCTCACCCCCGGTGAGGTCGAGCACCTCTTCAAGGTCATGCGCGGCTTGCGCGAACAGGGGGTGGCGATCATTTTCATCTCGCACCATCTGGAAGAAATCTTCGAGATCTGCGACCGCATCACCGTGCTGCGCGATGGTGCATACATCGGCACCTGCGCCGTGAGCGAAGTGGATCAGGCGCAGCTGGTAGAGATGATGGTCGGACGGCGCATCGAGAACTGTTTTCCGCCCAAGCCTGTGGCCGCGCCCGAAGACGATGTGGTGCTGGAGGTCCAGGCACTGCAGTTGAAACGTCATGGCCCGGTGTCGCGCTTCCAGTTGCGACGCGGCGAGATCCTGGGCTTTGCCGGTCTGGTCGGGTCCGGACGCACCGAGACCGTGCTGGCCATGCTGGGCGCGCATCCGGCGGTGCAGTGCCAGCTCTCCATGCGTGGTGTGCCGCTGCGCTTTGCCGATCCGGCGCAAGCGCTGCAAGCCGGCATCGGTTTGCTGCCGGAGAGTCGCAAGGAGCAGGGACTCATCACCAGCTTCCCCATCCTGCACAACATCTCGCTGAACAACTACGGCAAGTATCGGTGTGGTGGCCTCTTCCTCGACCGTCAACGTGAAGCCGACGCCACGCGCACGGCCATGCAGCGTGTGCGGGTGAAGGCACCGGATGCGCATGCGCGGGTCGATACGCTGTCCGGCGGTAACCAGCAGAAGGTGGTGATCGCGCGCTGGATCAATCACCACATGCAGGTGCTGATCTTCGATGAACCGACGCGCGGCATCGATGTGGGTGCCAAGGCCGAGATTTACCAGCTCATGCGCGAATTCACCGCGCAGGGCTATTCCATCATCATGATTTCTTCCGAGTTGCCGGAGGTGGTCGGCATGGCCGACCGGGTCTGCGTCTTCAAGGGCGGCGGCATCGTGGCCACCGTCGAAGGCGATGCCGTGACCGCCGAGGAAATCATGACCCATGCAACCAGCGGGAGACTTCACCATGCAGCATGACGCAAACGCTCTCGGCGCCGCCCCCGTGCACGCCGCTTCCCGGGCGCGCTGGCGCGCCCTGATCCATTCACCACTGGCGCTGCCGCTGGCCGGGCTGGTGGTGGTGTCGCTACTCATGGGGCTGGCCTCGGACAGTTTCTTTACCGTCTCCAACTGGCTCAACGTGCTGCGCCAGGTGTCCATTGTCGGCATCCTCGCCGTGGGCATGACTTTCGTCATCCTCACGGGCGGCATCGATCTGTCGGTCGGTGCGGCCATGGCATTGGCCGGTACCTTGTCGGCCGGGCTGATCGTCAACAGCGGCCTGCCCGCACCGGTGGCACTGCTGGCCGGGGTGGCGCTGGCGGTGGCTATCGGCCTGCTCAACGGCGCACTGGTGGCCTGGGGCCGCATGCCGGCCATCATCGTCACGCTGGCCACCATGGGCGTGGCACGCGGGGTCGGGCTGATCTACTCGGGCGGCTATCCGATCTCGGGGCTGCCGGGCTGGATCTCGTGGTTCGGCGTGGGGCGCATCGGCATGATCCCGGTGCCGGTGATCCTGATGCTGGTGGTCTATGCCCTGGCGTGGGTGCTGTTGCAGCGCACGCCCTTTGGTCGCCATGTGTATGCCATCGGCGGCAATGAGATGGCAGCGCGTTTGTCAGGCGTGAAGACTACGCGCATCAAGCTGGCGGTGTATGCGATTTCCGGTTTCACCTCGGGGCTGGCGGCCATCATCCTCACGGGCCGCCTGATGTCAGGCCAGCCCAATGCGGGTGTGGGTTTCGAACTGGATGCGATTGCCGCCGTGGTGCTGGGCGGCACGGCCATCGCCGGTGGGCGCGGGCTGGTGGTGGGCACGCTCATCGGTGCGGTGCTGCTGGGCATCCTCAACAATGGCCTGAACCTGATGGGCATCAATCCCTACCTGCAGGACATCATTCGCGGCGTGATCATCCTGCTGGCGATCTATATCGCCAGGGAATGGCGTTGAGCAATTCCATTCCTTTTATTCATACTTGATTTCATTCACAAGGAGACAGAACATGACACTATCCCTGACCGGCAAGATCGCCGTCATCACGGGCGCCGCCTCCGGCATTGGCCTTGCCACCACCGAAAAACTGCTGGCCAATGGCGTGACCGTGGTCATGGTGGACTGGAATGCCAAGGCCCTGGAAGCACTGGCCGCACGCCTCGGTCCCAAGGCCATCGCGCAGGTGACCAATCTGCTGGATGCCGACAGCTGCGCGGCGATGGTGCCGGAGATCCTCAAGAAGGTCGATCACATCGACATCCTCTACTGCAATGCCGGTACCTATATCGGCGGCGAGCTGGTGGACACCACGCCCGAGGCCATCGACAAGATGCTCAATCTCAACGTCAACGCCGTGATGAAGAACGTGCATGCGGTGGCGCCGCACATGATGGAGCGCAAGAGCGGCGACATCATCGTCACCTGCTCGGTGGCCGGGCATTTCCCGACTTACTGGGAGCCGGTTTATGCGGGCTCCAAATGGGCCATCACCTGTTTCGTGCAGACCATGCGGCGCCAGATGATCCCGCATGGCATACGGGTGGGACAGGTTTCTCCGGGACCGGTGATCTCGGCGCTGCTGGCCGACTGGCCCGAAGAGAACCTGCGCAAGGCGAAGGAATCCGGCAGCCTGATCGAGCCTTCCGAAGTGGCCGATGCGGTGGAGTACATGCTGACCCGCAATCGCAACGTGACCATCCGCGATATGCTCGTGCTGCCCACCAATTTCGACCGCGTGTGAGTGCAATGCACGCGGCAGGGTGGTCCCTTCAGGCAACCAGCGAGGAAAGATGGAGACCTATCTGATCGGCATCGATGTCGGCACCGGTTCGGCCCGGGCCGGCGTATTTGATCGTAGCGGCACGTTGCGTGGCAGCGCCCGACATGACATCGATCTTTTCCGCGACGAGCGCCGTGCGCGCGTCGAACAATCCAGCGCCCAGATATGGGATGCGGTATGTCATGCGGTGCGCGCCGCGGTCGCTACGGCCGGCATCGATCCGGCCAGCGTCACCGGTATCGGTGTCGATGCCACCTGTTCGCTGGTGGTGCAAGGCGCACCGGCGGGCGTGGGCGATGCGGACCATCCCGAGCGCGACGTCATCGTGTGGATGGATCATCGCGCGCTGGAGCAGGCACAGCGCATCAATGCTGGCGGGCATGCGGTGCTGTCCTATGTGGGCGGCGTGATTTCGCCGGAGATGGAAACACCCAAGCTGCTGTGGCTGAAGGAACACCTGCCGGCGGTATATCACGGGGCGGCGCATTTTTTCGACCTCACCGATTTCCTGACATGGAAGGCGACCGGCTCCTTGCAGCGCTCATCCTGCACCGTCACCTGCAAGTGGACTTATCTGGCCCATGAAGGGCGCTGGGATGCCGACTACTTCCGTCGCATCGGCCTGGGTGATCTGGCCGACCAGGGGTTTGCACGCATCGGCCAGGAAGTGGTGTGGCCCGGTACGGCATTGCGCGGCGGCTTGTCCGGGCAGGCCGCGCAGGCGCTGCAGTTGCGACCCGGTATTGCGGTGGCTGCCGGACTCATCGATGCGCACGCCGGTGGTGTGGGCACGGTGGCCGCGCGCGGCGGTGCCGGGGATGCGGCAGCCTGCATGGCCTATGTGTTCGGAACCTCGTCCTGCACCATGACCAGCAATGCCGAGGCCGTCTTCGTGCCCGGCGTGTGGGGCCCGTATTACAACGCCATGGCACCCGGCATGTGGCTGAACGAAGGTGGACAGTCCGCGGCGGGTGCGGCCATTGATCACCTGTTGCGGCTGCATCCGGCCACGCCGCAAGCGCGCCAGCAAGCCGCCGCCGAGGGCATGGAGTTGCCGCAGTGGCTGGCCGCGCGGGCGCTTGCCGCTGTTGCACAACCGGCGCAGGCGGTCTGGCTGGCCGGGCAGATCAACGTGGTGCCGGAATTCCTCGGCAACCGTTCACCGCTGGCTGATCCGCAGGCGCGCGCGCTGTTGCTGGGGCTGGGCATGGAACACGACATCGACAGCCTGGTGGCGTTCTACGTAGCCGGTTTGTGCAGCCTGGGCTACGGCTTGCGCCAGATCATCGAGGCGCAGGCGGCGTGTGGGGTGCGCATTGCCAGCATCGCGGTCTCGGGTGGCGCCGGTACGCATGCGCTCACCCGCCAGTTGCTGGCTGATGCCACCGGTCTGCCGGTGGAAATCACCGCCTGCCCCGAGCCGGTGCTGCTGGGATCGGCCATGCTGGCCGCTGTCGCTGCCGGTACCCATGCCGACCTGAAGACGGCCATGGCCGCCATGTCCAGCGTGGCCGGACGCAACGCCCCGGTGGGGGAGGCCATCGGCCAACTGCACCAGGCGCGTTATCAGGCCTTTCTCAACAGCCAGCAACTGGCGCGCGAGGTGCGCGACAGCCTGGCCCCGCTGCTGGCGGCGCAGTCCGCCACCGCGCATTGAACAAGGAAACCCGGATGGAATTTTCAGGAACATCGGTCATCATCACCGGCGCCGGCAAGGGTATAGGACGCGCCTGCGCGCGGCTGATGGCACAACGAGGGGCCGAGGTGATCGCCCTGTCGCGCACCGCCAGCGATCTGGTCAGCCTGCGCGAGGAAATCGGCGCTCGTTCGATCCAGGTCGACCTGGCCGATCCTGCCGCCGCCCGGCGCGCCATGGCGCAGGCCGGCACGGCGGATTTTCTCATCAACAGTGCCGGCATCAACGTGCTCCAATCCAGTACCGAGATGAGCGATGAAGCCTACGAGGCCGTTCTGGGGGTGAATCTGCGCGCCGCCCTCATCACCTGCCAGGCCTTCGCGCGGGCGCGCATGGCCGCCGGGGGAGGCGGCGCCATCGTCAACATCAGCTCGATTGCAGGTCATCGCGGCTTTGCCGAGCATCTTTGCTATGCCGCCTCCAAAGCCGGTCTGGAGGGCGCGACGCGGGTCCTGGCCAAGGAACTGGGGGCCTATGGCATCCGCGTCAATGCGGTGGCTCCGACCATCACCCTGACCGAACTGGCCGAGGCGGCCTGGAGCGATCCGGCCAAGTCGGCACCGATGATGGTGCGCCATCCGCTACAGCGCTTCGCCAGCGCCGAGGACGTGGCGCGCAGCATCGCCATGTTGCTCTCGGCGGATGCCGCCATGCTCACGGGTGCAGTGGTGCCGGTCGATGGCGGCTTCCTGGCGGCGTAGGCCCTGCAGACGCAACAAGGGCGGCCCGAAGACCGCCCTTGCAAGGGGCTGGTAGCCGTCCGGAGTCGGCTCAACGGCCGATCTGATGGCCGATGATGCCGCCCACGGCCGCACCGCCGGCAGTACCGATGCCGCTGCCACCGGTCAGGATGGCGCCGCCCACGGCGCCTACGGTGGCGCCGATGGCAGTGTTCTTGTCGCGGGTGCTCATGTTGCTGCAGCCAGTCATGGCGGTCAGCGCGATGGCAGTGATGGAAATGGCAGCGATCTTGTGCAGTGTTTTCATGATTTTTTTCCTGATCGAAAGTTGGGCTGGTTCCCGAAGTTTTTTGAATGAGGGCCCGGCTCGCGCAGGCTGCCTCAGAGAGGCAGGCGAAGGCGAGCGGACAAGGCAATAGACCAGCTTGTTCTCGAAAAGATTCGAGTTGCAACACGTTCTCTTACAGTTGTTACATACTTTGGCCTGCGTCCTACCATCCCTTGGGAAGAGGGGTAGCAGGCGTGTATTTTTCATAATAACCAGACCAGAGAGACCTCATGACCCTGACCTCAAGCCTGCGCCGGGCGGCCCGCCTGTTGCTCACCTCTTCCGTGCTCCTGCTGGGAGCCGCTCCCGTGCATGCCGCCGAACCGCTCAAACCGGTCGAAGGCAGCTGGGTGGCACCGCGCTTCCAGTTCCATACCGGCCAGACGCTGGAGGACCTGCGGCTGCACTACATCACGCTGGGGGAACGCAGCAACCCGGCGGTGTTGGTGCTGCATGGTACCTACCAGAGTGCTGGTGCGATGCTGTCCAAGGACTTCGGCGGCCAGCTGTTCGGTCCCGGCCAGCCGCTGGACGCCGGCAAGTATTTCATCATCATTCCGGACGGCATCGGCGTGGGCAAGTCCAGCAAGCCTTCCGACGGACTGCGCGCGGCCTTCCCGCAATACAACTATGACGACATGGTGCTGGCGCAATACCGCATGCTGACCGAGGGCATGGGCATTACGCACCTGCGCCTGATCATCGGCAATTCCATGGGCGGCATGCAGACCTGGCTGTGGGGCGCTACCCATCCAGGCTTTGCCGATGGGCTGGTGCCGATGGCGTCCCAGCCTACCGAGATGGCCAGTCGCAACTGGATGATGCGGCGCATGCTGGTGGAATCCATCAAGCAGGACCCGGCCTGGAACAATGGCAACTACACCACCCAGCCGCCCTCGCTGCGCCTGGCCAACAACATGTTCATCATTGCCACCAATGGCGGCACGCTGGCCTACCAGGCCAGCGCCGGCACCCATGCCCAGGCCGACAAGCTGGTCGATCAGCGCCTGGCCGCGCCGGTGACGGCGGACGCCAATGACTTCATCTACCAGTGGGGTTCCTCGGCCGATTACAACGCCGCGCCGGGCCTGTCGAAGATCAAGGTGCCGGTGCTGGCCATCAATTCCGCCGACGATGAACGCAACCCGCCCGAGACCGGCCTCATGCAGGCCGCATTGAAGGAAGTGCCGAGTGCGCAATTGCTGCTCATCCCCGCCAGTACCGAGACACGCGGACACGGTACCACCGGCATGGCGCGCTTCTATGCGCGCGAACTGGGGCAGTTCATCCAGGGCTTGCCCACCCGCTGACGCGCAGCCCTGCCACGTCGGGGGGACGGATCTTCACCAGCGGTCTGCCCCCGGGCTTGCGGGCGAGCCTGCATCGCCTATCCGGCGGTATAGAGTTCATATCCGCTCTTGCCCCGGTGCTTGACGTGATACATGGCGGCATCGGCCTGCTCCAGGAGTCGCGACAGGTCTTGCCCGTGGCTGGGATAAAGGCTGATGCCGATGCTGGCCCCCAGCACGAATTGCTGCTGCCCGACCTCGATGGGGGCAGCCAGCTTGGCCAGCAGCTTCTTGGCGATTTCCGGGGCCTGGTCCTGGCGTTCCAGTTGGGTGGCGATCACGGTGAATTCATCGCCGCCCAGGCGCGCGCAGATGTCGGTGCTGCGCACGGCTTCCTTCAAGCGCTGCGCCACGCACATGAGCACCTTGTCGCCGACCGCATGACCGGCCTGGTCATTGACGGGTTTGAAGTTGTCCAGGTCGATGTAATACACCGCCACCAGGTGATGCGGTCGGGTGGCCAGCAGCAGCGCCTGGTCGAACAGGTTGTTCATGAAATGCTTGTTGTAGAGGCCAGTGAGTGGATCCTTGAAGGCCATCTTGAGTGCCTTTTCCTCGGCCTGCATCAGGCGCCGGTGGAACAGTGCCAGGATGGCCGTGAGCAGGCTCATGTACAGCAGCGCCACCAACGCCGTGCCCAGCAGAAAGCCATAGCGCAGCCAGGGGGCATAGAGCGATCCGACCAGTCCGCCGCAGGCCCAGTGCAGCATCAGGGCGATGGCGGCGGTGGCCATGCAGCGGCGCATGAGCGGCGGACAGTCGAGGTCGTCGCGCAGGATCATCCAGCACAGGCTGCCCAGCGCAACCACGTTGAAGAGGGCATAGCTGGTGCTCTTGATGAGCGGCAGGGCCAGCTGGTTGTCGGACCACAGCATCCACAGTTCGGCGATGATGGCCGCCAGGCTGACCAGCCGTACCAGCCGGGTGCGATGCCCAAGATCGAAGAAGCGCACGAAGCCGATCACCAGCAACACTTTTTCCAGGATCAGGAAGCTCCCGTACACCGGACTGGCCAGGGCGCGCTCGCCCAGCGGCGCCAGGTAGAGCACTGCCAGTCGTCCCACCAGGGCACAGCCGATGGCGGCAGCGAACCAGTTGGCACCGGGAGGAGTGCGCGGGATGCGCGCGGCCAGCAGGAACAGCGCAATGAAGACGCAATACACTCCAGCCCCGAAGGCGTGCACGATCTGATAATGCATAGCGTCCCCTTGCGCTTTGCCATCCGCCTGTCCCCAGGGCCTGAACAGGCCCTCCCCGCGAAAGATCATAACCAAGCGACATGGGCGCGTACAGGAGGAAATGAAGGCTTCTTCACACATCCCGTCAGGCAACATTTCCCGTTCGCAAGCGCGGGCCGCCAACGCCCGTGCCAGCGATTCTTCAAGCGAGCTGGGCGCTACCGGGCGGATGAGCGACGTTGCTGGTGAAGGCGAGACTGAACGAAGCTTCCGGATTCTCGTTGAGGGCTGGTTTTTTCCTTCACATTTTTCTTCACATTATTCCTCTCTGTGCAATAAAGAAGTGTCGACGGCACGGATTCTCTTCATCCGCGCTTGGCTCCACACTGGCGTCACGGTCAAGGAACATCCATGACCGACCCAATCCACCAGGAGCCCTCCCATGAAGATCCATCATTTCCCCTTGTCCGGTCATGCTCATCGCGCCGTCCTGTTCGCTTCGCTGCTGGGCCTGGAGGCCGAGCTGATTCACGTGGACCTGGCCGGCGGCGCCCACAAGCAGCCGGCCTTCCTCGCCTTGAATCCCTTTGGCCAGGTGCCGGTGCTGCAAGATGGGGATGCCGTCATCGCCGACTCCAACGCCATCCTGGTCTACCTGGCCAAGAAGGCCGGCCGCACCGACTGGCTGCCCGAGGATGCCCAAGGCGCCGCCGCCGTGCAGCGCTGGCTGTCGGTGGCCGCCGGTGAGCTGGCCTATGGTCCGGCCGCCGCACGCCTCATTACCGTCTTCGGTGCCCGTTTCAATCCGGAAGAAGTGATCCAGCGCGCGCACCTGCTGCTGGGCCGCATGGAGCAGCACCTGGCCACGCGCCAATGGCTGGCCGCCGATCACCCGACCATCGCCGATGTGGCCGTCTACAGCTACCTGGCCGGGGCGCCCGAGGGCAACGTCGACCTGAGCGCCTATCCGGCCGTGCTGGGCTTGCTGGAGCGCATCGAGGGCCTGCCGGGCTTCGTACCCTTCCCCCGCACCGCCGCTGGTCTGCGGGCCGCCCAGGCCTGATTGTCCGGGCGCATTTCCAGGCCGCCGTCACGGCGATTGCTGGCACTGTCTTTTCGAGAGGTCCGTCATGAGCACTTTCCCCAAGCTACCGACCTGGCATGCCGGTGAGAAACAACTGCAAGCGCAACTCGGCGTGGCCGACAAGATGGAGTCCGTGGGGCAGCGCGTGGTGCGCGACTTCATGCCCGAGCAGCACCGCGATTTCTACGGCCAGTTGCCCTTCATCGTGCTGGGCAGTGTCGATGCGTCGGGCGACGCGTGGGCCACCTTCCTCGAAGGCCATCCCGGCTTCCTGGCCTCGCCTGCGCCGACCCGGCTGGACATGCACGCCCGTCCCGCGCCCGAAGACCCGGCCGCCGCCGGCATGGCCGCAGGCGCGCCGGTCGGCCTGCTGGGCATCGAGATGCACACGCGGCGCCGCAATCGCATGAATGGCGTGCTCGCACCGCTGGCCGACGGATGGCGCGTGCAGGTGGAGCAGAGCTTCGGCAATTGCCCGCGCTACATCCAGCTGCGCGACTATTCCTTTGCCCGCGAGCCGGGCGAGGCGCACACCGGGCAGAGCGAGATGCTGTCCACGCTGGACGTCCCGGCCCGTGCCCTGATCGCCGGCGCCGATGCCTTCTTCGTGGCCACCTATGCCGATCTGGAAGGGCGGCGCCAGGTGGATGTCTCGCATCGCGGCGGCAAGCCGGGGTTTGTCAGGGTCGATGAGGAGGGCGTGCTGACCGTGCCGGACTTCAACGGCAACCTGTTCTTTTCGACCCTGGGCAACATCGTGCTCAATGGCCATGCGGGTTTGCTCTTTGTGGACTATGCCTCAGGCGATGTCTTGCAGATGACCGGGCAGGCTGAGGTGATCCTCGAATCCCCCGAGATCGCCGCCTTCGAGGGTGCCGAGCGCCTGTGGACCTTCCGCCCGCAGCGCATCGTGCGCCGCCGTGCGGCACTGGCCTTGCGCTGGGCGTTCCAGGAACACGCCTTTTCGCCCTATGCGCTCATGACGGGCGACTGGCAGCAAGCCGCCGAGCGCCTGCGCGCCCAAGCCCTGGCGGGCCAGTGGCGCAGCCTGAAGGTGGCGCGCATCGTGCAGGAAAGCGAGACCATCCGCTCCTTCCACCTGGTGGCCGACGATGGCGCCGGGTTGCTGCCGGCGCTGCCGGGCCAGCACCTGCCGATCCGGGTGCGCACCGAGGCCGGGGCCGCGCCGTTGATCCGCACCTACACCTTGTCTTCGGCACCGCACGAGGGGCATTACCGCATCAGCGTCAAGCGCGAGGGCGTGGTATCGCAATACCTGCATGCGCAGCTGCGCGAGGGCGACCGCATCGAGGCGCGCGCCCCGGCGGGTGATTTCACGCTCGATACCGCCACCGACAGGCCGGTGGTGCTGCTGGCCGCTGGCGTGGGCATTACGCCGATGATGGCCATGCTGCGCCACCTGGTCCAGGAAGGATTGCGCCGCCAGCGCATGCGCCCGGCCATCTTGTTTTACGCCGCACGCACAATGGGCGAGCGCGCCTTCGACGCCGAGCTGGCCGAGCTGGTGGCGGCCTCGCGTGGTGCGGTCAGGCTGGTACGCGTGCTCAGCGACACCACCGGCGCCCGCGAGGGCGACGCGTTCGACGCCGCTGGCCGTATCGACATGAACCTGCTCTCGCGCAGCCTGCCGTTTGGCGATTACGAGTTTTACCTGTGCGGTCCGGGCGGCTTCATGCAGGGGCTCTACGATGGCTTGCGTGGATTCGGCATCAACGACGAGCGCATCCATGCCGAAGCCTTTGGTCCGGCCTCGCTCACCCGCACCGGCAACACCGTCGAGGCGGCGGTGCCGCTGGCACCGGTGGCGGACACGGCCGTCCCGGTGATCTTCATGGAAAGCCTCAAGGAAGCCCGATGGACACCTGACTCTGGCAGCTTGCTGGAGCTGGCCGAAGCACGCGGCCTGTCGCCCGAGTTCAGTTGCCGCGAAGGCCACTGCGGCAGTTGCCGCACCCGTTTGCTGGCCGGCGAGGTGACTTACCTCAAGCCGCCGCAGGCCAGCGTGGGCGAAGGCGAGGTGCTGCTGTGCTGTGCGCGTCCGGCCAAGCCATCTGGCACGGATGCGCAGCGCCTGGAGCTGGCGCTGTGAGGGCGATATGAAGGCTTTGGAAAGTCCCGCTCCGGATGCCGCTGAAGAGGGCATAATGCGACCTTCTCCGACAGGCAGGCAAGGAAGGCACATGGACCGATGGCTGGCAATGCGAATCTTCGTGCAAGTGGCCGAGACCGCCAGTTTCGCCAGGGCGGCGCGGCAGATGCAGTTGAGTGCGCCGGTGGTCACCCGCACCGTGGCGGGACTGGAAGAACTGGTCGGCGCACGGCTGCTGGTGCGTACCACGCGCTCGGTCAAGACTACCGAAGCCGGGGCCCGCTATCTCGAAGACTGCCGCCGCATCCTGGCCGAAATCGCCGAAGCCGAAGCGGCCGCCGCCGGTCATTATGACCAACCCTCGGGCACGCTGTCGGTGACGGCGGCCTTGCTGTTCGGGCAGCTGCATGTGCTGCCCATCGTCACGGAATACCTCGATCTCTATCCGGGCATGCGGGCGCGCACTTTCTTCGTGGATCGTCCGGTCAACATCGTGGAAGAGGGCATGGATGTGGCGGTGCGTATCGGCCATCTGCCCGATTCCGGCTTCACTGCCATTCAGGTTGGTTCGGTCCGCCGCGTGATCTGTGCCTCACCCGACTATCTGCGCCAGCATGGCACGCCGACCTCACCCGCTGATCTGAAGCAGCATCGCATCGTCACGTCCACCAGCGCCTGGGCTTCGCCGGAATGGCGCTTTGCCGACGGCCAGCGCGTGGTGGTCGATGCGGCCCTGCAAACCAATACCAATGAAGCCGCCATCAGCACCGCCCGCCAGGGCTGGGGGTTGACGCGCGTGCTGGCCTATCAGGTGGCAGCCGACCTCCAGGCCGGGCGCTTGCAGCGGGTCATGAGCGAGTTCGAAGAGCCGCCCCTGCCGATCCACGTGCTCTATCCGGAAGGGCGGCGTTCCCCGGCCAAGGTGCGCGCCTTCATCGATCTGGCGGTGAGCCGCCTGCGCGCGCATCCTGCGTTCCACTGAGCGCTGCGGGATTCATCCGTAATACGCGGGTACCCGCACTGAAATACGCAGGGGGCGGTTCAGTTGGCGCGTCCATGCCGCGTAGGTCTGGTCGGCGACCAGGCGCAGGGCGGCGATGCGCTCCGGCAATTGATCAAGGATCTGTGTTTGGCTCTGCGCAGCCGGGCCGCATGCACGCAGCAGTTCGCCGCGTCCGGCGGCACACCAGTTGCGCACGCTCTCTTCGGTCACTTCGAGATGGCCCTGGAAACCCCATTGCTTGCCGCGCATGAATCCCTTGTTGAGGCAGTGGCTGCCATACATGGTGCGCACGGCGCCGACGGGAATTTCGAAGGTGTCGTAATGCCAGTTGAAGATGCTCACCTGACGTGCCAGTCCCATACGTTGCTGTGCCGGGGGCGTGACCCAGACCGGGCTCCAGCCGATGTTGGCGCAGAGGTTGCGGCTGACCCGTGCGCCCATGGCGCGGGCCGTCAGCTGTGCACCGAAGCAGTGGCCCAGCACCGGCACGTCGCGGGCCAGAGCATCTTGCAGGAGGGCGTGTTCGGCGTGGATCCAGGGCAGGTCTTCATTGACGCTGCGGTCGCTGCCCAGCGTGACGATGCCGGAAAACTGGCTGGCATCGCGCGGGGCATCGCCCTCGGCGGCGGGATGGAACAGGCAATAGGGCAGGGCGTGTTGTTCCAGATGATCGAGCAGGACACCAGGGCCCTGCGTGCTTTCATGCTGGAGGATGGCGATCGGTCTCATGAACGGGGGACGGGCTTGGGCCGGTCCGTAGTGGAGGAGACGTCAATGTAGGATGGGGGGCGTAAACGGCGGGTTGTATTTTTGAGTGAGGATGTAAACATCCCGTAAAGCCGCTGACGCGATCAAGGACGGGCAGGCCAAATGGGAGCACTCGTCGTGCAGAACGATGGTGTCGTTGAAATGACTTGGTTGCATAGTCATTTCGTTGCATGGTATGAATAGTTTTTTGATCCAGGCCATCGTCGTTTGATGAAGAGGTGATCCATGCAAGGCAACCAAGTATCCAAGACGGAGTTCAAGGCCAAGGCGCTGGAATATTTCCGCCAAGTGGAAGCCTCCGGTGAAAGCGTAGTGGTGACCGACCACGGCAAGCCCACCGTGGAAGTCCGTCCGTTTCGGGCCGCCGAGCGTGCGCCGCTGACTATCCTGGCGGGCTCGGTATTACGTTATGAAGACCGTACTGAGCCGCTCGATGTGGAGTGGGAGGCGAGCCAATGATCGTTCTCGATACGCATGCCAAAATTCGCGCCTGCCCGCACGTCAACACCATCTCGTGAAAAGGCCGCCATGATGGCGGCCTTCGACATGTGTGCCATACAGCGGACGCTCTTAGATCCCCCCCATGCACAAATACTTCACCACCAGATAATCATCAATCCCGAAGTGCGACCCTTCACGCCCCAATCCCGACTGCTTGACGCCGCCAAACGGCGCGACCTCATTGGAGATGAGCCCGGTATTGATCCCCACCATGCCCGACTCCAGACCTTCGGCCACACGCCAGATGCGGCCGATGTCGCGTGAGTAGAAATAACTGGCCAGGCCGAATTCGGTATCGTTGGCCAGGGCCACCGCTTCTTCATCGGTCTTGAAACGGAACAGCGGTGCCATCGGTCCGAAGGTCTCTTCACGCGCCACCTGCATGGCCGGGGTCACTTCAGCCAGCACGGTGGGCTCGAAGAAGCTGTGACCCAGCGCATGACGCTTGCCACCCAGCAGCACGCGCGCGCCCTTGGCGACGGCATCGGCGATGTGCTGCTCTACCTTCTTGACGGCCTGTTCGTTGATCAGCGGACCTTGCGTCACACCGTTCTCCATGCCGTCGCCGACCTTCAGTTTCTTGACCGCTTCCACCAGCTTGGCAGCGAAGGCGTCATACACCCCATCCTGCACGTAAATCCGGTTGGCACAGACGCAGGTCTGACCGGCGTTGCGATACTTGGAGGCAATCGCCCCTTCCACGGCAGCATCCAGGTCGGCATCGTCAAAGACGATGAAGGGCGCATTGCCACCCAGTTCCAGCGAGAGTTTCTTGATGCTCGATGCACTCTGTTCCATCAGCAGCTTGCCCACGCCCGTGGAGCCGGTGAAACTGATCTTGCGCACGATGGGGTTGGAGGTCATCTCGCCGCCGATCTCCTTGGGAGTGCCGGTGACCACGCTGAACACACCCGCCGGCACACCGGCACGTTCGGCCAGCACGGCCAGGGCCAACGCGGAGAAGGGCGTGGCTTCAGCGGGCTTCAAAACCATCGGACAACCCGCGGCCAGTGCCGGGCCGGCCTTGCGGGTAATCATTGCAGCGGGGAAATTCCACGGCGTGATCGCCGCGCAGACACCGATGGCTTCCTTGATGACCACGATGCGATTGGACGGCGAAGGCGAGGGAATGGTATCGCCATAGGTGCGTTTGCCTTCTTCTGCAAACCACTCGATGAAGGAAGCGGCATAGCCGATCTCGCCCTTGGCCTCGGCCAGCGGCTTGCCTTGCTCGGCGGTCATGATCAGGGCCAGGTCGTCGGCATTGGCCATCATCAGTTCGTACCAGCGGCGCAGGATCGCGCTGCGCTCCTTGGCGGTCTTCTTCTTCCAGGCCGGCCAGGCGGCGTTGGCGGCTTCGATGGCGCGGCGGGTTTCGGCCGCGCCCATCATGGGCACGCTGCCCAGCAGGGTGCCATTGGCCGGATTGTGGACCTCAAGCTTGGCACCCTGGTCGGCATCGCACCACTGGCCGTTCAGATAGGCCTGCTGACGCAGCAGGGAAGGATCGTTGAGTTGTTGCAGCATGTCGTTTCTCCGTCAGGGAAGGTACAGGGCTCAGAAGCGCGCTGCGGCCTTGTTGCGCCCGCGCAGCCATTCCAGGGCCAGCAGCAGGCAGGTCGAAAACACGATCAGGATCGTCGCCAGGGCGGCGATGGTCGGGCTGATGTTGTCCTTGATGCCGGCAAACATCTGACGCGGCAGGGTGGCTTGCTCGGGCCCGGCCACGAACAGGGTGAGAACCACTTCATCGAAGGAAGTTGCAAAAGCGAACAAAGCCCCCGAGATCAGTCCCGGCGCAATCACCGGCAAGGTGATGCGGAAGAAGGTGCGCAAGGGGCTCGCCCCCAGGCTCAGGCTGGCGCGCACCAGGTTGTGATTGAAGCCCTGCAGCGTGGCCAGCACGGTGGTGACCACGAAGGGCGCGCCCAGCGCCGCATGCGCCAGGATCAGGCCGAGGTAGCTGTCGGCCAGACCGATGCGCGCGAAGAACAGATACACGCCCACCCCCACCACGACCACCGGCACGATCATGGGCGAAATCAGAATCGCCATGACGATGCCCTTGCCACGGAAATCGGCCTTGTTCAGCCCGACCGCCGCCAGCGTGCCCAGTACGGTGGCAATGACGGTCGCAGCCGGAGCGACGATGAAGCTGTTCTGTGCGGCGCGCACCCATTCGTCGGAGGTGAACAGGTTCTCGTACCAGCGCAGTGAGAAGCCCTGGATGGGATACATCAGGAAACTGCTGTCGGAGAAGGACAGCGGAATCATCACCAGGATAGGCAAGACCAGGAACAGCAGTACCAGCAGGTTGAAACTGCGCGAGGCAAAGAACCAGGCGCGTTCCGCCAGCGAGGTGTAGGGCGGAAACAGAGGGGGGTTGTTCATGGTGTATTTCCTGAATTCTTCGGTGGATTCTTCAATGGCTTCAGCTCATGCCCACATCGACCTTGGCAAAGCGACGATAGACGCCGTACAGCACCAGGGTCGCCGCCAGCAACAGGCTGCCCAGGGCACAGGCCATGCCCCAGTTGATGGTGGTGTTGATGAAGTAGGCGATGAAGTAGCTCACCATCTGTTCATTCGGTCCGCCCAGGAGCGCCGGTGTGATGTAGTAGCCACCGGCCATGATGAACACCAGCAGCACGCCCGCACCGATGCCCGGATAGGTCTGCGGCACGTACACGCGCCAGAAGGCGGCGAAGGGATGGCTGCCCAGCGACACGGCGGCCTTGAGATAGGTGGGCGGCACCGACTTCATGACGCTGTAGAGCGGCAGGATCATGAAGGGCAGCAGGATGTGGGTCATCGAGATGTAGACGCCCACGCGATTGAACACCAGCTCCAGCGGCGAGTGCGTGAGACCGGTCAGCATCAGCGCCTTGTTGACCAGTCCTTCCGATTGCAGCAGCACGATCCAGGCGGCCACGCGCACCAGGATCGAGGTCCAGAAGGGAATGAGCACCAGGATCATCAGCAGGTTGGCGCGGCGCTCCGGCATGGTGGAGAGCCAGTAGGCCAGCGGATAGGCCAGCAGCAGGGTGATGATGGTGACCACTGCGCTCATCCACAGCGTACGGCCGAAGATGGTGCGGTAGATGGCCGATTCGGGGGCGACAGCTTCGATATCACCGAAGACGTTCTGGCGCAGGTCCAGCGAAGCCAGCAGGTAGTAGGGAGAATAGAGCGAGCCGTTCTGGGCGATCACGCGCCATACCTCGGGCTGGCCCCATTGTTCATTGAGGGCGATGATGGCCTCGCGCGCGGCAGCCGGGCTCAAGGCTTTGCCATCGGCATCGCGCAGCGGCATGGCACGTGTCGTACCCATCACCAGCGAGCGCGCACCGGCAAATTCGATATTCAGGCGCCGCGCCAGATTGCCGGCGGTGGTGTCTTCCTTGGCGCGGGCCAGGTCTTCTGCCAGGGCGGAATAGGCCTGGTCGGGCAGGGCCGAGCGGCGATCCCACTTCGACAGGACCGCCACGGTCTGTGGCAGGGTGGTGGCGACTTCCGGATTCTCGATGGCGCGCTGCAGAAGGACCACGATGGGGGCCACGAAGGTCAGCAGCAGGAAGATCGCCAGCGGTGCGATCAGGGCCATTGCGCCCAGGCGCTTGCGGGTCTGGGCGGCGCGCAGGTCGCGCTTGAGTTGCTGCGGATCAGGTTCGGCCAGGGGCATGGCGGCGGCGGAGCGGGTGGCGATGGTGGTCATGTCTCGGGTGTCCGGTGGCAGCGGAATTCAAGACAGCGATCCGACCAGCGCAGGCGGGATCGCTGTCGGGCAGCATGCAGGCTTACTTCGCGATCCAGGAAGCGAAGCGCTGCTCAAGTTCCTCGCCGTGGTCGGTCCAGAACTGCAGGCTCAGTTTCAACGCATCCTTGGCATTGTTGGGAGAAGTCGGCAGGTTGCTCAGGGTCTTGGCGTCGAGCAGCTTCAAGGCACCCTTGCTGACGGGACCGTAGGCGATGTTGTCGGCGTAGACCTTCTGGTTTTCCGGCTGGCTGGCAAAGCTGATGAACTTCTCGGCCAGGGCCTTGTTCGGCGAACCCTTCGGGATCACCCAGTAATCCAGGGTATAGACGCTGCCGTTCCACACCACCTTGAGGTTCTTGCCTTCGCGCTGGGCCGCGTCGATACGGCCGTTGTAGGCATTGGCCATGACCACGTCACCCGAGGCCAGGAACTGCGCCGGCAGGGCGCCGGCATCCCACCACTGGATGTTGGGTTTCAACTGGTCCAGCTTCTTGAAGGCACGATCCACGCCTTCCTTGGTGGAGAGCACCTTGTAGACATCCTTGGCCGGCACGCCATCGGCCATCAGCGCGAACTCCAGGTTGTACTGGGCGCTCTTCTTCATGCCGCGCTTGCCGGGGAATTTCTTGGTATCCCAGAAATCGGCCCAGCTGGTCGGCGCGGTCTTGAGCTTGTCGGCGTTGTAGGCCAGCACGGTGGACCAGACGAAGGCACCCATGCCGCATTCGCTGACGGTGGCTTCGGGGATGTAGTCGTTCTTCTTGATGGTCTTGGCCAGGTCCAGCTTTTCGATCAGGCCATCGTCACAGGCGCGGGTCAAGTCGCCGCCATCGATTTCCACCACGTCCCAGCTGACCTTCTTGGTCTCGACCATGGCCTTGACCTTGGCCAGTTCGCCGTTGAACTCGGCGGTCACGACCTTGGTGCCGGTGCTCTTCTCGAAGGGCTCCACGTAGGCGACCTTCTGCGCATTGCCATTGGCGCCACCGAAGTTGACCAGGGTCAGTTCTGCGGCAGAAGCCGTACCGGAAAACAGCAAGCCCAGGAAGAGCGGGGACAGCAGGGCGGGTGTCAGGCGTTTCATTGTTGTTCCTCGTTGGTTATCGTGCGTGTTGACTGTGTTGACTGTGTTGACGGTGTTGAACTTGGTAAAAACCGAGCGGCACTCTGGGTTGCCTTGCTCTTCGAACGGGACTGCTGAACATCAGGTGCGACAAAAGAACAAAAACGGAATAACTCAAAAAACTAAGTAAACAGGAGTATCTGAAAATCAGAGGAAGCAGCGCAGACGGTCCTGCGCCACGTGCAGCACCACACTGCTGCCTTCGCTCAGTCCGGCCAGGGCCGGGTCGGACAGCGAGAGCTTGACGAAGCAATCGTCCTGCCCCGTGACCGTGCAGCGCACGCGCACGTGATCCCCAAAATAGATCAGCCCGGCGATGGTGGCGCGAATGCTGTTGGGTTCGGCGCTGCCGCCGGCGGCCAGGCGGATGCGTTCCGGACGCACGCAGGCGGCGATGGTTTGTCCGGCATGGGCGCGATGCACGTTCAGTCCGGTGACCACCGTGCCATCGGCCAGGCGCACCGTGCAGTGTTCGCCCTGCACGGATTCCACGGTGCCGGTGAAGCGGTTGTTGTCGCCGATGAAGTTGGCGACGAACTGATTGTCGGGATATTCGTAGAGCTCGGTCACCGGGGCCAGTTGCTGGATCACGCCCTGGTCGAACACGGCCACGCGGTCCGACATGGTGAGTGCTTCGCTCTGGTCGTGGGTGACGTAGACGAAGGTCACGCCCAGGCGCTTGTGCAGGGCCTTCAGTTCGAGCTGCATGTGTTCGCGCAGTTGCTTGTCCAGCGCGCCCAGCGGTTCGTCCATCAACACCAGTTGCGGATCGAACACCAGCGTGCGCGCCAGCGCCACGCGCTGCTGCTGGCCACCGGAGAGCTGGGTCGGATAGCGGTCGCCGAACTTGCCCATCTGCACCATGTCCAGCGCCTGCTTGACCTTGGCTTCGCGGGTGGCGCGGTCCATCTTGCGCACCGACAGCGGATAGGCCACGTTCTGTGCAATGGTCATGTGCGGGAACAGCGCATAGTTCTGGAACACCATGCCGATGTTGCGCTTGTGGGGCGGCACACGGTTGAGCAACTGGCCATCGAGACGGATCTCGCCGCCGGTCGGGAACTCGAAACCGGCCAGCATCATCAGGCAGGTGGTCTTGCCGGAGCCGGAGGGGCCCAGCAGGGTCAGGAATTCACCGCGACGAATCTCCAGATCCAGATTCTTGACGATCAGGTTTTCGCCATCGTAGGTTTTCTTCACGCCGCAGAACTGCACCAGCACGTCAGTGCCGCTGCCGGCGGCCGGCGCGTGTGCTTGCGCCGATTGCTTCATTGCATGAGCTGCCATCATCGATCCTCTCTTATCCTCAGGGCCGGATACTTCGTCCGGCCCTTCTAACCCACTGCTGAAAGCTGCCTTGCAATGCAAGACTCAGGCCAGCTTGATCGCCTTGGACAGGATGCCCAGTGCCTCATCCATGACGGTATCGGGAATCGTCAGCGGGAACAAGAAGCGGATCACGTTACCGTAGCTGCCGCAGGACAGCAGCAGCAATCCATTGTTCAGAGCATGCTGCTGGACCTTCCTGGTGTAGTCCGCATCCGGCTTGCCGGTGGCGGGGTCGGCAAACTCCACGGCCACCATCGCACCCACGCCGCGCACTTCGGCGATCTGCGGCACGGCCGAGCGCAGTTCCTTCAGATGCTCCTGCAGCTTGTCGCCCAGGCGCTGACCACGGGCCACCAGTTTTTCTTCTTCCATTACATCCAAGACCGCCAGTGCCGAGGCAATGGCCAGCGGGTTGCCCGCATAGGTGCCGCCCAGGCCGCCGGCGGCGGGTGCATCCATGATCTCGGCGCGACCGCACACCGCCGACAGCGGCATGCCACCGGCCAGGCTCTTGGCCATGGTCATCAGGTCGGGCAGGACATCGTAATGTTCCATCGCAAACAGCTTGCCGGTGCGGCCATAACCGGACTGCACTTCATCAGCGATCAAGAGGATGCCGTGCTCATCGCAGATGGCGCGCAGGCCGCGCATGAAGTCGGCCGGGGCAGCATAGAAACCACCTTCGCCCTGCACGGGTTCCAGGATGATGGCGGCCACGCGTTTGGCTTCGATGTCGCTCTTGAAGAGACCCTTGACGGCCTCCAGTGCATCCTCGCTGGTGATGCCGTGCAAGGCGCTGGGGTAGGGGGCATGGAAGACGTCGCCGGGGAAGGGACCGAAGCCCAGTTTGTAGGGCGCGACCTTGCCGGTGAGCGCCATGCCCATCATGGTCCGGCCATGGAAACCGCCGGCGAAGGCGATCACGCCGGGGCGGCCGGTGTGGGCGCGGGCGATCTTGATGGCGTTTTCCACGGCCTCGGCGCCGGTGGAGAAGAAGGCGGTCTTCTTGGGATAGTTGCCGGGGGTCACCGCGTTGATGCGCTCGGCCAGTTCCACGTAGCTGGCGTAGGGCACGATCTGGTAGGCGGTGTGGGTGAACTTGTCGAGCTGGGCGCGCATGGCGTCGAGCAGCTTGGGATGGCGGTGGCCGGTGTTGAGCACGGCGATGCCGGCGGCGAAGTCGATGAAGCGGCGGCCCTCCACGTCCCACAGCTCGGCATTGGACGCGCGTTCGGCGTAGAAGTCGCACATCACGCCGACGCCGCGCGGGGTGGCGGCATTCTTTCGTTCTTGCAGCGCTTGGTTGGTGGCCTTGCTGGTCATGGCTTGCTCCGATCTTGCTTCGTTGAATGGCGCCTCAGGGCGCAGAAATGGGTAGGAAATTGCTGAATCGGGAAACAATATAAAACCGCAGTGGCACTGTAATATAGAGCCAATTTCAAATATTTGATGGTGCCACTTGAAACTCGCCTCCTTGTCCGACTATCTGCTGCTGCGCATCAATCGCTCGTCCGTCAGGCCCGCACCGGCCAAGGGCAAGGCCGCGAGCAGCCGTGAAAGCGGCGCAGCGAAATCCCTTAAAAACGGGAAATCCGGCAGTGAACGCATGCCCGTCAATCGCCAGATCTACCAGTTGATCCGTGAGGCCATCCTGGCCCACACCTTGCCTGCGGGGATGCAGTTGCCTTCCTCGCGTGACCTGGCACTGGAGCTGGGGACCTCGCGCAACACGGTGACCTATGCCTATGAACAGTTGCTGGCCGAGGGGTATCTGGAGAGTCGCACCGGGTCCGGCACCTTCGTGGCCGATACGGCACCCGACCAGATTCCCGAGGCGGTGGAGCGCAAGGAGCCGTTGACCGACCCTTCCGGCAAGTCCGAACTCTCGGCGCGCGGGGCCCTGCTCACGCGCCAGGCCGGCGTGGGCGAACGCCAGTGGGGCGCCTTCATGCCGGGTGTGCCTGATGTGACCTGTGTGCCGCACAAGATCTGGGGACGCCTGCAGAACAAGCACTGGCGCCGTTCCAGTTCGGACTTGCTGACCTATGGCCCCGGTGCCGGTTATGCCGGACTGCGCGAGCAGATTGCCGAGTACCTGCGCGTGGCGCGCTCGGTCAATTGCACGCCCTCGCAGGTGCTCATCACCACCGGCATCCACCAGTCCATCGACATCGTGGTCAAGCTGCTGGGCGAGCATGGTGATACCGCCTGGGTGGAAGACCCGTGCTACTGGGGCACCCGCAGCGTACTCAATTCGCTGGGCATCCAGTCGGTGCCCATTGCGGTGGATCAGGAGGGCATGCGCATGCGGCTGGCCAATCTGCGCCGTCCTCCGCGCTTCATCTGCACCACCCCCTCGCACCAGTATCCGCTGGGCATGGTGATGAGCCTGTCGCGGCGGCGCATGCTGCTGGAGTACGCGGCCACGCACAAGGTATGGATCATCGAGGATGACTACGACAGCGAATTCCGATACGGCGGCCGTCCGCTGGCCTCGCTGCAGGGCATGGATACGCAGGACCGGGTGCTGTACATGGGCACCTTCAGCAAGATCATGTTTCCGGGGCTGCGCATCGGTTTTCTGGTGGTACCGGAGTCATTGGCCAAGGCGTTTGCCACCGGCATCGCGGAGTTGTACCGCAACGGTCAGGTATTTTTGCAGGCCACGCTGGCCGACTTCATGGCCGAGGGCCACTTCGCTTCGCACATCCGCAAGATGCGCGTGCTCTATGCCGAGCGGCTGCAACTGCTGCAGCAGGCCATCAATCGTCATTTCGGCGAGAAGATGACCATCACCGGCGGCGAGGCCGGATTGCACCTGGTGCTGGGTTTGCCGCAGGAGTGCGACGATGTGCTTATCTGTGAACAGGCGCTGGCGGCGGGCATCGTCGTGCGTCCGCTGTCGCGGTACTACATGGCTGCACGGGGAGCGCGACGGGGATTGCTGCTGGGGTATGCGAGCGTGCCCAATGATGAGATTGCGCGCGCCTTCGACCAGTTGGCGGCGGTGATCAAGCCGCATTTGGCCTGAGCCGATGCGGGGGGATCCCGGAAGGGGTGGATTTTCGTCTGTATGAAGAAACTCTTTCGCGAACCCGGGAGTGGTTGAGGGGTGGGCGCTATCCTAAGATATCCTCCGTCCAGTGATCAATACCGTGAAGGATTTTCCATGCAAGCCATCATCACCAACCCGCAAGCCCAGGCCATCAACGACCCTGCTTCCCTGTCTGCGACCACCTTGCCCGATCCCGTCCCCGGCGAGCATGACCTGCTGGTGGAGGTCAAGGCCATCTCCGTCAATCCGGTCGATACCAAGATCCGCGCCAGCGCCAGCCAAGCCCGTGTGCTGGGCTGGGACGTCAGTGGCGTGGTGCGCGCGGTCGGTGCGAAGGTTACGCTCTTTGCGCCGGGCGATGAAGTCTTCTATGCCGGCGACATCACCCGTCCCGGTGCCAACAGCCAATTGCACGTGGTCGATGAACGCATCGTCGGCCGCAAGCCCGCCAGCCTGAACCATGCTGACGCCGCCGCCATCCCGTTGACCGCCATTACCGCCTGGGAACTGTTGTTCGACCGCGTGGGCGTGGTCGAAGGAGCGGGGCAGGGACGGCGCCTGCTCATCATCGGGGCTGCCGGTGGTGTTGGATCGATCCTGACCCAGCTGGCACGCAAGCTCACGCAACTGACCGTGATCGGCACCGCCTCGCGCAAGGACACCGTCGAGTGGGTGAGCGAACTGGGCGCGCATCACGTGATCGACCACAGCCAGCCCTTCAAGCCGCAGTTGGAGAAGTTGGGCATCCCGGCGGTCGATATCGTCATCAGCCTGACCCACACCGATGAGCACTATGCGCAGATCATCGACGTGCTCGCCCCGCAAGGCCAGCTCGCGCTGATTGATGACCCGGCCACGCTGGATGCGGTGCCGCTCAAGCGCAAGAGCATTTCGCTGCATTGGGAGCTGATGTTCACCCGCTCGATGTTCCAGACTGCCGACATGATCCGTCAACATGAGCTGCTGCAACGAGTGTCGCGATTGCTGGATGAGGGCGTGTTGCGTACTACTACCGGGGAGCATTATGGACGCATCAGCGCGGAGAACCTGCGGCGTGCGCATGCCTTGCTGGAGTCGGGCAAGGCGAAGGGGAAGATTGTGCTGGAAGGGTTTGCCGCGTAGCCAGCAGGCTGGCCTGAGTAGAAGGAGTGGCAGCCATCCGCGCTGCCGCCTGCCCTCTCCAGGCGGAGCCGCTGCACCGGTCAGGCGTGCGCGCAGGCTCTCATCCTCATGCGACCTGTGCATAGATGCTGTTTTGACAACGAATCAGGTTCCAAGCCACATGCGTGTTAAATTACGCAGTCCGGACCCGCTCACGGCGTCCGGGCCCGTTGACAACCCCGATAGGAACCCTCGTTGGAAAACATATTGCTGATCGTCGCAGCCTTCTTCCTGGTTGCGTTGAACGGTTTTTTCGTTGCAGCAGAATTCAGTCTGGTCAAGTTGCGTCAAACGCGCATCCGGGCCATCGCCAAGACACAAGGCATGCGCGGCCGTATCCTGGCCGTGGTCCACAACCAGCTCGATGCCTACCTCTCCGCCTGCCAGCTGGGCATCACCCTGGCTTCGCTGGGCCTGGGCTGGATCGGTGAGCCGGCGTTCGCCCGCTTGCTCGAACCACTCTTCACGCTGGTCGGCGTGACCAACCAGGAGCTGATTCACGGCGTGTCCTTCGTCTTCGCCTTCTTCGTCATTTCCTTCCTGCACATCGTGGCCGGCGAGCTGGCGCCCAAGTCCATGGCCATCCGCAGCCCCGAGAAGCTGGGCCTGTGGTGTGCCGTACCGCTGTACGGCTTCTACTGGGGCATGTATCCGCTGATCTGGGTGCTCAACGCCAGTTCCAACTGGCTGCTGCGCGTGGCCGGGCTGGGGGCCGGTCATGGTCACGATGCGCATTATTCCTCGGACGAACTCAAGCTCATCCTGCGTGCCGGCAGCAAGAGCGGCAAGAGTGGCAAGTTCACCCGCGATGAATGGAACGTGCTGGCGCAGAGCCTGAACTTCGCCGAACTGGACGTGGCCGACATCATGCGTCCGGCCAGCGAGATCGTGTCCCTGGGCGATGACAAGAGCCTGGAAGAGAACCTCGACATCATCTACCGCAACCGCTATTCGCGTTACCCCTACTTCGACGCCGAGGGCCAGCAGGTGCTGGGCCTGGTGCACCTCAAGGATGTGTTCCTGGCGCAGCAGGATGGCCGCGCCATCAGCAACCTGAAAGACTACCTGCGCCCGGTGCAGTTCATCTCCCCGGCCCTGCCGGCGCTGGACCTGCTGCGGCGCTTCCGTACCGGCATGCCGCACTTCGCCATCATCGGCAAGAAGGGCCAGCCACCACAGGGTTTCATCACGCTGGACAACATGCTCAGTTTTCTGGTGGGCGAGATCCGTGACGAATTCCGCCACAACACCGGCGAATGGAGCCGCCAGGATGATGGCACCCTGCTGGGCAAGGGCAGCCTGCCCATCGTGACCCTGGAACACATGCTGGGCATCGACATCGAGTATGACGACAGTATTGACTCCGTCGGCGGCCTGGTAATGGAAAAACTGGGCGACCTGCCCAAGGAAGGCCAGAAGATCGAGTTCCCCGCCTTCGATGTGGTCATCAAACGCATGTCGGGACCGAAGATCGTGCTGGTGAAGGTCTATCCCAAAACACTGGACGCGCGCGACTGAGCCGCATCGCCGAGTGCGCCTGCCGGATGGCGTGGTCTCAATGCAGGGTGGGCGTGCGCACCGCGCAGCAGTATTTGTATTTCTGCCCGCTTCCGCAGGGACAGGCACGTTCGTCATCCAGCGCAAAGCCCTTGCAGTGCATGGGCAGCCCATAGCTCTGCTGGCGCTGCGGGGCGAAGTGGCGATAGATCTGCGTCAGGTCCGTCATCATGGTGTGCAGCAGTTCCTCCCGACAGTCTGCAGAGATGGCCGGTGGACGCGTTGCCGGATCGGGGGAGTGCTCATGCAGCAGGACCATGATGGCCAACATGCACTCACTCATCTCCTCGGTCTCCATCAGCGTGTGCCACCCCGCCGGACGACACCGCACCCCGCGCATGAAGCCCCAGGCCCAATCGTTGCCACCGACCATGCCGTGCTCATCCACCATCAACACGGGCAGGTAGATACCACCTTGCCTCATCGTCCGATGCAGGGCCGAGGAAATCGTGTTCCAGTGGCGCATGATGAGGCTCAGTACCGTGCAGGCATGGTCTTCACTGTCAAAGGCCGGTTCACCACCAAAGATGACCGGCAGATACTCCCCCGGCAGCACCACCTCCGGACTGCACACGAGCGCGGCAAAGAAGCCGTCGAGCATTTCGATGTTCATGGCCCACGGCTTCATGTTGTCGAGGAGCTCGCTGAGGGCGTCGAGTTCTTCATCGGACAGGGGCTGCTGAATCAGTTGGTTGTGCATGGGGTTCCTTTCTCAGGGGACATTGGGTGCCTCGGCCTCATCGGGCCTCAGGAGTCAGGCGTGGGGTGCCAGGCACTCGGCGGGTCCTGGCAGGGAGCGCTGCCTGCGGCGAGCTGTGGCGCTGGCGGGATAGCGCGTGGGGTTCGTATCAATTCCTCCATCAAAAAACTGGCGGCATAGACCAAAAACGCCTTGCCATTGGAATCGGCGCGCGCATAGTTGGCCACCAGCGCGGCGACCTCGCTTCTGAAGAGACTGCTGGTCGTGTTGGCACTCTGGCCGCTGAGCAGCCAGGTGATGTCGATGCCGAACTGCTCGTGCATGTTGCGCAGCAGCTTGCCACCGGGGATGCAGCGTCCATGCTCGATCTGGCAGATGTGGTTGGGCGCGGTCTCCAGCGCTCGGGCGAAGAGATTCTGGCTGATGCCCATCTTGAGGCGAAGGGTGCGCAGGCGTTGGCCGATGGCGAGTTTGTATGAATCCATGATGTCGGTGGCGGTGTCATAGGTCTTGCTGGTCGCGATCACGCTCTTGCCGCAACGCACTGGCGGTAGCAGAGGCGTGGTTGAACCAGTCCGGTGGCAGCAGCAGGGCGCTGTTCCAGTAAGCGGCATCGGTGAGCTGGGGCAGGGCAATGCCGGGCGCATTGCAGTCCTGCGACACCTTGGCCGCGACCGTGTCAGGATGCTCCGGGCCGCTCAGCCAGGCGCGGTCTTCCTGCTGCGCGCAGAGGCGTTCCACCAGCATGGGGAGGTCTTCGTTGCCGGGCCGCCAGAAGTCGCGGCCGTCGCCTATTGTTCGGGACATACATTGGGTCTCCTTCCTTTCTTTGTTTCGGTGATGAGGGCCGGCCGCTGAGGCCGGCCCGTGGGGGACCAGGGAAGCGGTCGATCAGATGCCAAAAATCGTCTGCGTATTGGCCGGGTCGTAGCGCACGTTATTCAGCGTCAGCGTATAGGTCTGGTTATCTGTGCCCGGCCCGTCCAGATCCACTGTCAGCGTGGTACTGCGCCTATCGGGGCTGGCGGCGATGCTTCTGACGAAGTTGTTCAGGTTGGCTGTCGTGATGGTCTGTCCCGCCACCTGTACCTTGTCCAGGCCCAGTTGGAAATCGGTCACCGTAGCGCTGAAGTTCCCGCTTTTTCCGAAGGAACCCAGTATCAGCGTGTCAGCACCGGCACCTGTGGTTACCGTGGGCGTAGTGCCGGTCGGTGTCGGGCTCAGGATGATCCCGTCGTTGCCATTGCCACCGTGGATGTCACCCATGATTTTCGTAGCCCAGAACCAGCCCAGCGCCGCATCCTTGATGGCCGAGGTCTGGCCGTTGTAGATGCTGCCTTCGGTCACGTTGGTGACCGTGACCGACAGGTCACGATAGACGCCCGGGGCGAGCACGTTGGACGCGGCCTGCAAGGTGAAGCTGCTGGTGCTTGGGTCGCTGGTGGACTGGAGCTCGAAGATGTCGAAGCCCAGAGTCTTGCCCCCCATGCTGATGGACACCAGATACTTTTGCTTGCCGTCCAGCCCTTCCGTATTGATGCGGCCGGTGAAGATCAAGCCCTTGTCATAGACGCCCGCCGTCGGGCTGATGCCGGGATCGGTGATGGAGGTGTAGCTGTCGCCACCCAGCAGAACGGCCTTGGCCTTGGCATCCGCATCATAGGAAGCCTTGACCTTGAGGTCGCTCAGGAGCGGTACTTTCATCTCTGCGCTGACGTTGACCGTGAGCGCCGTCGCCGTTGACGTGGCACCCGTAGTCGAGGTGTACTTGCTCACGATGACATGCTCACCCTTGGCCAGGCTGGTGTTGACCTTGAGGTTCAGCGTAGCGTTACCCGTCCCTCCTGCATCGGTGCTATCGAGCGTCCTGCTGGCCAGCACCTTGTTGCCCTCGTACAGCGCAATCACGTCGCCCACGCTTACCTTGGCGCGGTCATAGGTGACGGCGATCGTGGGTGTGCTGTCGCCATTGGCGCTGGTGGTCTGGTAGAGCAGACGGATGTTGCCCATGTCGTAGTAGCTTCCGCCGGTGATGGATGCACCGGCCGGTCCGGTGAAAATGAACATGTCAGCATCAGCGTTGAAGGCCCGCTGGTGGTATAGCTTCAATACACCGTTTTCATTGGTGAACTTCACGTCTGCTCCCTTGATGAAGCTGTGCGACTGGTGAGCGACTTTAAATTCACTACCGGCCAGCGGCGCCCTGTCCAGGGTGGTGTAGCTGCGATATTTGCTGTCATAAGAGTTGGTCGCACCCGTGATGGCAAGGCCGCCCCAATCGCTGGCAATGCCTTTGAGCGCGGTCAGGAACGTGTCGGCAGTGAAGCCTGCCGGGAGCGGAAGACTGACGCTATTGCGCGTATTGTTGTTGCTATCTCTCAGACCCTCGGCCAGGGTCAGCATGCCGAAGCTGATCTGGTTGCCGGTGGTGAGCGCGCTGGCCGTGAGCGTGGGAAGGGGGCGGTTATCGATGCTCAAGGTGGATTGCACCTGCGTACTGTTGTTGCCCGCCATGTCAGTCAAGGTCAGCTTGAAGAGCCGATCCGAGAAATCGGTCGAGGCGCTCCTGAAACGCAGTGCATCCAGGACGGTCTTGGTTTCGATGCTGTTGAGCGCCTCGCCGGAGCTCTTGCTCAGGCTTAATTCCTTGCCGGTAGAGATCGTTCTCAATGTGTAGCTCAACCGTGAGATTCCATTGACGTCCACGGTTCCACTGCGGTCCGTACTTAAGGGAATGGTGCCGAGTGCGTTCGTTGTGCCGAAGGATTCCAGCAGTCTTTCGGTGGCATGTCCCGTGTATTCCAGCTTGATACTTTGAATGTCGGAGGCGGATGCCACTGCCACGTTCTTGACGAACAGCCCGGTGCCTGCGTTCATGCTGGTGGCGCGAACAGTCGTGGTGCCGCTGGTCTGGAGACCGGCCGTGTCGGCGTCCAGGTCCAGTACCGGGGCCTGGGTATCAAGGATCAGGCGGGTTGTAGAGGCTGTGCCCCTTGTGCCGTTGGCCAGGAACAGGCGCAATTCGGCCACGCGTTCGCCATCCTTGGCAGCGGTGTTGGTCAAGGCCAGTGCTTCGACGAGGGACTTGACTTCTGCGCCGGATAACGCCGTGCCTGCTATTTTCTGGATGGTGAGAGTAAGAGTGCTCGATTCGAAGCGAGAGTGCAGACTCGAGACGCCAGCGAAGCCTCTCTCATCTAGTACGCTCCACGTATGATCCAGGTCCTTATTGATGAGACCAGCCAGGTTCGACGTGATATCGAGTTTCAGCTTGTCATTGGCGATATCCAGACCTGCACCCGAGAACTTGACTTCCAGTCCACGGATGTTGGTGGCAGTGGGTGCGGCAATCTGGTTGTCAAAGGCTACGCCACTGACCAGGTTCGATGCCGAAGTGACATAGCGGGTGGAGCTGAATTGCGTATCTGCTGTGACAGGATCAAGGTCGATCCACAATGCATCGTTACTGACCGACAGTGTGGCAGTGGCCGGGAGGCTGTCGATATTGGAAGCATCCGCCAAGCTGACCGTCATGGTGCGATCACCTGGTGTAGCGAAGACGTTTTTCAGTCTGATGCTACGGATAATTGGGTCGAGTACATCGTTCGACGCGAATGCGGCACCAGTGGCATTGTCGATGATCAAGGTCCGAGTGTTAGCGTCGTAGTTGAAACGCAGATTAGTCGCTGTGCCGAAGGAGACGCCCGATGCACTCCAAGAATGATTGAGCGCCATTTCGCTGTGCAGCAGGAGCTTGTCATTGACAACATCCAGCCCACCCCCGCCGAAATTCACTTTAATTTTATAGACTTGACCGGTAGTGTATGCATCTGCGGCTGGCGCGAATGCGGTTCCTACCCCCAAGATTCCTAACGCCATGGTGGAGGTCCCCACGATGCTCGATGCGGATGTTTGAACCCCTTCCTTGAGATTATCCAGGTCAACACCAGCAATCGCCAACGTTGTCGACATAGGCGCTGCGCTGGTCACCGCGTCCTTGTCCGAGGTGATATTGCCGGCGACATCCGTTTGCTGTGCGTAAACTGTACCGTTGTTCTCGTTCCCGAGTGCCCGGTACACATCGACACCTTCAAGTCGTCGGCTGTTCGCAGTCATGCCGTTGTTGATCAGTTGCTGCGTTAGCAGATACGAAGCAATGCCGCTGTTGGCCTTCCAGTTGGTCACCTTGTTTGGATACAGGGCCGTCGTGCCGAGGTCGGTCGTAATGGATCCCTGGTACCACTCATCACTGTCGGTGGTACGGGAGATGATGAAGTCGCCGTTGAGGGGCGCCCAGACGTACCAGGTCTGGGCGCCCCTGGTCATGCTGTACACCTCTCGGTTGGTATTGAGCAGGGGTGTGCCCGTGGTAACGAAGTCATTGCTGAAGGCATTGATGCTGGAAAGACGTACAGCTTCGGCGGCTGTGACCAGCGTGTAGATGCCGTTGGCATTACTGCTGCGTCCATCGGCCTGGAACAATCCGCTCACCCGCAAGGTGCCCCGCACTTCCATACTCCATACGCCGGTGGCCGAGGCGGTGGTTGTGCCCAGCGTGAGCGTGCCGCTCTTGATCGCGATGGTGGCGTTGGGTTCTGCATCGGTGCCACTGTAAGTAAACTTCGCAGCCCCCCTGTCCTGTCCTGTCAGGGCGAAAGTCGGATGGTTCACCGTCGTATCCAGCGTGAAATCGAGTACGTTGGCATCTATCAGCGTGCCGGTATTGTCGGTGACCTTGATGGCATCGCTTGGATTGCCCAAGCGATCCAACACCCTGACCTTGAAGAGCTTTCTGCCGTCGCCTGTCAGCGAAATCTCTGCACGGTTGTTGATGAGGGCGGGGCCGCCGTTCCAGTTGGCGCCGTTGTCGCTACTCCATTCCCAGCTTCCCCCGGCCTCGAGGTTCGTGATGCTGATCTTGACCTTGCCATTGTTGGTGTTCTTGTCATGGGCGTTGCGACCGGTGTCCTTCTCCAACGTGACCTCGGGCCTTGCTGTTGGCGGGGTCGTGTCCAGCGTGAAACGGAATGGCGTGCTGAGGCTCTCGTTGCCTACGGCATCGGTCTGGCGTACCACGATGCTTTTTTCGCCATCGTTGCCGGTGATGTTGAAGCTGTCGCCTGAGAACTCGATCCAGCTGCCATTGCCGCCGATCTCGTATTCGCGCTTCGTGGCAGAGTTGTCCAGGCCCGTAACGTTGATCTTGCGGTCCTTGCTATAGCGCCCGCTGTCGCCGGCGAAGGTCCTGATGCCGTCGTTGGAGAGGACTGCCCTGGTCGGAGCCGTGGTGTCCAACGTAAAAGTGACTTCCGCATTGGGGCTGACATTGCCCGCCTTGTCGCTCTGCCTGACGGAAACGCGATACTCCCCATCCGCCTGGGTTGCAGGCAAGGTGAAGGAATTTCCCGTGAAGTGGACCCAGGCACCTTCCCCAAGCCGGTATTCGGCCAGGCCATCCGCTTCCAGCCCGGAAACGGTGAAGCTTCTGTCCTTGGAATAGGTTTTTCCGCCAGAGAGCACAGCCGCGACTTTGCTCAGCGTGGGCGCGACCGGTGCGATGCGGTCAAGGATGAACTCAAGCGCCTCGCTCTCGGCGCTGGCATTGCCCGCCTTGTCCGTCTGGCGCACCACCATGCGCTTGGCGCCATCGCTGCCGCCCAGGGTGAACGTAGTGGTGCTGCCGTTTTGCCAGTTGCCGTCATCGAGCTTGTATTGCCATGTGGCGCCGGGTTCCAGTCCCAGCACTTCCACCGTGCCGTCACGGGTGAGCTTGTCGGTAGCGACACCCGGCAAGCGCGTGTCGCCAGTGTCATTGACCAGCCGCACGCTGGGCTTGGTGGCAACGGTGTCCAGCGTGAAATCGAACCTGTCGCTGACAACGCTGACATTGCCAGCCACGTCCGTCTGCCGCATCCAGACCCGCTTGCTGCCATCACCAGTGAGGGTGAGGGTGTCACCCGTGAGCACGAGCCAGTCGGTGTTGTTGAGGGAATATTCCACCTTGCTACCGGCTTCGACATTGCTGATACGCACGCGGCCATCGCTGGTGATCTTGTCGGTGTCGAGCGTGATCACGCTGCTGCCCGCCACGCCAGCGGTATCGCGCACCAGCGCCAGCACCGGCTTGATGGGTGCAGTGGTATCGAGGGTGAATTCAAATTGCGGCGTGATGCTCTCATTGCCTGCCACATCGGTCTGACGGACGCGCACCTTCTTCACGCCATCGCTGCCACCGCTGGCATTGGCACCGGGCACCACAAAGGTCGTGCCGCTGCCGTTCTGCCATGCGCCTTCACCGATCTGGTATTGCCAGCTGCGGCCTGCTTCCAGTCCCTCGACCTTGACGGTGCCATCGCGGGTGATGGCCGCTGCCGTGCTGCCGGTCTTGTTGAGCAGGCTCAAGACCAGCGAGGGGCCGATGCGATCCACGGTGAAGTTCAGTTCGGCGGCGGGGCTTTCGTTACCTGCTTCATCGATCTGGATCACGCTGACCTGACGTTCACCGTCCGAACCGGCAGCGGCATCGATGATGTTGGTATCGCTGCCGGGCAGGTAGGTGCTGGCACCGATCTTGTATTTCCAGGTGGCGCCGGGTTCCAGTCCGGTGACGCGCACGTTGCCATTGCTGGTGATGCGGTCAGTGTTGCCCGCGTCGCCGGTGTCGTTGACCAGGCTCAGCGTGGGCGCGACGGGTGGACGGGTGTCCACGGTAAAGTTCTTGTTCTGCTCGCTGACGTTGCCCGCCACATCGGTCATGCGCACGGTGACGTCATGGCGGCCTTCGGGGACGTCGAAGCTGTTGCTGCTGCCGCCGTTCTGGAAGCTGCCGTTATCGATGCGGTAGCTCCAGGTAGCCCCGGCTTCCGGCGCCGGAACGATGATCTTGCCATTGCTGGTGATGCCATCGTTGCCCCTGATGCCGGTGTCTTGCTGCAACCTGATTTCGGTAGTGAAGACGGGATCGATGGTGTCCAGCGTGAATGACAATTCGCTGCTCACGGTTTCGTTACCGGCAACATCGGTCTGCTTGACGCGGACCTTTCTGAGGCCGTCCGTGCCGCGGGTTTTCTGGCCGGGGACTGCCACGGTGTTCAGGCTTGCACTGCCGCTGACCTCGATCCATTCATCGCCATCGATCTGGTAAGCCCAGGCGCGCCCGGCTTCCAGACCATTGACCTGCACCGTGCCATTGTAGGTAATGCCGTCGCCAGCGGTGCCGGTATCTTGCGCCAGTTGCAGCGTGAGCGCTGGGCCGGTGCGGTCCAGTGTGAAGACCAGTTCGTCACTGATCGGGCCTCTGTTGTCCGCAGCGTCGATCTGCCGTACCTCGATGCGGCGCTGGCCATCGGCACCGGCAGACAGGTCCACGGTGTGCTCGCTGTCGACCGGTCCGGCCAGTCCGTGATCGGTCCAGTTACCGTTGATGCCGCTGCGGTGCTGCCACTTCACGCCCGGTTCGAGGCCGGTGACCTTGACCACGCCCGTGCGGGTGATGAAGTCGTTTGGCAGGTCGCCGGTATCGTCCTTGAGCGCGACGGTGGACTTGGTCGGCGGGATGGTATCAACCGTTACCATCAGGGTCTCGTTGGTGCTGTTGCCTGCGACATCAGTCTGGCGCACGGTGACCGTGTGCTGACCCTCCGGCACCACGAAGCTGTTGCCGCTGCCGTTCTGGAACTCGCCGCTGTCGATCTGGTAGCTCCAGTTCACGCCGTGCTCGGGCGCGGGGACGATGATCTTGCCGTTGTTGGTGATGCGGTCACCCGCGTCACCGCTGTCCACCTCCAGGCGGATCGGGCTGCTGAAGGACGGGACGACGGTGTCGATGAAGAATTCTCCGGGGACATGGATCGAGTCCGTATTCTTGGGAATGTTGTGCGATTGCAGGGTGATGCTCTTCCTGACGTTGTTGGCGCCTGTCGCGCCGAGCTTGCTCCAGTCGGCTTCCGTCAGGGTATAGCTCCAGTTCCACAGATTGGTACCGTTGCGTGAGTCGACGGTGACAATGCCGGACTTCATGACGCTGCCATCCTCAAAGCGCAGCGTGACCGTATCCTCACGGCCAGCCGTGCCGGTAAGGGTGACGCCAGCTTCCCGTTCGGCCTTGTTGATGATGTTGTCTGCGGTGACCGGATTCAGGCTCGGCACGTTGGTGACGGTGAAGACGGCATCGGCCACCTTGGACCAGGTGTTGCTGTCCAGGCCATTGTCGCGCAGGCCATCGATCTTGTTGCGCACCTGTTCGATGTTGCTGTCCCTCACGCCCGGAATGTTCAGGGCGGTGAAGTCGGCCACGCTCAAGGGCTGGCTGCGGTCGCCTTTGACCAAAAGTGCAACTTTCTCGGCCAGGGTGGCGAAGTTCTGGATCTTGGCCGGGGTATCGATGTCGGCCGCGCCACGGCTGTCGATGATGGAACTGAGCAGCTGGATGGCGTTGCCGGATTGCTCGCTGCTCATGGCTTCGAGCCTGACCATGTTGATGCCGATGTTCTTGAAGTCCTGCAAGCCGGCCAGGTTGTCCGCGGCAGTATCGGCGGGCGTGCCATTGGCCTGGGCGAGCAGCTTGTTGTAGCTGTTGACGATGGCTTGCAGCCTGCCCGGTGGATTGACGCTGGCCGCGTTGATGGCCGGCAGCTCCAGTACCGCATGCAGGGCGGCGAGATTGGCCGGCTTGTTGGTAACCGTCACCTCGCGCACGTCGCTGATGCCCAGGGTGCTGTAGTCGGCACCGCTCGGGGCGGGTGCTGCGCCCACTCCATCGGCATAGTTGCGGATCTTGGCGTAAGCCGGGGGAGCTTGCACCATCAGATCCTTGGTGGTCTGGATGGCCAGCACATCGCCGCTGGTCTTGCTTTGCAGGGCGTAGGTGATCGCCACCTCGTCCAGCGGCTGGAGGGCGGCGTTCTGACCGAGGAAGTAGCGGTAATCCTCGACGCTGAACTTGTTGGCATCGGCCACCAAATCACCCGGCGCCTGGTCGGCGATGGCGATGATCTTGGCGGCGCGTGCGGCCAGCACATTCAGGTGGCTGACGTTGGACACGCTGGCGGCATCGGGCATGTTGTCCACCATGTCGTTGAACAGACGCAGGTGCTTGGCGTCGGTGAGCTGGAGCTGGGTGGTGTTCACGCCCAGCAGGTCCAGATCGGCCACGGTCAGCAGCTTGTCGGGCGTGGTGTTGCTACGGCCATCGGCCATGGGCAGCAGCTTGCCGTGATAGAGCGCGAGGATGGCCTCCAGTTGTTGCGGTGTGTTGGCCTGGGCACGGGTCACCAGCGGTGCAGCCAGGGTGGAGTTGAGGGCGCCCAGCATCAGTGCCGGGTAGTCGTTGACCTCGGCGCGGTTCGGCATGAGGACGCCCATGTCGAGATAATCCTGCAAGGTCGGCGCATCGGCAGGGGCGTTGCTGTCGGCATAGTTGCGCACCTTGGCTTGCGCCTGCACGGCTTTTGTGACCATCTCTTGCAGGCCGGCCAGACGGGTGATGCCGGCTGTTTCGATATTGTCGATACGCGACAGGCGCGCCAGGACGGCGGGCAGGTCGGCGGCTTCCAGGCCGGTGATGCCCAGGCCGGTAAAGTCGTCGCGCTGCGGGGCGACGGGGGCCGGGGTGGCAGGGTTGGTACTGATGCTGCCCGCGTAGCCGAGCACCTTGCTGACCTTGTCGGCCAGGGCGGTGATTTCGGCGGGGGTGTCGATCTTCTGTGCGGTCAGCGGATCAATCACCGAATTGAGCAGCGTGAGGTAGCCGGGCTTGGTGGCGACGCTACCCAGGTTGCTGCCGATGCGGGTGTAGTCGGCGACCTCGGGCGCGTTGCTGTCCGTGGGCGCGAGGTTGGCCGTGCCATCGGCCAGTGCCAGCACCTTGTTGTAGCTGTCGACGATCTGTTGGATCTGCGTGTGCGTGGCTGCTTCGGCACCGCCGATGGCGGCGCTGGCCAGGCTGGAGAGCAGGGCGAAGAGGCCCTCGGGCAACTGATCGGGGCGCTCCGGGGTGATGCTGCTGTAGCGCTCCACACCGGTCACGCCAATCGCCTTGAAGTCTTGCAGGCTGGGCAGGCCGGCGCTGTTGGCCGGTGCTACTACGCCATCGGCGGCGCTTTGGGCGTAGTCCCTGATCTTGTTCAAGGCGGTGTGGGCGGCGCTGGCGAGCTCGCGCAATTCGGCCAGGGTGTCCATATCGGCGGGCTGGTGCAGCTTGAGTGCGGCCTCGAAGGCGGCCAGCGAATCGCCGTTCACTACGGCGCCCGTACCGGTGGAAGTGATGCCCAGCTTGGCCCATTCTGCCGTGGTGATGACCACAGCCGGGGCTGCGAGATCGGGCGCGGCCAGTTTCATGACGCGATTGACGATATCGGCCAGGTTCAGCTCATTGAGCTTGGTCACATCGGAGACGGCGCCGAAGCTGCGCTGGTTGTCCAGGGCTTCATTGAGCAGCTTGATGTTGGCGGGCTTGTCCTCGATCTGCATGCTCAGTGCCAGCAGTTCGGCGCGGGTCAGTGGCGCGCCCGTTGTGGGCAGGCCGTTGGGGTCGCGGGCTTCGGCAGTCGGGCGCAGGCTGTCGGCCACCACGCCGTCATTGGTGGTGAGCATGCGCAGCTTGTAGGCGGCGGTGGCGATGGTCTGCACCTTGCCCAGGTCGAGCGCACTGAGGGCGTCAGCGGGCGTCCTGCCCAGGGCGTCGTTGACCAGCAGCAGGGTGGACGCGATCGGACCTTGCTGGCCCAGCAGATGGCGTACGCCGAGTTTTTCCAGATCGGCCAGGGTGGGTGCGGTGGCGGTATTGGTTGCCGCGAACTGGGCCACCTTGCCAGCCAGTGCGAGCAGGTCGCCGATCAGGGCCGGGGTCTTGACGGTGCTGCCATCGGAAGGCTGGGCATCCAGGGCTGTTACCAGCAGGCCCAGCGTGGCGCGGGCCAGGGCCTTTTGCGGCGGCGTGCTGTCGGCCTTGTCCGGATCGGGCAGAACGTTGTCGGCCAGGCCGATGGTCACCAGTTCGGCACGGGTGACCGGGGCCGCGAGGTTGCCGGCCACGCCATCGGCGGCTTGCAGGATGTGGTTGTAGGCGTCGGCAATGGCTTGCAGCTTGAGCTTGCTGTCCACCTTCTGGCCGTTGCCCTGAGCCTTCACGGCGGCGTTCATGGAGACCAGGTTGGTCGCGGTCACGTGCTGCACGCCGGCATTGGCGTAGTTGTGGACGGCAGGCTCCAGTACCACGCCGGTGGGGCCGAGGGTAGCGTCTTCGTTGGGCTTGTTGTCGGCATAGTTGCGGATCAGTTTCAGATCCTTGAGCAGGCCGTCGATGGCGGTTTGCAGGCGGGTGCTGGTGTTGATGTTCTCCACCGCGCTGGTGCTGATGAGACCGCGCACCGAGGTCATGACGTCTTCGCTCAGGCCGTTCACGCCAAGGTTTTCAAAGTCGGACAGTTGCAGCAAGTCGGCATTGGCCGCATGGCCGGCAGCGCCGATGAGGCGTGCGGCCGAGGCGTTGATGATGTCGATCTTGGCCGGGGTATCGACCTTGTTGCGGGCCACGGCATCCAGTGCAGTGGCGAGCAGGCTGATCTGGCTGGGCGGGGTGTTGGGTTCCAGCGTGACCCCGATGCGTTTCAGTTCGGCGGCGGTCGGCACCAGGTCGGTGCCGACCGGATCGACGCTTTCGCGCACGCTATCGGCAGCGGCCAGGATCTTGCGGTAGGCAGCGACGATGGCCTGGACTTCGGGCTGGGTGTCGGCCTGGGCAGCGCCTACCTTGTCGCTGGCGAGGGCGGCATTGACGGCGGCCAGGTTGTTGGCATCGACATCGGCTACGCCCATGGCCTTGTAGTCGTCGGTAGTGGGTACGTCGCCGGTATTGCTGCCGGCATAGGCTTCGATCTTGGCCAGGGCGGTGATGGCCTTGGTGACCAGTTCTTCCAGCAAGTGGACGGACTTGATGGCTTGTCCATCGGTGCCGCTGGTGCCCACGGCAGCCAGGATGGCCTCTTGCTGGGCCGCGGTCTTGGTGGAGATGTCCACGCCCAGCGCCTTGAGGTCATCCGCCGTGGGGGACGGTGCGGTCCGGATGGCGGCCTTGTCCATGAGCTTGTTGACGGTATCGGCCAGGGTTTGCAGCTTGTCCAGGCTGTCGATGTCCGTCCAGGACTTGCGGTCCAGCACGCTGCCCAGCAGGGCTGCACCCGAACCGTCGGCATCCAGCGCGTGGCTGCTGTGGCCCATGTCCAGGCCCAGGGCGGCGTAGTCGTCGGCCAGGGGCAGGCTGTTGTCGGCGCTGTTGTCGGCGCCATCGGCCAGGGTCACGATGTGCGCGGCGACGTCGGCGGCCTTTTGCAAATTGGCCTGATGCTTCACATTCTCCAGCGGCAGTTTGCGCACGCCGCCGTCCAGCAGCGTCTTGGCGTTGTTGTTCGTGATGGTGACGCCAATGGCTTCATATGCGCCGGAAACCGGCATGGTTGTGCCCCCGTTGCGCCAGTCGAGAATGTTCTGGTAGGCATCGATGATGGTTTTCAACTGGCTGGGATCATCGGCACGGGCAGCATTGATGGGCGCGCTGGCCAGGGCCGAGTTGACGGCGCCGAGGTTGTCGGCGGCGGTGACCAGCGGGGTGCGCGCGGCATCGTTCTTGACCAGGCCGATGGCGGCGTAGTCGGCTGCCGTGGGGGCGGGTGCCGTGGCGTTGTCGGCATAGGCGATGATGCGGGCATGGGCAGCCAGGGCGAGCGTGGCCAGTGGACGCAGTTCGGCCATGTTGTCCACCTCGGCACTGCCAGCCTGTGCGGCAATGGCGCCCAGCACGGAGGCGGCGGCACCGTTGGTGCTGGTGGCGGCTTCCGGCAGCAGGCCCAGCTTGATCAGCTCTGCCGCAGACAGCCCCACAGGCAGGGCAGCGGCAGAGAGCGCTTGCGGATGACCGGCCAGACCGGTGATGGCCTGGGTCGTTCCCAGCAGCGCGAGCAGCTTGGCCGGGGTGTTCATGTGGGCGGTGTTGCCCATCACATCCAGCGCCGAATGCAGCAGGTCGAGGGCGGCGTCGCTGGTGCCGGCGGCGACCGGCGCACCGACGGCTGCCAGCAAGGTCTTGAAGTTGTCGCGCATGGCGGCAGTGAGCGGCTGGTTGGGCTGGCCGTCGGGCAGGGTCAGCAGCTTGTCCCAGTTCCGCAGCAGGGCGAGCAACTTCTCGGGCGTGTCGATATCGGCCACGCCGATGTGCGCCGTCGCCAGGCTGGCGGCGGCACCTACGGCCAGATCGGCCTTGACGCTGGCCGGGGCCACCAGACCCATGGCTTCAAAGTCGTCGGCATTGGGACGGTCGGCATCATTGGGGAAACCGGCGGGGATATCGTTGAGCGCCGCATAGGTCTGGATCTTCTTGTAGGCAATCATGGCCTTGCGGACCACGTCGCGCAGTTCGGTGAAGGTGTCGACTGCCGTGCCGTCATCGGCACCAAAGCGGATGGCGTACAGCGCAGCCAGCACGGCTGGCGCGTTGGCGGCATCGGTCAGGCTGCCTTCGGGGGCGGTAATGCCCAGCTCTGCCAGTTCGGCGGCGGTGATCTGATCGGCCTTGTTGTCGCCGGGTTGGGTGCTGGCCTGGGCGATGACCTTGTTGACCAGCGCGCCCAGCCGTTCGATCTTGGCCGGTGTATCGACGTCGGCCGGGAGCTTGTTGCCGATGACCGAATCCAGCAGCGAGCGCACGGCGGTGTTGGTGGAGCTGGTGCTGTCGTCAGTGACGCCCGTGATGTCGGCTCCGATGCGCTTGAAGTGCTCGGGCGTCAGGGCGGTGCCTGCATCCGCAGCAGGGCCGTTGGCGCGCGCCAGGATGGCGAGATAGGCGTCTACCACTTCCTTCAGATGTTCCGGCGTATCGGCATGGGTGCCGGTGATCTTGGTGGTGCGCAGGGCGGCGTTGATGGCGGCCACGTTGTCGGTGCTCACCAGCGCCGGGCGCGCTGCGGTCTTGTCAGCAGGGAAGTGGACCAGGCCGATGTTCTTGTAGTCCGCTACCGTGGGGGCGGTGCCGGCATTGTCCTGGGCGTACTTGCGCAGGAGTTCCTGGGAGGCGTCGGCCTTTTCCACCAGTGCCTGCAATTCGGGCAGGCTGTCCACTTCCGCGCCATCGGGGGCGCTGCCCGCGATGGCGGCACGAATGGCGGGCCAGTTGGTGAGCTTTCCGGTATTGTCGTCGGTGGTCAGGGCGTCCAGTCTCACGCCCAGCTGGCTCAGGGTGTCTTGCGACAAGGGCGGACGGGCGGGATTGCCGGCCACCGTGTTCATCAGCGACTGGATCAGGTCCAGCAACTGTGCCAGCCTGTCGGGCAGGGGGATGGACGCGCCGCTGCTGTCGTGGGTGAGTTTGTCGATGGTGCTGGCATCGATCGTGTCTCCCAGGAAGGAAATGCCGGTACTCCTGGCCGCAGTGAGCTTTTGCTCATTCAGGCCCAGGGCCACGAAGTCTTCCCGGTCGGGCTTGGGCGACGCGTCCTTGGCGATGCCGTTGGCGGCATCGATGACGTGCTGCGCGGCGCCGATGATCTTTCGCAGTTGCGCCGGTGTGCTGGCCTTGCTGCCGGTAACGGACTGCGAGCGCAGGGCATCGTTGATGGCCTCAAGGTAAGCTGCCTGGTTGCCCTGGCCATCGATGGGCAGCGCCAGGCCCAGCGCGGTGAAGTCCGCGACCGTGGGGGCGGGGCCGGTATTGGTCTCGGCATGGTCGACGATCTTGCGCTGGGCCGCCACCGCAGCGTCGGCCATGGTTTGCAGGGTCTGGATGCGGGTGGCGTCACTGCCGTCGTCAGCGGTGGTCTGCAACTTGGCCAGCAGCAGGGGGATGCTGTCGCTGTCCATGCCGTTCAGGCCCAGGCGGGTGAGCTTTTCTGGGTCCAGTGTCGGCGTAGTCGAGACGTCCGGATACTGCACGGGGTAGGTGTCGGCAATCGGCCTGACGGCCGCCACCTGCATCAGCTTGTCCACCGTCAGGGCCAGTTCGTTGAGCTTGGCGATGCCATCGATGCTGGTCGCACTGGACTGCCTGGCGATGGCGCTGTTGAGCAGCAGCAGGGCATTGGCCTCGTTGTTGGCGGGCAGCTTCACGCCAATGGCCAGGTAGTCCTCCCTGGTCGGCGCGGTGGCCGTGTCGGGCTTGCCGACATGTTCCACGATGGTCTTGTAGCTGCTAGCGATGCGGCTCAGTTTTTGCAGGCTGTTGACGCCTTCCACGCTGTGGGTGGCGGGTGTGTCGTCGCTCTTGGGTTCGCTGGTGATCGGATCAACCGCATTGCCCTTGTACTGGACGGCATCCAGGAAGGCTCTGCGCAAGACCGGCGTATCGATGCCGGTGAGACCGATCTTGTTGAGACCCTCGATGCTCAATGGCCTGTTCTGTGTATTCACGACCGGATCCTCGCCGCTCTCTCGGGCGGTGCGGATGAGGTCGGCCACGGTCCTGGCCAGCGCTTCGATCTTGTCGGGAGAATTGACCTCCGGCTTGCTGCGGGCGCCGATGACGCTGTTCAACAGCGCCAGCTTGTCATTGTCCATCGGGCCGATGGCGGGGCTGTTCAGCGGTACACCGATGGCAAGGTATTGCGCGGGGGTGAGCGCAGCGCCGGTGTCGTTGTCCGCATTGCCATCGGCGGCGTTGAGGATGGCGATGTAGGCATTGACCACCGTCTTGATGAGACGGCGGGTACTGACATCGGCGCGGGTCAGCTTGTCGATGGCATTGTTGATGGCTTCCAGGTTGTCCGCCGTGACCAGAGCCGCGCCGCCCGGGCCGGTGATACCGGCCTGGGAATAGTTGAGCACGGTGGGGGCGGGGTTGTTGCAGTTGTCGGCGTAGTCGGAGATGACCTTGAGCGAGGTGTTGACCTCGTCGACCAGTTGCTGGAGTTTGGCGATGCTGTCGATCTTGTCCACGCCCTTGCCCTGGATGGCGTTGAGGACGTCGACCAGGTTGCCATCTTCCGCATCGATCTCGATCCCGAAGATGCCCAGCTTTTCCGCAGCCGCTTTCCACGCCTGTGCTTCGTTGTTGTTGGGCGCACCGGTCGCAGTGGAGGCCGCCAGGTCCATGAAGCGCGTCACGGCCTGGCCCAGGGCATCGATTTCGCCCACGCTATCGACTTCCGTGCGGGAGCGGTACTTGATGACATCATCCAGCAGGTGCAGGCGCGCAGCCTGGTCGGTGGGCGAGCCCATCGTCCCGGTGGTGAGGCCGGCGATCTTCACGCCAATGGTCTTGAAGTGTTCTGCCGTCGGATCGCTGTCCGGGGTGCTGTCGGGTACCAGGTTCTTGCGCTCGGTGGTGGTGGCGGTCGGTTCGCTTTCATTGGCTTCGGCCAGAATGCGGGTATAGGCGTCCAGTACCGTGCGCAGCTTCCTGGGGCTGTTGATGTCGCTGAAGCGAACCGCATCCAGAGCGCTCCCCAGGGCGCGGGCCAGTACCGCGTCATCCACCGTGATGCCGGCAGCGGCCAGGTCCTCGGTGGAATTGAGGCGGTCGTTGTCCGTGGCGTTGCCGCTGGTGCCATCGGCCAGGCGGCTGATGCGGCTGACGATGTCGACAGTCTTTTGCAGGTTGGCGACATCGAGCGCCTTCTCGCGGGGCATGGCGTCGATCACCGCCTGCACGTTGGTCAGCAGTTCCGGCGAAGCGTTGTCCAAGCCGGTGATGCCCAGCTTGCCGAGCACGGCCGCGTTCAGTAGCGCGGCTTCGGCGCTGACGTTGTCGTTGTCGGGTGCCTGGCCATTGGCGGCGCTCAGTACCAGCTTGTAGCTGTCGATGATGTCTCTGAGCTTGGCCGGGGGATTGACCTGGGCCTTGGTGATGGTCATCGTTTGCAAGGCGGTGTTGAGGGCTTTGGCGGCCTCGCCAAGGGAACCCGCCTGGGACAGGCGTTCGGCCAGGTTCAGGCCGATGTCCTTGTAGGTGCTGGCGGTCGGTTCGGGTGCATCCTCCTTGTTGTCGGCGTACTCCTCCAGCAGGATCTGGGCGCGAAGGGCCTTGTCGGCCAGGTTCTGCAGGCGCAGGTGGCCGGCGACGTGGCCGATCACGTCGGCGCCATTGTCGTTGCTGTCGGCCAGGGCCGAGAGCACGGCGGCAAAGCGCTCGGATTGCAGGCCGCTGATGCCGACCCGGGCCAGTTCGGCCAGGGTGAGTCTGGCGTCGTCGATGTTGCCCTTGACCTGCGCGATGATCTTGGCGGCAATCTCGGCGCGGTCGTTGAGCAGGGTCACCGTGTTGACCTTGTCGCGCGTGGTGGCGTCGACCAGGGTGTTGAGCAAGCCCGGCAGGGGGGAATTCTCTTCCTTGAGCTGCGCGAGCAGATCGGCCTTCAGTCCGATCAGGGTGTAATCGTTGATGGTGAGGGCGGGATCTGCATTGCCGGGTGTGCCATCGGCGGCCTGGAAGATGTGCTCGTATGCCGTGACGATGGACTGCACCAGGCGCGGACTGGCGGTCTGGGCTGACTGCACCGTCGGGCTGGCCAGGGTGGAATTGATGGCCGCCAGATTGCTGCCATCGATCTTGTCCACGCCCATGGCGCGATAGTCAGTCGCATCGGGGACGGGCTTGCTGTCGTCGTCGGCGTAGGCGTTGATCTTGAGCTGCGCATCCTGGGCCTTGGTGGCGAGGTTTTGCAGCTTCTCCAGACTGTCGATATCCTGGCCGCCGTCAGGACTGAGCCGGATCGCGCCGATCACGGCCTGCAGGGTGCCGCTGGGCGGCGCGCCCACCCCCAGCGTGGTCAACTGGCTCTGGAGGCGGGCCAGCGCCTCTTCACTCAAGGGCGTGGCATCCAGGGCCTCGATCTTGCCCTTGGCCAGCGCGTGAATGGCGTTGGCGGCCTGTACCAGGATGTTGATCTTGGTGACGGTGTTGATGTCGTCGACCGTCTTGCCGTGCAGTACCGAATTGAGCAACTGCGCGGCGTTGGCGGGGAGAGTCACTTCCACGCCGATGGCGGCATAGTCGGCGGCAGTGGGATCGGGTGCGGCGTTGGTGGTATCTCCGGCCTCATTGAGGATGCGCAGATAGGCATCGACAATGGTTTGCAGATCACGCGGCCTGGCCACGGCAGCCCCATTGATCCTGGAGGTCGCCAAGGCGCTGTTGATGGCGGTGACGTGCAATGTATCGTCGATGCCGACGATGCCGAGGTTCTGATAGTCGGTCCTGGTCGGTGCCGGGTTGGGGTTGGTGTTGCTGTCGGCGTAGGCCCTGATTTTTACGGAGGCGTCGAGGGCCTTCTGTTTGACCTCATTGAGGCTGTCGATGGTCCGGACCTGGCTGCCATCATCGCGCGTACCGGTGATGCCTGAGCGCACCACTTCCATCTGATCTTCGGTCAGGGTGGTCTTGAGCAGTTCATTGATGTCGCTGGCGCTCAGGGCGGTTTCCTTCTCCCTGGCCAGGCGCACGGCGCGCGCGGCGATGCCGGCCAGGCTCTCCAGCGCGGGCACGGTCGCCACGCGCGTGCGCGGGCTGGCATCGAGTACTTCGTTGAGCAGGCTCAGTGCATTGCTGCGGCCTGCGGTATCGGTGTTGTTGCCATTGGTGAAGACCGCATTGAGCGCCTTGACCCCGACACGGGTGTAGTCCTCCAGCGTGGGCAGCAGTTCGGTATTGTTGCCGGTGCCGTCGGCTGCGTTCAGGATGCGCTGGTAGGACTGGGCGATGGCATTGACCTTCGTCCATGCGTTGACCGCGGTACCGCCCACCGCCCGCAGGGCACTGTTGATGGCGTGCAGGTTGTCGGCATTGACGACCAGGCCGAGATTGGTGCTGGCGGGCGGCCTGTAGTTATCGACAGTCGGCTCCAGCTGCGACAGCAACTGATCGTTGATCGGCGTCTTGCCCTCTGCATAGTTGATCAGGATCTGCAAGCTACCGATATTGCTCCTGATGATGACCGCGACTTCGGCCAGCGTATCGACCTTGCCCACGATCAGGTTGGGTGGCGGATTGGCGATCGAATTGGCGATTGCATCCAGGTTCTCGCTGGTGACTCCCTCCAAGCCCAGGTTTTTGAAGTCCTCCACCGCCAGCGCCGGGTTTGGCGGACTCCCGTCTCCCTGTTGCGCAATCCTTTGTGCCGAGTTGGCCACCCGGTTCAGCGCGTCGATGGTGTCGACATCGGCAATGCCCCGGCCATCGAGCACATTGCCCAGGATGGTGGCACCGGCCTGGTCAAGCTTTGGCGACACGCCCAGGGTTTCGTATACGGCGGGGGGCGGCAGCTTGTCGTCGGCGGTTTCGCTGATGCCGTTGGCCAGGGCCAGGACCTTGCCGTAGGCATCGGTGATGGCCTGGATCTTGCCGATGGTATTGGTTTTGGCCTTGGACAAGCCCTTCAAGGCATTCACCACGGCCGCCTCGGCCCTGGCGTCGCCCAGATTGAGGATGCCCATGAGGAAGAAATCTTCATGGGTCGGTGCCGGGTTGCTGTCGATATTGCCATCGCCGTAGAGGGAGGCTTTGGTCACGGCATCACTGGCCTTGCGTATGGCTTCGTCGACAAAGGTTTTCAGGCCGGCCTGGTGGTTGATCTTGTCCACCTCGGTGACACGGCTCAACTGGTTGACGATGGCGCTCAGGTAGCTGGAGTCGATATTGTCGACCAGCAGGGCGTCGAGCGGCATGCCAATTCCGGGCGCCGCCTTGCTCAGGGCTTCGCGCGTCTCGATGATGGCCTTCTCATGCGCTGCCTTGGCCGCCAGTTGCACCCGCTGGGCGGCCGACAGTACGGCTAGCTTGGCGCTCTTCTCGCTCAGGCCCGCAACATCGTATTCCGCCTTGGCCTTCGTCACGGCAGCATCGGCCGCCAGGACGGCATTGTTGCGCTGGACCAGCAGCACCGCCCGTTCGATGGTGCCGGTGGTGTCGGTGATGAAGGTCTGCGTGTGTTCACTGTAATTGCCGGCCGCATCGATGTGGCGCAGCTTGAGGACCACCTTGCCGTTGCCTTCCTTGGTATCGCCCTGCATGATCAGGCTCTGATTGGCCTTGAGCGTGATCCAGTTGCCCGGTGCGACGGGCTGCACGGTGGGGGCTCCGGATTCATTGCTGGTACGGATGGCCAGCGCGTTGTTGCCGGTACCGGTGCCGGCCTGCAACTGGAAGTGCAGCTCGGCGCCCGCCTCGCGCGGGCTGGCCAGTTCCAGCATGCTGCCGGTCTGGCCGGTGATGCCGTCGCTGCCGGAGATACCGTCATCGCGCCCGCTGACCAGACGCAGCGGCAGGGTGGCCGGCGCCACATTGTCGAACTTGAAGTACAGCGGCGTCTCCAGGGTATTGGCGTTGCCGTAGCCCCCGGTGAACTTCTGGCCCTTCTGTACGACGCGCGCCTTGACCCAGACGTCGCCGTTGGCTTCGGTCAGTTGCCCGGTTTCATAGATGAAGCCTTGTACGCCGGCCGGCGCTTTTTTGGAAGTAGCATTCACTTCGCGCCAGATACCCCAGATCGGGTTGCCTTTGCTGTCGGGGCCGGTGGCCACGGCCACCTGCAAACGTTCACTCGTGCTGTCCAGCTCCTTGTTGAGGGTGATGCGCAGTTTGCCCTCTTTGGTGATACCGTCCTGGTTGCCCTGGGTTGCCGGGAATCTGCCGGGGTCGGCAGGGTCGTTGTAGAAGCTGTCGCTGACCAGCGTGAGCGGATCCTGCGCGACAAAGCGGGTCATGTCGGCCGGGGTGTTCAGGTCCACCCGCACGTCGTTGCTGCTGATGCTCCACAGGCCATGGTTGGTGCGGCTGTTGTTGCCGTCGGTGACGGTCACCTGAGCGATCACGGAGTGCTCTCTGTCGAGGGTATAGAGCAGGTCCATGCTCTCGGTGTCGGCGTGCAGGATGGCGCTGCCCTCGCCGTCGGCATGGGCAGCAGGCAGGGTGATGCTGAGCTCGCGGCCCAGCACGTCACGGCCATTGATGATCACCTGCACCTTGGCATTGGGCGTGGTCTTGACGCGCAGGTCGCCATCGAGGAAGTCGCCCTGGTCCAGCACCAGGGTCTCATTGAACGGTGCCGTCTGCCACGGCTTGGCATTGCCCACCACGGCATTGCGGATGGTGATGACCGGATTGGGTATGGCGACGTGGTTGCTGATCAGGTAGTCCGCCACGGTGGTGCCGGTGGGGAGGTTTTGCAGCGCGTCGAGAGTTTGCTGGGCGGTGTTGACGGCATCGCCGCTGCTGTTCGGATCCTCGAGGGTCGCCGTGAGCGATTCGCTCAACAGCGCCGCCTGCATGGCGCTGGCGCTGGCCAGGGTCTGGCCCTTGCTGTTGGTGGCCCATTTCAGGGCGCCGCCGGCCTCCTCCACGAATTGCAGGGCCTTGGACAGGCGGTCCAGCACGGTTGCCTGGTCAGGGTAGGTCTTCTTGTCCAGTCGTACCAGGTTGGCAATGGCCTTGAGGGCCGCACCATAGTTCTGGGTCTCCGTACCCAGGGAACTGTTGAAGTTCGGGTTGGCGATGCCGATGGTGCGTCCGTTGGGGGCGGCTACCGTGGTGACCACCACCTCGGTGGCCAGGGCATCGACCTTGAAGAAGCCGCTCACGGCATTGTTGGCGGCAATGATGCGTTGCGCATTGACTTCGGGCTGGTCGGCCAGGCGCAGTACGCCCTGGTCCAGGCCGGCCTTGAGCAGCGCCAGTTCGGTCAGTGCCGTGACGTTGACGGTCTGGTTGCCGCCGCTGGCCACGACCGCCGCGCGCAGGGGCAGGGTGCCCAGGTCGGTTTGCAGCCGGGTGCCTTCATCGATGAAGTTGTCGGCCAGGCCCGGGGTGTTGTCGCGCACCACCAGCAGCATCGGGCCCTTGTAGAGGGCGCGGTTGAGTTTCAGGGTGTACTTGCCGTCGACCACCGCTACGGTCTCGCTCAGGGCATTGCCCAGTGCGTCATAGGCCGTAATGTTCGCATTCTGGATGGCGCCCAGCGCGACGCTGCCCCGGAGGTCGCTCGCGGACGGATCGGCCGTGCCTGCGCCGCTGCCGGCTGCAGCGCCTGCGCCAGCACCTGCACCGCCGCTGTTGCCGTTAGCAGCGCCACCACCGCCGCCACTGCTGCCACCACCACCACCGCCACCGCCGCCGGCCGCCGCCAGCAATGCCAGTGCACCGGCGGCAATGGGCCATTGCACGCCCCAGTTCTTTTCATTCTGCGAGTTGATTTCGGCATCGGCGATCTGGCTCTGGTTGTCGGGGGATTTCGTGGGCGTGAAGTTGGGGCGCTCGGTATTGCCGCCGCTGCCATGGGTGTCGGTAGCGACAGCCGGGTCGCGCTCTCCCGGTTCGACTACGACCGGCTTGTCGCCGTCCTCCTCCTCGTCCTTGCGGGCTTTCTTGTTTTTCGCGTTGTTCTGGTTGTAGCGGGTGATTTCCTTGGAGCTGACGGTGAGGTTGGCTTCGGGCGAGACATCGATCTTGTCGATCTGCTGGAATACGCTGGCCAGCGGCAGCTTGCCATCGGCGAACTGCAGGGAGGATTCCGGTGCGCTCATGGCACTGACGGCGCCATTGTTGATGATGATGCGGTCGCCATTCATCAGGATCAGCATCAGGTCCACGTCGAGGGCGCGCACGTCCTTGATGGTCTTGATCGAGATGTTTTTGAGATAGGCGTCGGCGTCGGACAGCTTCAGGACGGTGATGGTCATGGTGGTACTCCCTAGGAATTGACAAGTCGAAATCGGGTCACGCACGCTCTCCTCGATCAATGCAAGCCGATAGCACGACATGGACGGTGTGCCATGTCGGTGCGTCATGAATGCGCAAGGGGATAAATAACGTGCTCAGTGACAAACGCCTGCCATAGTGATGGCGTGAATTTGTCCTGATAAGGGGATCAAGGGAATAAAAGGGAAAAACAAAAAATTAACGAAATGCGACTCTTAGCATTTCGATGTTTGTCTCGAAATATTTCTTATCTACTTTTGAATTTATTCAAAAACAAAGCGTAGTGAAAGATGGATGTGCTTGGAAAGCCGCTACGGAAGCGGATTTCAGGGATTGGCGTACGTTTCTTGAAATCGGATGGACAGCCGAGAGAGAAAATTCGCCAGAGTTCGAAGAAATTTATTGTGCCAGATGGACGATAAGTTTTTATTGCCGACTACCGGGTTCAGTTGAGCAACTGAAAAGATGAATTTTTATTTGAGTGCCGACACTGATCTGCAAGACGCTGGTCGGGATGGCGACAAAAAAATGGCTCCCGACCAGTCAGTCGGGAGCCATGTTCGGTGCCGGGTACAGCGCCTGATCCGGCGGCTGATTCGGTGGCCGGTTCAGTGCATCAGAATCCCAGGGTGCGGCCATCCGGATTGCGCGGGTCCGAGAAGCCGTCGAAACCATCCGGCTTGATCTGGATGGTCTGGGTACGGCCCATGGAAGGTTGCACGCTGATCTTCTGGCCCTTGTCCTGGAGGATCTTGAGGGTGTCGGCCGACAGGCCCTTTTCCACGCGCAGCTGGTCCGGCACCCACTGGTGGTGGATGCGCGGGGTGATGGTGGCTTCGGCCACGTTCATGTCGTGGTCGATCACGTTGAGGATGGTCTGCAGGGTGGTGGTGATGATGCGGCTGCCGCCGGGGCTGCCGGTGACCAGGAAGGGCTTGCCGTCCTTGAGCACGAAGGTGGGCGACATCGACGACAGCGGGCGCTTGTAGGGACCGACCGCATTGGCGTCGCCGCCGATGAGGCCGAACGCATTGGGCACGCCCGGCTTGGCGGCGAAGTCATCCATCTCATTGTTGAGCGTGATGCCAGTGCCGGCGGCGACGATGCCGCTGCCGAAGTTCAGGTTCAGCGTGTAGGTCGTGGCGACCAGGTTGCCGTCCTTGTCGGCCACCGAGAAGTGGGTGGTCTGGTCGCTTTCATACGGTTGTGGCTGGCCCGGCTTGATCTCGGCCGAGGGCGTGGCGCGGTCGGGGTTGATCTTCTTGGCCAGTTCGTCGGCATAGGCGCGCGAGATCAGGCCCTTGACCGGGACCTTGGTGAAATCCGGATCGCCCAGGTATTCGGAGCGGTCGGCATAGGCCAGCTTCATGGCTTCGGCCATCAGGTGGATGGTCTGGGCGCTGTCGGCACCGTACTGCTTGAGCGGATAGCGTTCGAGGATGTTCATCATCTGGATGATGTGGACACCGCCCGAGCTCGGCGGCGGCATCGACATGACCTGGTAGCCGCGATAGTTGCCCGAGACCGGCACGCGTTCGACGACCTTGTAGTTCTTCAGGTCTTCGGCGCTGATGAGGCCGCCGTGCTTGTCCATCTCGGCCACGATCTTCCTGGCGATGGCGCCGTCATAGAAGGCCTTCGGACCTTCCTTGGCGATCAGGCGCAGCGACTTGGCCAGGTCCTTTTGGACCAGCATCTCGCCTTCCTTGAGCGGGCGGCCGTCCTTGAAGAAGATCGCCTTGGAGGAATCCCACTGGCCCAGGTGTTCGCGCTCGGCCGAGAGGATCAGTGCCAGGCTGCGGCTGACCGGATAACCCTTGTCGGCCAGTTCGATGGCCGGCTGGATGACCTGCGACAGCTTCATCGTGCCGTACTTGGAGAGCGCATGCGACAGCCCCGCCACCGTGCCCGGCACGCCCACGGCCAGATGGGTGTAGAGCGAGCGGCCCGGGACCACGTTGCCCTTGTCGTCCAGGTACATGTTGCGGGTGGCGCGCTGCGGGGCCATTTCGCGGAAGTCCAGGGCGACGTTCTTGCCGGTCTTGGCATCGTGGATCATCATGAAACCGCCGCCGCCGATGTTGCCCGCGTTGGGCAGCACCACAGCCAGCGCAAAGCCCACGGCCACACCGGCGTCAACCGCATTGCCGCCCTTTTTGAGGATATTCACGCCGACCTTGGTGGCCAGTTCCTGTTCGGTGGCCACCATGCCGTGCTGGCTGTGGACCGGGCTGATGATGTCATAGGTCAGGTCGTACTTGACCACGGGCGCCGCAGCGGGCGCCGTCTGGGCGCTGGCCGGCAGGAAGGCCAGCGCGCCGCACAGGGGCAGCAGCGCCATGGCGGCGGGTTTGCAAAGACCGGTGAATGTCTGCATGAGGGATACTCCTGGTGATCCGGATTTGAGAATCTGGATATTATTTATAAGAATGTCGCCCGCCTCTGCATTTTTGCATTACATGGAGGACGTGCTGCTGCACTTCTGCATTGCCGCAAGGACGAACGACATTGTCAGATTGTAGAGAATGGCGGTTTTCTGTCCAGAGCCACGACACGACAATGGATGGATGATTGGCGCCGATTCGTCCACCGATGCGGGGGATTCGGCTCGGGTCGGCTACTGTCGCGCTTCAGGTACTCTCGCGCACGGCCAGCTCGAAACCCAGGTCCAGCCGGCCCTTGGGGATGTCTTCGCCCTTCAACTGGCGCACCAGCATTTCGGCGGACTTGTAGCCGATGTCGTAACGCGGCGTGACCACGGTGGTGATGGAGGGCGTGGCACAGGCCGCCCAGGAGAGGTCATTGAAGCCCGCAATGGCCATCTCGCGCGGCACGCTGATGCCCTGGCGCTGGCATTCGAAGAGGGCGCCCAGGGCCAGGTCATCATTGCAGCAGAACACCGAATCGCAGTGCGGATGCTGTTCCAGCACCCGGCGCAGCAGTTGCGCGCCCATGTCCACGGTGGTGGGCTCGGGCAGCAGGACTTCAATCTCGGGCGTGATCCCGGCTTCCAGCAAGCCTTTGCGGAAGCCTTCGCGGCGCTTCATCATGCGCGGATCCAACTGCGCCGCCAGGAAGGCCGGACGGCGGTAGCCGCGTTCCACCAGGTGTCTGGCCACCGCATGACCGGCGCGGGTCTGGGAGAAGCCGACCGAGAAATCCTGCTGGCTGCGGCCCAGGTCGAACATGCGCACCGCAGGAATGTCGCGGCTGGCGGGACGCGCCTGGAGGATCTCATGCTGTTGGCTGCTGGAGAGCAGGAAGCCGGCCGGCGCATGCGCCAGGTAGGTGGCGATGAGCTGCTCCTCCTTGGCCCGCGCATAGCCGGTCTCGCCGATGAGGAACTGGTAACCGGCGTGGGCCAGATAATCGCGGATGCCCGAGAGGGTCTCGATGAAGACCGCATTGGTGAGCGAGGGCACCAGTACCGCGATCACCTGCGAGCGCGCCGAAGCCAGGGTGGAGGCAGCCTGGTTGGGCACGTAGCCGAGCCGGGCGATGGCCTCCAGGATGCGCTGGCGTGACTGTTCCTGCACCAGACCGGGATTTTTCAGCGCACGCGAGACCGTCATCGGACTCACCCCGGCCTCGGCCGCCACGTCAATGATGGTGACGCGCCCGGTGGCACGGCTGCCACGCACGGCCGATGGGGACTTGGGCTTGGACTTGGGTGCTGCGCGCTGGGTCATGGAGGCAGGGGAGGACGGTCGTTCAGGGTGGCGACATGATACCTGCTTGCGCTGCGCTCTTGGCGGCCTGGAAGTCCTTTCATGTATTTCTGCAAAACAATTTATATCACCGCCTCATCTGCTGTGCCCGCGCTTCTGCCGCACCGCAACACAACAAATGTTTGACCCGCTCAAAATGTTAGCGTTATCATCGCGCCCCATGTTAACGCTAACATCCGAACCTCCGGGCACACGGCGGCGGCTGGCTGAGACATACCACACTCAGGAACGGAGCTCGTCGCACCCCGGCGGGTTCCGCAATAAAACACTACGCAGATAGTGCAGATGCCGTGCCTTCCATCAGGACAGGCCGCAGGAGACGTTTGCCCCATGCAGGCAGGTGGGCCGCGCCGCTGCGCTCATGTCCGGTTCGGTACGCCATCGGCTATCGGCAATCGGAGATCCCATGCTGGGCATGAGCCACGACGCCACCTTGCTGTTCAATGCAGTCATTGCGATCCTCGCGCTGATCCTCATGATCACGCGCCTGCGCATTCACCCCTTCATCGCCCTGACGATCACCTCGGGCTTCCTTGGCCTGATCTCGGGCATGCCACTGCCCCAGATCGTCAAGTCCTTCCAGGACGGCTTCGGCGGCGTGCTGGGTTTCGTGGGCATCGTGCTGGGCCTGGGGACCATGCTGGGCAAGCTCATGGCCGAGTCCGGCGGGGCTGATCAGATTTCCCAGACGCTGGTGCGCGCCTTCGGCCGCGAACGGGTGCACTGGGCCATGATGATAGGTGCCTTCCTGGTCGGCATTCCGCTGTTCTTCGAGATCGGCTTCGTGCTGCTGATCCCGCTGGTGTTCATTGTGGCGCGCCGCTCGGGGGTGCCGCTGTTCAAGATCGGCATGCCCATGCTGGCCAGCCTGTCGGTCATGCACGGCCTGGTGCCGCCGCATCCGGGGCCGCTGCTGGCCATCGGCATCTTTGGTGCCGATATCGGCAAGACCATTTTCTACGGTCTGCTGGTGGGCCTGCCGACCGTCATCATCGCCGGTCCCTTGTTCGGTGCCTTCATCTCTCGCTACGTCATCATCAAGCCCTCCGAGGAACTGATGGAGCAACTGGCGCGTGAGCCGCAGACCACCAACCTGCCGGGTTTCACCACCACCCTGGTGACGGTACTGCTGCCAGTGTTCCTGATGCTGCTCAAGACCTTCGTCGACATCAGCCTGCCGGAAGGCCACGCCGTGCGCGACCTGATGGACTTCATCGGCAACCCCATCGTGGCGCTGCTGGCCGCGCTGCTGCTGGCCATCTGGACCTTTGGCATCGCCCGTGGCTTCAGCCGCCAGCAAGTGCTGAAATTCGTCGACCAGAGCTTGGCCCCCACCGCGGCCATCGTGCTCATCATCGGCGCCGGTGGCGGCTTCAAGCAGATGCTGGTCAGTTCCGGCGTGGGCACCGCCATCGGTCAGCTGGCCGTGCATGCACAGATTTCGCCGCTGTTGCTGGCCTGGTTCGTGGCGGGCGTGATCCGCGTGGCCACCGGTTCGGCCACGGTCGCCACCATCACCGGCGCGGGGATCGTGGCCCCGCTGGTGGCGCTGATCCCCGGCACCAACAAGGAACTGCTGGTACTGGCCACCGGTGCCGGATCGCTGATCCTGTCGCACGTCAACGATGCCGGCTTCTGGCTGGTCAAGGAATACTTCAACATGAGCGTCGGTGAGACCTTCAAGACCTGGACGGTGATGGAAACCCTGATCTCGGTTGTTGCTATCATCTTCATCATGTTGCTCAACCTGGTCGTCTAAGACCACACGCAACGCCCGGCTGGTCCGGGCGTCTTGCTTTGTCCCATAAGGAAAATTCACATGTCCTCTTCCGCACCTACCATGCTCGGCGTCGATATCGGCACCACCAGCACCAAGACCGTGGTCTTCACGCTTGATGGCAAGGTGGTGGCCCAGCATGCAGAGCAATATCCGGTCCTCTGTACCGAACCGGGCATGGCGGAACAGGACCCGGACCAGATCGTGGCCGCTGCGCTGGCCTCCATCGCCGGGGCCGTCAAGGCCGCCGGGGTGGCACCCGGAGACATCGCGCTGCTGTGCTTCAGTGCGGCCATGCACAGCGTCATTGCGCTGGATGCGGAGGATCGCCTGCTCTCCAACAGCATCACCTGGGGCGATATCCGCGCCTCGGTCTGGGCCGAACGTATCAAGCACGAGCATGACGGCAATGCCATCTATCGCCGTACCGGCACACCGATTCACCCGATGTCACCGCTGTGCAAGCTGATGTGGCTGCGCCATGAAAAGCCGGAGATTTTCCACAAGGCGGCGCGCTTCGTCGGCATCAAGGAATACCTGCTGTACCAGCTCTTCGGTGAGTGGGTGGTGGACCATTCCATCGCCTCGGCCACCGGCATGTTCAATCTGCGGGAACTGGCCTGGGACAAGGGCGCGCTGGACCTGCTGGGTGTGCGGCCCGAGCAGTTGCCCAAGCCGGTGCCGACCACGCACCGCCTGCCGGCGTTGTCGCCGGAGATGGCTCGGCGCCTGGGCCTGTCGGTCGATACGCCCTTCATCATCGGCGCCAATGACGGGGTGCTCTCCAACCTGGGCGTCAACGCCATCGAGGTCGGCCATGTCGCCGTGACCATCGGCACTTCCGGTGCCATGCGCACGGTGATCGACCAACCGCTGACCGATCCGCATGGTCGCCTGTTCTGCTATGCCCTGACTGAAAATCACTGGGTGGTCGGTGGCCCCGTCAACAATGGCGGCAACATCTTCCGCTGGGTGCGCGACGAGCTGGCCACGGCCGAAGCGGCAGCGGCGCGCGAAGAGGGCGTCGATCCCTATGAAGCCCTGACCCGCATCGCCGAGCAGGTGCGGCCCGGTGCCGAGGGCCTGCTGTTCCATCCCTTCATGGCCGGGGAGCGCGCGCCGCTGTGGAATGCCGACCTGCGCGGCTCCTTCTTCGGTCTGGCCCTGCATCATGGCAAGCACCACATGATCCGCGCGGCGCTGGAAGGGGTGATCTTCAATCTCTACAGCATCCTTCCCGCGCTGGAAGAACTGGTCGGGCCGACCAAACGCATGATGGCCACCGGCGGCTTCGCCCGGTCGGCCCTGTGGCGCCAGATGATGGCCGACATCTTCAACCGCGAGGTGGTGGTGCCGGAGAGTGTGGAATCGTCTTGCCTCGGTGCAGCCGTGCTGGGTGCCTGGGCGCTGGGCCTGGTGCCGTCGCTGTCGGTCATCTCGGGCATGGTCGGTTCGACCAATCAGCACGTCCCCGAGGCAGATGCGGTGGCGGTCTATGGCCGCCTGCAACCCATCTTTGCAGCCATTCCGGCCAAGCTGGAGGCGGAGTATCACGCCATCGCCGCCTTCCAGCGCGAGACCGGAAAGCAGCACTGAGTCCTGTTTTGCGCCATCACGGGCAGGGCAGGGTTTGACAACGAAATTTCCGACAAGAAGAAAGACACCTCATGACCATCAAGACCACCCCCTTGCCCGCAGGTTTGCAGGGCTTTTCCCTGGAGGGCAAGCTGGCCCTCATCACCGGTTCCTCCGGTGGCATTGGCCTGGCGCTGGCACGCGGCATGGCTGAAGCGGGCGCGGCCATCGTGCTCAACGGACGTGATGCCGGCAAGCTGGCGACCGTCGCGGCGCAATTGCGTGCCGAGGGCCATACCATCCATGAAGCCAGTTTCGATGCGACCTCTGCCGAGGACGTGAAGGCCGCGGTGCAGAAGATCGAAAGCGAAATCGGCGCCATCGGCATCCTGGTCAACAATGCCGGCATCCAGCGCCGCAATCCGCTGGAAGAGTTCAAGGAATCGGACTGGCACGACCTCATCAACACCAATCTCAACAGCGTCTTCTATGCCGCGCAAGCCGTGGCGCGCCACATGATCCCGCGTGGCGCGGGCAAGATCATCAACATCTGCTCGGTGCAGAGCGAGCTGGGCCGTCCCGGCATCGCCCCCTACACCGCCACCAAGGGCGCGGTGAAGATGTTCACCAAGGGCATGGCCATCGACTGGGGCAAGTACGGCATCCAGGTCAATGGCCTGGGTCCCGGCTATTTCAAGACCGAGATGAACATGGCTCTGGTCAACGATGCCAAGTTCACTGACTGGCTGGTGGGGCGCACGCCCTCGCGCCGCTGGGGCGATGTGGAAGACCTGGTGGGTGCGGCCGTGTTCCTGGCCAGCGACGCCTCGCGCTTCGTCAATGGTCACATCCTGTATGTGGATGGTGGCGTGACGGCTACCTTGTAAATCATTTGGCTCATTTCGGAGAAGACCATGCAAGAAGGACTCGTCATTCACGCGCCGCACGACCTGCGCATCCAGGCCCTGGAGACCGGCACCCTGCAGCCGCAACAGCTGAAGGTCAAGGTCAAGGCCGGCGGCATCTGCGGCTCGGACCTGCACTACTATCACCACGGCGGTTTTGGCGTGGTGCGCATCAAGGAACCGATGGTACTGGGCCATGAAGTCTCGGGCCAGATCGCCGAAGTCGGTTCGGCCATCACCGACATTGCACCGGGCACCCGCATCGCCATCTCGCCCAGCCGTCCGTGTGGCGTGTGCAAGTACTGCCAGGAAGGCAAGCAGAACCACTGCCTGGACATGCGCTTCTATGGCAGCGCCATGCGCACGCCCCACGTGCAGGGTGCGTTCCGCCAGGAAATCATCATCGAACGTTCGCAGGCCCACATCGTGGCCGATCATGTCAGCGATGGCGAGGCCGCCATGGCCGAACCGCTGTCGGTGGCGCTACATGCAGTGCGCCGCGCCGGTCCGCTGGTGGGCAAGCGGGTGCTGGTGACCGGTTGCGGTCCGATCGGTGCATTGGTGGTGGTGGCAGCGCGCCGCGCCGGTGCGCTGGAAGTGGTGGTCACCGACGTGGCCAGCATGCCGCTGCAAGCGGCCCTGCAAGTGGGTGCGGACCGAGCCATCAACATGGCCGAGACGCCCGATGCCCTCAAGGGCTATGCCGCCGACAAGGGAAGCTTCGATGTGCTCTTCGAAGCCAGCGGCAATGAACGCGCGCTGGTGGGCGCGCTCGAAGCGCTGCGTCCGCAAGCCATCATCGTGCAGGTCGGCCTGGGTGGCGATATCCAGTTCCCGGCCAATCTGCTGGTGGGCAAGGAGCTGGACTGGCGCGGTGCCTTCCGCTTCCATGAAGAGTTCGCCATGGCCGTGGAACTGATGAATCGCAAGCTGGTGGACGTGAAGCCCCTGATCACGGCGACTTATCCCATCGCCCAGGCGGTGGAGGCCTTCGAGATTGCCGGGGATCGTTCGCGCATGATGAAGGTGCAGATCAGTTTTGACTGAACCTGCACGGCGGCTTGCGCGCGGGGGCGCCGTCAGATGGAGGGAGAATGCCATCGCGCAGTGTTGCGCGGTGGCATTTTTCTTTTCCGCCTCCTGCATGGTGGATACCGGCCTTGATTGACAAGCCAGGCCGTGCGCTATAAGTTCGTTGCCAAAACGGCAGGGCGCAGCTCGGAGGGAGCGCGCTCTGGCATATCGCCATCGCCACACCTCTGGGGGGAGGAAATCATGTCCAGGCCAGGATTTCGCACGCTGACCGTGGGTCAGCGCCTGTCGGTGCTGATCCTGCTGGCTTTGCTGGGGCTGGTCGCCACGGCGGCTGTCAGCTTGCGTCAGATCGAGAATGTCTACAACGCCGCCAATTATGCGCAGCGCAACACCGTGCCCAGCGTCACCACGCTTGACGATGCACAGGCTGCCTTCAATGCCATCCAGGGACGCCTCTATCAGTATCTGGTGGATCTCGAGCCGCTCGACCGCGCCCGGCTCCTCAAGGAAGTGGAGGCGCAGCACGCGCGCCTGAACCGTTATCTCAAGAACTATGCGGATGCCTATATCACCGACGAGACCGATGCGGCCATGCTGGCCGATGATCAGTCCCGCATCGTCGCCTTCGATGAGGTGGCGCGGCGCTTGCTGAAGGTGGCCGATGAAGACCGCAGCGAGAACAAGCTGCCTCAGGCCATGCTTGAATTCCGGGCCGCCATCGATGCCGTGCAGGTGACTTTCGGGCGCCACCGTTCCTACAACGTTGCGCTGGGCGAGGCCGGTGCGCTCAGTGCGCGCGCGATCATCAGCGATGCGCTGGAGACGGTCACCCTGCTGGCTGGCGGGGTGCTGCTGATACTGCTCGGTGCCGGCTGGCTGCTCGGACGGACTCTGTTGCGGCAGATGGGCGGCGAGCCGGGAGATGTGGTGACGGTGATGCAGCGGCTCGCCGATGGCGACCTGGTCCAGAAGGTCAAGGTCAAGACGCGTTACCGGGACAGCATGATGCACGCCATCCAGAAGATGATGGATCGTCTCTGCCTGGTGGTGAGCGAGGTGCGCGGCAATGCCGAAGGTCTGGTCAGTACTGCCGAGGAGGTCAGCGCTACCGCGCAATCCCTGTCACGCGCCTCCACCGAGCAGGCTTCCGGGGTTGAGCAGACCAGCACGGCACTGGAGCTGATCCACAAATCCATCCTCAGTACCGCGCAGAATGCGCGGCTGACCGACCAGATCGCCTCTGCCGCCGCGGTCGAGGCGCGGGCCTGTGCCGATACCGTCAAGCAGATGGTGGACGCGATCCAGCAGATCGCCGGCAAGATTGCGGTCATCGACGACATCGCCTACCAGACCAACCTGCTGGCCCTGAACGCGACCATTGAAGCGGCACATGCCGGCGAGCACGGCTCCGGTTTTGCGGTGGTGGCTGCCGAAGTGCGTCGGCTGGCCGAGCGCAGCCAGTGGGCTGCGCAGGAGATCGACGAGCTCGCCCGCAGCAACGTGACGCTCGCCTGCGCCGCCGAGCGCCAGCTCAACGACATGGTGCCCACTATTGCCCGCACCTCGGCGCTGGTGCAGGACATCGTGCAATCCTCCGAGAATCAGTCGGCGGGCGTGAGCCAGATCAGTCAGGCGGCCAGCCAGCTGGCGCAAGTGATTCAGCAGAATTCGCTCAGTTCGGAAGAACTGGCGGTGACCTCGGAAGAACTGAACCGCCGCGCGGTGCAGTTGCAGACGACCGTGAGTTTCTTCCGGTGCCAGCCGGCGCGTGGCAGGCCGGCCAGCCTGACCCGGGAAGCGGCGACCATGGTTTGATCATCCGCTTGATCGGGGCCGTCGGGTCGGCCCTCCTGAGGCGACTGCCTGTATCGGCTTGCTCAACGCAATGCGTCGACGATCTGCTCCAGCTTCACCGCATCGGCAGCGAACTGGCGGATGCCTTCGGCCAGTTTTTCGGTAGCCATCGCATCGCCGTTCAAGGCCAGGCGGAAGGCTTTTTCGTCCAGCGAGATGCGCTCGATCTGGGCGGCATCGGCCGCTTCCTGGCTCAGCTTGCGCTCGACCGGACCATCGGTGTCGGCCAGCTTTTGCAGCAGGTCGGGGCTGATGGTGAGCAGGTCGCAACCGGCCAGTTCCACGATCTGCGAGGTGTTGCGGAAGCTCGCGCCCATCACTTCGGTGGCGTAGCCGAACTTGCGGTAGTAGTTGTAGACGGACTTGACCGACTGCACACCCGGATCATCGCTGCCGGTGTACTCCTGCCCGGTGGACTTCTTGTACCAGTCATAGATGCGGCCGACGAAGGGCGAGATCAGCTGGACACGCGCTTCGGCGCAGGCAATGGCTTGCGGCAGCGAGAACAGCAGGGTCAGGTTGCAGCGGATGCCATCCTTCTCCAGGATCTCGGCGGCACGGATGCCTTCCCAGGTGGAAGCGATCTTGATCAACACGCGCTCGCGGGCGATGCCGGCCTCCTCATACAGGCGGATCAGCTCGCGGCCCTTGGCCACCGTTCCCGCGGTATCGAAGGACAGGCGCGCATCGGTCTCGGTGGAGACGCGCCCCGGGATGAGCTTCAGGATTTCCAGGCCGAAGGCGATCAGCAGGCGGTCGATGATCTCATCGGTGCTCTTGCCGGCATGGGCCTTGACGACCGACTCCAGCAGCGGCTTGTACTCGGCCTTCTGCACGGCTTTGAGGATCAGCGAGGGATTGGTGGTGGCATCTTGCGGGGCGAAGGCTTTCATCGCCTGGAAGTCGCCGGTATCGGCCACGATGGTGGTGTACTGCTTCAACTGGTCAAGCTGGCTCATGGAAAGTCCTGTTGCTAAAGAGAATGAAGGGGACAAGGCATTGTACGCATTGGCGCTGCGCTGTCTGTCGGTCAATGAGTGATCCTTGATCCGTCGCAGTCCTCTCAACGGAAGAAGGAGTCGAACTGCATGTCGAATTTCTGCAGGGACTTCTGGGCGTTCTGCATCTTCTTGCGGAATTCCGGTCCGCGTCGCAGGGCCAGGCCCACGGCGAGGATGTCGATCACCACCAGGTGCGCCAGGCGCGCCGAGATGGGCGTATAGGGATCGATGTTGAAGGACAGGTCGATGGGCACCAGTACCGTGGCCAGTTCGGCCAGGGGAGTGCCGGACGGACCCAGCACGATGATGTCGGCACCGCCCTTGCGCGCCAATTGAATCGAGCGCAGCAGGGCGGCATTGCCGCCGCGCTGCGAGATCGCCACCACGCAGTCACCGGCTTTCAACAACGAGGCAGCGATGCTGTGGATGTGCGGGTCAGAGTAGGCCACCGTCGGTACACCCGAGCGGAAGAACTTGTGCTGGGCATCGTTGGCCACGATACCGGAGGTGCCCTGGCCGTAGAACTCGATCTTGTTGGCGCGCGCCAGCACGTCCAGAGCCAGCTGGATGGCGTCCGGATTCAAATGGTTGCGCAGATCCAGCAGGGTATTGATGGAGCGGCTGCAGATCTTGTTGACCAGATCGGCCGCCAGGTCATCCTGGGCCAGCGTCTCATCCGCGCCCGGCAGGGCCAGCGCCAGACTCTGCGCCAGCTTGAGCTTGAAATCATGCCAGCCCTCGTAACCGATGGCGCGGCAGAAGCGGATCACGGTCGGTTCCGACACTTCCGCATTCTTGGCCAGCGCCGTCAGGTTCTCAGCCAATGCCAGCTGCGGATTGGCGAGGATGGTCGCGGCCACTTTCTTCTCCGACTTGGAGAGGGAGTTGATGTGGGTGCGAATGGAGTCGAGCAGCATGGACATGACGTGGACCTGATGACGCTAGGGGCCGGGCCTCAGACCTCGGGCAGCGCTTCTTCGCGCCACTGCAGGCCATCGCGACCGATGAGGGCGCTGGCCGCCGCCGGTCCCCAGGTGCCGGCGTTGTAGGGCACGGGGTCGGCTTCCTGCTGGTCCCAGTAGTTCAGGATCGGTTCCACCCACTCCCAGGCGGCTTCCAGTTCGTCGCTGCGCATGAACAGGGTCAGATGGCCGCGCAGCACATCCAGCAGCAGGCGCTCGTAGGCATCCATGCGCGGGGTCTTGAATTTCTCGCGGAAGTCCAGCTCCAGTTCCACCGGGCGCAGACGCATGCCGTCGCCGGGCTGCTTGGCCATCAGGTTCATGTGCAGGCCCTCGTCGGGCTGCAGGCGGATCACCAGGCAGTTGGGCGTGTCGTTCTGGTGGGCGAAGATGGAATGCGGCACGCTCTTGAAGCGCACCACGATCTCGGCCAGCGAATCGGCCATGCGCTTGCCGGTGCGCAGGTAGAAGGGCACGCCGGCCCAGCGCCAGGTATCGATCTCGGCCTTCACGGCCACATAGGTCTCGGTGCGGGAATCGGGATTGGCATCGGCTTCCTTGCGATAGCCGGGGACGGCCACGCCATCGACGTGACCGGCGCGGTACTGGCCGCGCACCACGTTCATGGCCAGCGTGGTCGGGGTAAAGCGCTTGAGCGAGCGCAGCACCTTCAGTTTTTCGTCACGCACGGCATCGGCCGAATTGGAGACGGGCGGCTCCATGGCCACGATACACAGCAGTTGCAGCAGGTGGTTCTGCAGCATGTCGCGCAGGGCGCCGGAGGTGTCGTAGTAATCGAAGCGGCCACCCACGCCCAGCTCTTCGGCGATGGTGATCTGCACATCGGAAATCCATTCGCGGCGCCACAGCGGCTCGAACAGCACGTTGCCGAAGCGCAGCGCCAGCAGGTTCTGCACCGCCTCCTTGCCGAGGTAGTGGTCGATACGGAAGATCTGCGATTCCTGGAAGAAGCGGCCCACCTGCGCATTGATGTTGCGGGCGCTTTCCAGGTCGCGGCCCAGCGGCTTTTCCAGCACCACGCGCGAGGTTGGCGTGACCAGGCCGGCCTTGGAGAGATTCTCGCAGATGGAGGCGAACAGGCTGGGCGGCGTGGCCAGGTAGAACACGCGGGCCAGGCCGTCGACCTCGCGCAGGGCCTCTTTCAGGTGGCTGAAGCTGTCGGCTTCCCTGGCGTTGACCGAGGCGTATTGGAGGCGACCGGTGAAACGTTCCCAGACGGTGGCGTCCATGTTGGCGGCCGGTACGTGGGGTTTGGAATCCTTTTCCACCAGCTTGAGGAAATCCTCGCGCGATTTGTCGTCGCGGCCCAGGCAGATGATGCGCGCATCTGCCGGCAGGTCGCGGGCGCGATCGCGGGCGTAGAGTGCCGGCAGCAGCTTGCGCATCGACAGGTCGCCGGTGCCGCCGAATAAAACCAGATCGAAATCAGAAGTAGCCATGGTGTGTGTTGTCTCTTGTGCGTGAAGTAGCGGATCGGCGCTACGTGGTTGCTAGCCTTGCTGCGCAGCGCGGCTGGTGTCGCGGGCCTGGCGCGCCAGGGCGATCAGGGCGCTGGTGGAGGCGTCGTGCTGCGCGGCATCCGGTGCGGTGTCGGACTTCAGTTCGGCCAGGATGGTTTTGGCCAGGACCTTGCCCAGTTCCACGCCCCACTGGTCGAAACTGTTGATGCCCCAGATCGCGCCCTGCACGAAGGTCTTGTGTTCGTACAGCGCAATCATCGCGCCCAGCGCATGCGGGCTCAGTTCGGGCAGCAGCAGGGTGTTGCTGGGACGGTTGCCGTCAAAGGTTTTGTGCGGGATCAGCGCCGCGAGTTCCGCTTCCGGCAAGCCCTGCGCCTGCAGGTCGGCGCGCACTTCGTCGGCATCCTTGCCGCGCATGAAGGCTTCGGACTGCGCGAAGCAGTTCGCCAGCAGGGCTTCCTGATGCTCGGCAATGGCGTGCGAAGGCTTGAGTACGGCGATGAAATCGATGGGCGTGATGTCCGTGCCCTGGTGCAGCAGCTGGAAATAGGCGTGCTGGCCATTGGTCCCCACATCGCCCCAGATGGCCGGACAGGTCTCTACCGAGACGGGTGTACCGTCACGGGTGATGCGCTTGCCGTTGCTCTCCATGTCCAGCTGTTGCAGGTAGGCCGGGAAGAAGCGCAGCCATTGGTGATACGGGGCGATGGTGAGCGAGGCGCTGTCGAGGAAGTTGCGGTTCCAGATCCCGACCAAAGCCTGGATCACCGGCATGTTCGATTCCAGCGGGGCTTCGCGGAAATGGCGGTCCATGGCGTGGGCACCGGCCAGGAACTGCGCGAAGTGGTCGTAGCCGATCAGCAGCGCGATCGGCAGACCGATGGCCGACCACACCGAGTAACGGCCACCGACCCAGTCCCAGAAGGGGAACATGTTCGCGGTATCGATGCCGAAGGCCGAGACTTCCCCGGCATTGGTGGAGACGGCCACGAAGTGCCTGGCCAGATCTTCGGGCTTGCCATGCTGCAAGAACCACGCGCGCGCCGACTTGGCGTTGAGCATGGTTTCCTGGGTGGTGAAGGTCTTGGAGGCGACGATGAAGAGCGTGGTCTCGGGATCGATGCGCGAGAGCACCTCATCCAGATCATGGCCATCGACGTTGGACACGAAGTGCGCCGTCAGGCGCGCATGGCGATACTCGCGCAGGGCCGTGCAGACCATCTGCGGACCGAGGAAGGAGCCGCCGATGCCGATGTTGACGATGTCGGTGATCTCGCGTCCGGTATAGCCGCGCCAGGCGCCGCTGCGCACCCGCTCGGAGAAGTCGCGCATGTGCTGCAGAACGGTGTGAACCTCCGGCGCCACCGGCTGTCCGTCCACTTGGGCGGTGCGGTCATCGGCCGGTGCGCGCAAGGCCGTGTGCAGGACGGCGCGTTGTTCGGTAAAGTTGATCTTCGCGCCGCCAAACATGGCTTCGCGCAGCGCTTCCACGCCGCGCTCACGGGCCAGGCTCATCAGCAGGCCGAGCGTGTCGGCGTTGAGGCGGTTCTTGGAGTAATCCAGCAGCAGCCCGGCAGCACGCACGTGCATGCGTTCGAAACGGTCGGGCTGGCGCGCGAACAGGTCGCGCAGATGCCATTGAACTGCCGTGGCGTGATGTGCTTGCAACGCCTTGAAGGCGGCCGTGTCGGTCAGGGCGGTGGTGTGCATGAGTTGGAGGTCGGTTGGCGGTCGTGATCGGGTAGCAGCGAGGCCGTGCCGGTCATGTTCTCGGGACAACGCAGACGACTATACATCAAATGCCGTCAAAGTGGTAGTTTCACTACAGTTTATGACAGCCCCGTTACGTTGCTGCACGGCATCGGCGGGATGAACGTCAAAGTCCGAAGTGATACGGGTTTTGAAGCGCAATGATGGTGACCAATGAAAAGACGGGCAGCACTGGCCTGTCGCGGTGCTCTAAGTGTATGATTTCATTCGGCCAAAATTGTGTAGTAAAATTACAGTGTTAACGCTAACAGGAAACCGACAATGCCTCTCCACGCTACCTTAGCCAGCGTCACCCAACGCATCGCCGAACGTAGCCGTCCTTACCGGACCGCTTATCTCGAACGCCTGGAAGCGGCTCGCCGCAAGGGCGCACAGCGCGGCGCGCTGGCCTGTACCAACCTGGCGCACGGCTTCGCCGCCTTCCCTGCCAATGACAAGCTCAAGCTCAAGGAAGACAAGGCACCGTCGCTGGCCATCGTTTCGGCCTACAACGACATGCTGTCGGCGCACCAGCCCTTCGAGCGTTTCCCCCAGATTCTGAAAGATGCCGCCCGTGAAGCCGGTGCCGTGGCGCAGTTCGCCGGCGGCACTCCGGCCATGTGCGATGGTGTGACCCAGGGCCAGAGCGGCATGGAACTGTCGCTGTTCTCGCGCGACGCCATTGCCATGGCCACTGCCATCGCGCTGTCGCACAACATGTTTGATGCCGCGTTGTATCTTGGCGTGTGCGACAAGATCGTGCCGGGCCTGCTGATCGGTGCGTTGCACTTCGGCCATCTCCCTGCCGTGTTCGTGCCTGCCGGTCCGATGACCAGCGGCATGAGCAACAGCGACAAGGTCAAGATCCGCCAGCTCTACACGGCCGGCAAGATTGGCCGCGCCGAGTTGCTGGAAGCAGAATCCAAGTCCTACCACGGTGCCGGTACCTGCACCTTCTACGGCACCGCCAACAGCAACCAGATGTTGATGGAGGCCATGGGCCTGCACCTGCCGGGCGCCGCTTTCATTACGCCGAATACGCCACTGCGCGATGCGCTCACTGCGGCGGCCGCCAAGCAGGCCGCCAAGATCACCGATCTTGGTTCGCAATACACGCCGGTGGGCCGCATGATCGACGAGAAGGCCATCGTCAACGCCATCGTCGCGCTGCATGCCACGGGCGGCTCCACCAACCACACCCTGCACCTGGTGGCCATCGCCAAGGCGGCCGGCATCGTGATCGACTGGGATGACTTCGACAAGCTTTCTGCAGTGGTGCCGCTGATCACCAAGATCTATCCCAATGGCACTGCCGACGTGAACCACTTCCATGCGGCCGGTGGCACCGGCTTCGTACTGCGTGAACTGATCGACGCCGGGCTGATGCACGACGACGTCACCACCATCCTCGGCCAGGGGCTGCGTCAGCATTGCAAGGAACCGATGCTGGCGGCCGAGGGTGAGAATGGCCGTCCCGGCATCGTCACCTGGCATGATGCACCGGCCAAGAGTGGCGACGAAGGAGTGCTGGGCACGGTGGCCAAGCCGTTTGCTGCGGATGGTGGACTCAAGCTGCTGCAGGGCAACCTCGGCCGTGCGGTCATCAAGATTTCGGCAGTCAAGCCCGAGCATCGTGTGGTGGAAGCGCCGGCCGTGGTGTTCCACTCGCAGGAAGCCTTCATGGCCGCCTTCAAGGCGGGCGAGCTGGACCGTGATTTCGTGGCCGTCATCACCTTCCAGGGACCGCGCGCCAACGGCATGCCCGAGTTGCATTCGCTGACGCCGGCACTGGGCATCCTGCAGGACAAGGGGCGTCACGTGGCGCTGGTCACTGATGGCCGCATGTCGGGCGCATCGGGTAAAGTACCGGCGGCGATCCACGTCACCCCTGAAGTGCTGGGCGGTGGCCCGCTGGGCCGTGTGCGTACCGGTGACCTCATCCGTCTGGATGCCGATGCGGGTACCCTGCAAGCCAAGGTGGATGCGGCCGAGTGGGAAGCACGTGGCCAGGACAGCAGCGACCTGTCGGGAAATCAGCACGGCATGGGCCGCGAATTGTTCAGTCTGTTCCGCAACGCGGTGGGAACCGCAGAAGAGGGCGGCGCCACCTTCGGCCTGCCGCCGATTTTTGAGAAAGAGAAAGTCACGGTATGAAGACCACACTGGAAATCATGCGCGCCTCGCCGGTCATCCCGGTGATCGCCATCGACAAGTTCGAACACGCCGTGCCGCTGGCGCGCGCCCTGGTCGCGGGCGGCATCCGCGTGCTGGAAATCACCCTGCGCACCGAACACGGCCTGCCGGCCATTCGCGCCATTGCCGAGTCGGTGCCGGACGCCATCGTCGGTGTCGGTACGTTGACTTCGCCCGAAGAGTTCACGGCCTCGCGCGATGCGGGCGCGGTCTTTGGTGTCTCGCCCGGCCTGACCCCGGCGCTGATCGAAGCGGCCAAGCGCAGCGGCCTGCCGCTGCTGCCGGGCGTGATGACGCCTTCTGAAGTGATGGCGGCGCGCGAAGCGGGCTTCCGTCAGTTGAAGTTGTTCCCGGCCGTGCCGGCCGGTGGCGTGGGCATGCTCAACGGTATGGCCGGTCCCTTGTCGGACGTGTCTTTCTGTCCCACGGGCGGTATCACGCAAGAGACCGCACCGCAGTTCCTGGCCTGCAAGAACGTGGTCTGCGTGGGCGGTTCGTGGCTGACCCCGAAGGCGGCCATCGAGGCCGGTGACTGGGACAAGATCACCGAGATTGCCAAGGCGGCGGCTGCGTTGAAGAAGGCTTGAGTTTTCCACAGCCTTGAGAGAAGGCGGTCGCGGGTTTCTCAGGCCGCCTGATCGAATCAAAAAGCCTCGGTTTGCAGCCGGGGCTTTTTGTTTTGGTCATCTCCTGCTGCCCAGCCAGTAGGCTGGTAGTGCGATCATTTCGCGAGCGAGGGAATAGGCATCTCGGGCTTCAAAGTAGTTGGCATGTGCTGAATGAACGGTGTCGATGCCGACACGGTGTAGCGCGTAACGACTGCGCGGAATGTGGAAGAACTGTGTGACGACCAGGGCGCTTCGGAAACCATGGGCCTGCATGATGGCTGCGCTATTGACAGCCGTTGCCCTGGTGGTGTTGCCTTGCTCATCCAGAAGGATGGCCGAGCGGGGAACAGATTGTATTTCGCTCAGGTAGGCGGCCATGACTTGCGCCTCGCTGAAGCCTTCCTTGCCTGTGCCTCCGCTGACAATGATGCGCGGGAATATGCCTTGCCGATACAGTTCGGCAGTCTTGTCCAGCCTTGCGCGCAGGCGGTCAGAAGGTGTGCCGTCGGGCATGATCTTGGAGCCGAGTACGATGCCGACGTCGCTCTTCTGGATGTCATCGAGCAGACCGGTCAGTACGATGCCCAGCAGGGTGCTCAGGCCGATCAGGAGCACGCTTGTCGTGATGATGATGAGTCGTCTCATTGGATTGTTCAGGATCGTGGCTGCATGGTGATGAACCAGGAAAAAGGGCGGGCGCGATTGATTCGCTGCCCGCCCTTTTTCTTTACCTGCTTTTACTTTTCATTCCTTGGCGACCGCTGCCGGCACCAAAGGCGGCTGCGCTTGCTGCTTGAGCCTGTAAGCCAGGACCAGCAGAATGATCCCCAGCACGATCATCGGCACCGACAGCATCTGCCCCGCCGAGATGGTGATGCCACCGAAATGCACCTCATAATCCGGCACCCGGAAATACTCGGTGAAGAAGCGCGCGCAGCCATACAGCAGCGAGAACATGGCCGCCACCGCCATGCGTGGACGGGCATGGCGCGCGAAGATCCACAGGATGATGAACAGCAGGATGCCATCGACCAGCATCTGGTAGATCGGCGAAGGATGGCGCGGGATGTTGTCCACGTTGGGCCAGATCATCGCCCAGGGCAGCGAGGGATCGGCCGGACGGCCCGGCAGTTCGGCATTGATGAAGTTGCCCAGGCGGCCGGCCGCGTAGCCCAGCGGCACCAGCGGCGCGATGAAGTCCATGATGTCCATCAGGTTGCGCCCGCGCTTGCGTCCCCACAGGTACATCGCCAGCAGTACCCCGAGGAAGCCGCCGTGGAAGGACATGCCGCCCTTCCACACCGCGATCATGTCAGCCGGATGGGCAAAGTAATACGCCGGGTTGTAGAACAGGATCTCCCCCAGCCGCCCGCCCACTACCACCCCGAGCACGCCATAGAAGAGCATGTCGTCCAGGTCCTCCTTCTTCCAGCCGACGGCGGCGATGTGCGGTTGCTTGATGCGCAGGCGGCCCACGGCGATGAATTGAGCGAAGGCCAGCAAATACATGAGGCCGTACCAGTGGACGGCCAGCGGCCCGATGTGGATGGCGATCGGGTCGGGCATGGGGTGGACGAGCATGAGTTTGATCTTTCTGTTGTTGGGCGGAACGGCGGTTGGAACGCGCCAAGCGGCGCAAGTTCGCCGGGCGGATTCCCGTGCGTCGGGATCAGGTGGGCATCTCCAGCAGATCCAGCAGCGCGCGCAGCACGCCGGAAGGGTTGTCACGGCGCCAGGCCAGGCCGGTCTGGATCTCCGGTGCCGCATCCGAAAGCCGACGGTAGTCCACGCCAGGGCGTTTCAGATTCGACACGGATTGTGGCACAAGCGCCATTCCCATGCCAGCCGAGACCAGGCCGACGATGGTCTGCATCTGGATCGCCTCCTGGCCGATATGGGGTGTCACACCCGCATCGCGAAAGCACGACAGGATGGTGTCATGGAAGGCCGGCGCAATGCGCCGCGGGAAGATGATCAGCGGCAACTCGCGCAGGCTGTTGAGCGACACCGGGCCGCGTTTGCCGATGGCGCCTTCAGGCAACGCCGCAATCAGCGGCTCCGAGAGCACCGGGCGCACATCCAGCACGGCCGCGGCTTTCTCCGGCAACGGCGGCAGCAGCAGGCCGGCGTCGATCTTGCCCTGCATCAGGTCGTCCAGCTGGATATCGGTGGTGGCTTCGCGCAATTCGATCTGGACTTGCGGGTAGCGGGCGCGAAAGCGCTGCAGGAGCGGGGGCAGGATGCTGTAGTCCGCGCTCGATATGAAGGAAAGGGATAAAAGTCCGGAAGCGCCGCTGGCCGCGCGCCGGGCCAGGTCGGGCAGGGCGGCGGCCTGTTGCAGGATGCGCTGTACTTCCGGCAGCAGAGCTTCCCCGGCGGGCGTGAGGGCCACGCTGCGCTTGGTGCGCTGGAACAGGGGCGTGCCCAGTTGCTCTTCCAGCGCGGCGATGGTTTGCGACAGCGGTGGCTGGGTCATGTGCAGCCGGGCTGCGGCGCGACCGAAGTGCTTTTCTTCGGCGACGGCAGCAAAGTAGCGCAGCTGGCGCAATTCCAGGCGAGGATGGTCGGACATGGACTGATATGAGATCCGAATGAGTCGGGCGCCCATGATATCCCCGGCCCATCATGGCGACAAGCCGTGGCCGGGGCGATCTTTCCGTCATGGAATTTGATCTATGACAGATATACGCCGGAGCAGATAGAGGGGCGGCTGCGAAGCCGGGTAGAATAGCCCCGCCTGCGAAGCGCCTGGAGAATGCCGCTGCAGGCGTGACCGTCGTCCACTGCTTGCTGAGGAGCCCCCATGAAATACCTGTTGTTGATCGCCACCCTGGTGGCCGGTTCGGCCATTTCCGCCGAAGCCCTGGCCAATGCGCAACTGGCCAAGTCCAAGAACTGCATGGCCTGCCATTCGGTGGATGCCAAGATCGTCGGCCCCGCCTTCAAGGAAGTGGCCAAGAAATACAACGGCCAGAAGGATGCCGAAGCCAAGCTGACCCAGAAGGTCCTCAACGGCGGTAGCGGTGTCTGGGGCGCGGTCGCGATGCCGGCCAACAAGGGCCAGGTGACCGAGGCCGAGGCGAAGGAGCTGGTGAAGTGGGTGTTGAGCCTGAAGTAAGCCTCAGCAATACGCCATGAAAAAAGGAGACCGAGGTCTCCTTTTTTCATGCAACCATCGTCGCTTTCCGATCACTGTCAGCCTGGAAGGACCAGCATGAGCAAGCGTATTTCACTCTCAACGCTGCCGCCTTTTGATGCAGCCTTGTTCCTTGTTGATGAAGACAGCATTGACGTGTATCTGCGCGAGATACGTGCCAGCAACGATCCTGATTTACTGGCTAGCGCAATCGAAGATGCCGAACGTGCGCGCCTGATGAACCAGTCCGCTTGCCCGTTGGACTGACCGAACTGATTCATCACTACCTCGAGCATCTGCTTACTTCAACCACTCCCTGATCCGCCGGCTCAACACCTCGCAACTGATCCCATACCGGTCATGCAAGGTCGGCAGCGCCCCCGCATCGAGGAAGGCATCCGGCAGGCCGGCCATCTGGAAGCCCGCCGGCTGCACTCGGTGGCGCATCAGCGTGGTGGCGACGATCTCGCCGAGTCCGCCGATGACCGAATGGTTCTCGGCCACCACCACCAGGCGGTTCTTCTTCCTGACCTGTTCCACCACCGTGGCTTCGTCGAAGGGCTTGATGGTCGGGCAGTGCAGCACGCCCACGCTGACGTTGTCGGCCTCCAGCGCCTTGGCCACTTCCAGCGCGCGCATGGTCATGAAGCCGCTGGAGATGATGAGCACGTCGTTGCCGTCGCGGATTTCCCTGGCTTTGCCCAGCTCGAACTGGTAGTCGTATTCATCCAGCACCAGCGGTACGTTGCCGCGCGCCAGGCGCATGTAGACCGGCCCCTGGTGCGCCGCGATCTGCGGCACGGCCTGTTCCAGGTCCAGCGCATCGCAGGGGTCGACGATGGTCAGGCCGGGAATGGCGCGCATCATCGCCAGGTCTTCGGTGGCCTGGTGGCTGGGGCCGTAACCGGTGGTCAGGCCGGGCAGGGCGCAGCAGATCTTCACGTTCAGGTTTTCTTCGGCGATTACCTGGTGGATGAAGTCATACGCACGACGCGTGGCGAAGACCGCATAGGTGGTGGCGAAGGGCACCAGCCCTTCCTTGGCCATGCCGCCGGCCGCGGCCATCAACAACTGTTCGGCCATGCCCATCTGGAAGAAGCGCTCGGGATAGGCCTTCTGGAACAGGTGCAGGTCGGTGTATTTGGCTAGATCGGCGGTGAGACCGACGATCTCGGGACGGTCGGCGGCATACTCGACCAGGGCCTTGCCGAACGGCGCCGCCTGCACGCGCTGCCCCTCGGCGGCGATGGAGGCGATCATGGCCGACGTGGTCAGGCGCGGTTTCTTCTCTGCGACAGTGTTCATGCTTGGCTTCCTTGTTGATAAGTCTGGTCGAGAATGGACAGCGCCTGCTGCCATTCGGGCGGATCCACGCGGATGAAGTGGTTCTTCTCGCGCTGCTCCAGGAAGGGCACACCCTTGCCCATCAGGGTATCGAACAGGATCACGCGCGGCTTGGCGTCCTTCAGGTTGCGCGCATTGTCGAAGGCCTGCACCACGGCCGCCAGGTCGTTGCCATCGACCCGTTGCACGTACCAACCGAATGACGCCCACTTGTCGGCCAGCGGCTCAAAACCCATCACCTTGCTGGAAGGACCATCAGCCTGCTGGTTGTTGATGTCGACCAGGCAGATGAGATTGCCCAGCTGGTGATGCGCCGCACCCATGGCCGCTTCCCAGGTCGAGCCCTCGTCCAGTTCGCCATCGGACATGGAGTTGTAGACGAAGGCCGAATTGTTGTTGTAGCGCAGGCCCAGTGCCATGCCCACGCCGATGGCCAGGCCCTGGCCCAGCGAGCCGCCGGAGATTTCCATGCCCGGCGTATAGGTCGCCATGCCCGACATGGGCAGGCGGCTGTCGTCGCTGCCGTAGGATTCCAGCTCGGCGTCGGGGACGATGCCGGCTTCGATCAGGGCCGCATACAGCGCGATGGCGTAGTGCCCGTGCGAGAGCAGGAAGCGGTCGCGGCCGCTCCATTGCGGGTCGTCCGGACGCAACTGCATGGCGTGTTTGTAAGCCACGGCCAGCACATCGGCCCAGCCCAGCGCCTGGCCGATGTAGCCCTGCCCCTGGACCTCGCCCATGCGCACGGCATTGCGGCGGATGCGATATGCGCTGGCGCGCAGGTTTGCCAAATTGTCAGACATTGCGTGTCCTTGCTAGATGAATGAAAACGTAAAAATCACAGGAAACCCACCGAGAACCAAGGCACGAAGGCCACGATCAGCAGGCCCAGCACCAGGGCGCCCAGGTAAGGCCAGATGCGCTTGACCGCCACGTCCGGATGCACGCGGCCGATGGTGCAGGCGGCGTAGTAGCCCAGACCGAAGGGCGGCGCGAACAGGCCTACGCCCATGGAGAGGATGATGACCATGGCGTAATGCACCTCATGCACGCCAATGGCCTTGGCCACCGGGAACAGCAGGGGCGCGAACAGCACCATGGCGGGGATGCCTTCCAGCACGCTGCCCAGCACCACGAAGGCGGCAATCGACACCAGCAGGAAACCGTATTTGCCGCCCGGTACGCTGGTCATGGCCTCGGCCAGTGCATGCGAGAAGCCCGACTGCGTCAGCGCCCACGACATGCCGGTGGCCGTACCGATGATGAAGAGGATCGCGCCCGACAAGGCGGCGGTGTCGACCAGCATGGGATAGAGCCGCTTCCAGTCGAACTTGCGATACACCACCAGACCGGCCACCACCGAATAGGCGATGCCGATGGTGGAGACCTCGGTGGCCGTGGCCACGCCCTCGACCACGGCGGTACGGATCAGGATGGGCAGCAGCAGTGCGGGAAGGGCGATGATGAGCGTACGCAGCACCACGCGGCCCGGGGCGCGCTGGATGCCTTCCATGATCTCGGCACTGCGCCAGCGCGCCAGTATCGCCAGCAGCACGGCCAGCACGATGCCCGGCATGATGCCACCGGTAAACAGCGCAGCAATGGACACGCCCGCCACCGAACCGATGGTGATCAACACCAGCGAGGGCGGAATGGTCTCGGCCATGGCACCGGAGGCCGCCAGCAGCGAAATGAGTTCGCCCTCGTGATTGCCGCGGCGCTTCATCTCCGGCAGCAGCACCGGGGCCACCGCCGCCATGTCGGCGGTCTTGGCGCCGGAGATGCCCGAGACCAGCAGCATTGCGCCCAGCAGCACGTAGTTCAGGCCGCCGCGCACGTGGCCCAGCAGCGAGGCCAGGAAGTCCACCATGGCCTTGGCCATGCCGGTCATCTCCACCAGGTGTCCCAGCAGGATGAACAGCGGCACCGCCAGCAGGATCAGCGAGGACATGCCTTCATCGAAGCGCCCCGCCACCACCGCCAGCGGACTGCTGGTCACCGTCAGCATGAAGGCCACCGTGGCCAGGCCGAAGCAGAAGGCGATGGGAATGCCCATGAGCACCGACACCGCCAGTACCAGGCCGAAGAACACCACCAGGTTCCAGTTGCCGATGGCCTGCAGCCAGTCCGCGCCGAAGTACATGGCAGCGGCCACCAGCGCCAGCAAGGCCAGCACGCCCACCAGGTCGACCAGCTTCTGGCGCGAGATGCGCAGCAGCGACAGCGCGATCATCAACGCCGCACCGACCCCCACGGCGGCGGCCCGCACGGTGTTGGGCCAGCCCAGCGCCGGGGTCTGCACGAACATTTCGTCTTCGGCGTATTCCCACATCGGATGGATCAGGATGAGCAGCATCACGCAGGGCGCGATGATGGCCAGTGCTTCAGCCCAGGCTTTTCCGCGTTCGCTCAAGAAGCCCACCAGCACCGTGGTGCGCATGTGGGTGCCGCGCCGCAGGGCGACCGCTGCCCCCAGGTTGGCCAGCCACAGGAAGAGAATGGAGGCCAGCTCATCGGCCCAGGGTATCGGGTTGTTGAAGATGAAGCGCATGATCACGCCCGCCAGCAAGACCACTACCTCGCCCACCACCAGGGCCGCAGCGGGAATCTCGATGGCTACGCCCAGCCAGTGCTCCAGGCGCGCAGACAGCGAGCGCTCATCGCTGACCGGCTGCTCCAGCGAGAGGGCGCTCATCCCAGGCTCCCGACGGCGTTCTGCAGCAGCTTCCAGGCATCCTCGCCGAACTTGGCGCGCATGTCCTTGTAGAAGTTGGCCTGCGCCAGGGCCTGCTTGAAGGAGTCCTTGTCGGCCTCGATGATCTGCAAGCCCTTGCCCTGCAATTCATTGCGGGCGAAGCCGGCCAGTGCGGCGATGTCGGCGCGTTCATCGGTGGCGGCCTTGTCCAGCTCGCGGCGCACGATTTCCTGGATGTCCTTGGGCAGCTTCTCGAAGGCGCGGCGGTTGCCCAGGATCCAGTAGGCATCCCATACGTGGTTGGAGATGGTGCAGTACTTCTGTACTTCATAGAGCCGCGCGGTGCTGATGATGGCCAGCGGGTTTTCCTGTCCCTCCACCAGCCTGGTCTGCAGCGAGGAATAGACTTCGTTGAAGTTGATCGGTGTGGGGCTGGCGCCCAGGGCGGTAAACAGCGAGGTCAGCATCGGTGCTGCCGGTACGCGCAGCTTCAGTCCCTTCAGGTCGGCGGCAGTCTTGATCGGCTTGGTGGAGGTGGTGATCTGGCGGAAGCCGTTGTCCCAGGGCTTGGACATGGTGAGCAGGCCGACCTTCTCGATCTGCGCGCGCACATAGGCCCCCAGCGCACCATCCATGGCTTGCCAGACTTCCTTGTAGTCGTGGAAGGCAAAACCGGTATTGACGATGCCGGCCGCCGGCACCAGGGTGGACAGCACCACGCTGGCCTGGTTGAAGAATTCCACGCCGCCATTGCGGATCTGCGACATCAGGTCGGTATCCGAGCCCAGCTGGTTGGCCGGGAACAGCTTGATGTCCAGACGACCCCCGGTGGCTTCGCGGATGCGGTCGATGGCTTGCTGGGCACGCTTGTTGACCGGGTGCGACGGGTCCTGACCGGTGGCGAACTTGTAGTTGAACTCGGCTGCATGGGCAGGACGGGTCATGATGGAAAACAGCGGCAGGGCCGCACCGACGGCGCCGGCCTTGAGCAGTTGGCGGCGGCTCAGGGTGGTCTTGCCGGATTTGCTGTTGTCTTGGGTCATGTCAGGTCTCCTGTTTGTTCTGATGTGGTAAAGGATGCCGGCCAGGCCGGCGCACGAGCATTAAGCTGCGTTTAATGAATCAGCATTCCACCATTAACGTCCAGCGTGATGCCGGTGCAGTATTGCGAGAGATCGCTACCAAGGAAGACGCAGGCGCCGCCGATGTCATCGGCTCGGCCCAGGCGCGCCAGCGGAATGGTCTCGGCGATTTCGGCCTTCTTTTCTTCGGTGAGCTTGCCCTTGATGATGTCGGTGCCGATCAGGCCGGGGGTGATGCAGTTGACGCGGATGCCTTCCGGACCGAACTCGCGCGCCATGGCGCGCGCCAGGCCCAGCACGCCGGCCTTGGCCGCCGAATAGTGCGGACCACCCAGGATGCCGCCGCCACGCTGGGCCGACACCGAGGAGATGCAGATGATGGAACCGTTCTGTTGCGCGCGCATGGCCGGCAGCACCGCCTGCGACATGTAAAGCGTGCCACGCAGGCTGACGTCGAGGATGCGGTCATAGTCGGCGCCGGTGATCTCCAGCGTCTTGACCGGCTGGGTGATGCCGGCATTGTTGACCAGGATGTCGATGCGGCCAAAGTGCTTGAGGGCGGCGCCGATGGCGCTCTCGCAGGAAGCCTTGTCAGTGACGTCGGCCACCAGACCCAGGTGCTGGCTGCCGATGCGCGCTGCCGCCGCAGCCGGGTCGGCCTGCGCCAGATCCAGCACCACCACGCGGGCGCCTTGTTCGGCCATCAGGCGTGCCGTGGCGTAGCCCAGTCCGTTGATGCCTGCACCGCCGGTAATGACGGCAACCTTGTCCTTGAGCAGCATGTCGAGTTCTCCAGATGTTTGCGTTGAGGTGAGCAACAGCGGAGACAGCGCGGATGCGCGATGGCGCGTGCGGCCGCGCAGCATGCGAGGCAGCATGCAGGGCAGTGGACCATGTCTCCGTTTTTGTTCTGATGCGCATGGTCGGACTTTCCTCGCGTGACGACAAGCGAAGTCTCGTCATGTTAAAGTGACGGATCTTCATCTTAGCCAGAGAGCCCGTCCATGGCCGTTCTCCCGCCTCTACCCAACCTTCAGGCCTTCGAAGCGGTGGCCCGGCGCAAGAGTTTTGCGCTGGCCGCCGCCGAACTGCATCTGACGGCCTCGGCGGTGAGCCATCAGGTGGCACGTCTGGAATCCTATCTGGGCATACGTCTGTTCGAGCGCAGTGCGCATGGGGTGCGCATCACCACGGCGGGGGAAAGCTATCTGGCGCGCATCCAGGGGGCGATCTCGGCCATCACGGCGGCCTCCGTGGATGTGCGCCAGGGCGTCAACAACACGCTCTACATCCACAGCGCGCCCAGCATCGCCAGCCTGTGGCTGATGGCGCGGCTCAATGATTTCGCGCGCAATCATCCTGAGATCACCTTCAATCTTTCAGCGGCGCATTCGCAAAGCAATTTCGAACTGGGCGAAGTGGATATCGACATCCGCTACGGCATTCCCAACTGGCCGGGCCTGGTGGTGGAGCCCTTGTTCGAGGAACGCATCGTGCCCCTGGCCAGCCCGGCCTTCATGCGCGAATACAAGCTCAGGAAGCCCGCCGATCTGCTGGGTGTGAAGCTCATTCGCAGCAATGTGAGCGTGGTGCAGTGGGCCGACTGGTTCGGGGAGTTTGCGCAGGTGCGCGCGCCGGACCAGTTCGCGGTGCGCTTCGACCGCGCCCAGATGTCACTGGATGCGGCTACCCAGGGACTGGGCGTGGCGCTGGAGAGTGCGACCGTGGCCGCACGGCATATCGAGGAAAAGAAACTCAAACCGGTCTTTGGCCTGGAGCGCGCCATCAAGGTCAAGGCGCACTTTGCGGTTTATCCGGCGCACCATGCGCGGCGGCCGGCGGTGGCGGCGTTTCTGGAGTGGTTGCGCGAGCAGGCCGGTGGACAGGATTAGGGCCTGTTCACATTCAATCTGTGAGATGCGTTGCCCCCAGAAGGCGTGGTGGCAAGGCGCGCGTCAGGGCTGGTGGTGGTGCCACCAGCCCTGACGTGCAACGCGGCCAGCGCGCCTTCTGGGGGCAACCCTCCGGGAGAGGCCGCCAAGCGTCGCCTGCCGTTGTTGCAGCTCCTTGCCGTGGCACCACCACGGCGCGTCGCTGCGCCTAGGCAGACAACGCTTGGCGACCTCTCGCACTCACAGATTGAATGTGAACAGGCCCTAGAACGCATCTCACGCCTATTGATGAAATGGGTTCTACTGAGCCTCCGGGTGAGCAGCCTTCTGCTGTCGCGCCACTTCCTTGCGCTTCATGGCGAGATACGCTTCCCGGCTGAGCTCATGCAGCTGGCGGGGATATTGTTCGGTGGCGCCATACCAGGTAGTCAGGCGCTTCTCCAGCCGTTCGCCAGGCGGTGCCGTCAGGCCCGACAGATAGGCATCGATGGCCAGGTAGTAGCGCATGGTATTGCGCTCCACGGTCGCGCGGCTGCCCGAGACATAGAGCGGCTGCCCGTTGGCCTCGCGTTTGACGACGCTGAAGCCGACCTTGTCGCGGCCTGCCGTCATCAGGTAGGCCCGCAGCGCGATCCGGCTGGCCATGCCATAGGAATAGGCATAGCTGAAATGCAGGAAGGAGCGCTGCTCGTCCAGCGCAATCGCCTCGATTTCGATACGGTAGCGGGAAGTGTCCAGCGGCCCCTTGTCGGCCAGCATCGATGAGGAGAAATAATCGGCCGTACTGACCCCGCCGTGATAGCGCAGGTCGATGCGGTAGGTGTCGTCGATGTCCTGTTCGGTCTTCTTGCCGACCTGCATGCGCAGGATAGTCTGCCCACCCTCGCGCATGAGCCGGCAATACTTGGTGTTGAGGTGCAGGATGAGGATGTCGCACCAGTGCTCGGGACTGTCCAGCGAGCCGCGTACCTGGGCGAAGGGATAGGCCAGCACGGCATAGATGTCCCCCTTGACGTTGCCTCCGTCCTCGCGCGAATTCAGGTAGAGCGGGCGATGGTAGGCATTGTTGTTGAGCTCGCCCTGCAGTTCCTGGTACCGGCTCTTCAGGGCTGCCGCACCGTTCAGGGTTTGGGCATGGGCCCAGGTGCAGGCCGCCAGCACCAGGCCGGTGGCGACGATGAGGCGTGCGCGCAGGCGCGAGAACGGTGGCCGCACCTCGGACTGCTCTCGGATTTCAGTACATTCGTTCATAAGCTGGCACCTTCAGTCGGGCTCACAGCAGGCGGGACCAGACACTGGCGCCGAATTCCTTCATACGCTCGCTGAGGGGCCGCTGTTCCCACTGTTGCCTGGTGATTTCCTTGGAGGCGCCGAGATCCCGGTCGAACATGCTTTTCATCTGTACGCCGAATTGCGGGCTGAGGATCACGGCATTGATTTCCTGGTTGTAGACGAAGCTGCGCCAGTCCAGATTGGTGGAGCCGATGGTGGACCACACGCCATCAATGAGCGCGGTCTTGGAGTGCAGCAGCGCGTCCTGGCGTTCGTAGATGCGTACGCCCGCTTCCAGCAGTTCGCTGTAGAAGGAGCGCGAGGCGTACAGCACCAGCGAGGAATCGCTGTGCGAAGGCAGGATCAGGCGCACGTCCACCCCGCGTCGGGCGGCCGCCTTGAGCGAGTCGCGCAGTTGCGGATCGGGCACGAAGTAGGCGTTGGTCAGGTAGATCGTGCTTTCCGCATGCTGGATGGCCGAGATGAAGGTGGCGTAGATGATGCTGTAGGGATCGTCGGGCGAGCTGCCGATGGCGCGCACGATCTCGTTGCCGGCCGGTGCTACCGGCGGGAAGTAGCGGTGCTCGCCGAGGTCGGGGCCGCGCTGCCGGCCCCAGGTCTCGATGAAGAGTTTCTGGAATTCCAGCGCCACCGGACCATCGATGCGTACCTGCGTATCACGCCAGGGGATTTTCTGGCCCTGCTGGTCGAGCTGCGGCTTCTTCCTGCGGGTACTGAAGGAACCGCTGGAGTAGACGCTGCTGATGTTGATGCCGCCCACGAAGGCGGTCTTGCCGTCCACCACCAGCAGCTTGCGATGATCGCGCTGATTGACTTCCCAGTCCTTGCGGACCTGGGTGGGATTGATGGGGTTGTACTCCAGCACGTGAATGCCGGCATCGATCATGGGCTGGAAGAATTCACGCGGGGTATTGATGCAGCCTACGCTGTCGTACATCAGGTTGACCTGCACGCCTTTGCGCTGCATGGCGATGAGGAGATCGGCGAACTGGCGGCCGACCTCGTCATCTTCCATGATGTAGGTTTCCATGTTGATGTGGTGGCGCGCGCCCTCGATGGCTTGCCGCATGGAGGCATAGGTGGCCGGACCATCGATCAACAGGGTCACCTTGTTGCCGGTGACCAGCGGCGCGCCGGTGATGGCACCCTCGATGGCCACGTGCCGGTCCAGCAAGGTGTTGTCGGCATTCTGCGCGCGCAGCCGGTCCAGCACGGCCTTGGCCTGTGCCTCGGTGAGCACGCCGCGTCCGCCCTTCATCTGGATGCTGCGGGCCGATTGCGTGTCCATGTCGGGCACGATGGTGGGCAAGGAACTGCAAGCGGCCAGCAGGAGCGAACTCAGCAGCAACAGCAGCCATAGCAGCCATGTGGCGCACCCGCTCCTCAGGTGGATTTTCTTGTTGGTCATGGAAGTATCCCGGTTGGGCGCGGCCATGCAGCCCGACGCGGTGGGGCATCTGCAGGCAGGGCCGTGCGCACGAGTATAGGCCCGGCTGCCGCGCTGTTGCGCGGCGCCAGGCACGAATCGGAACTGTCCTACAGAGAAAAGCGGGGGCTGCCTACAGGATGGCGCGGCAGGTGTTGTCTGCCTGCCGCCGCAGCGATCAATAAACGTCGCGACGATAGCGGTTCTGTTCGATCAGGGCATGCAGGCCGGCCTCGCCCAGCAGGTCGGTGAGGACGGCATCGACCCCGGCGGCCATGCCTTCCAGGCTGCCACAGACATAGATCACCGCGCCCTGGGCCAGCCATCGGTGCAGTTCAGGTGCGGCCTCGCGCAGGCGGTCCTGCACATACAGGCGTTGCCCCTGGTCGCGCGAGAAGGCCAGGTCCAGTCGGGCCAGGTGACCCTGTTCCAGCCAGGCCTGCAATTCATCGCGATACAAGTAGTCGGCACGTTCGTTGCGTTCGCCAAACAGCAGCCAGTTGCGCGTCTTCGTTTCTCCGTGCTGCAGGCGGGCGCGCAGATGGCTGCGCAAGCCGGCCAGGCCGGAACCGTTGCCGATGAAGATGGCAGGGGTGTCGGCGGGCACGGGAGCGAAGCCGGCGTTTTCCACCAGACGCAGGTCGACCGCTGCATCGCTTGGTGCAAATTCGGTCAGCCAGCCCGAGGCCAGTCCCAGTCCATCTTCATGCCGGACCTGGCGCACCAGCAGGTGCACGGCACCATCCTGTGGCACCGAGGCCACCGAATACGAACGCGCGGCCAGCGGCTGCAACTGGTCGGCCAGGGCCTGTGCCTGGCGCTCGGGATGCAGCGGCAGGACGCTGCAGGCCAGGGCCTCGGCCAGCGTCCGTACTTGCCCTTGATGTTTCACCATGGCGGCGCCATCGAGTTGCAGGCGCTGCAGCAGCAGGGCGACACGATCCGGCGCGTGGCGCGGCAGGATCTCCACCAGGGCACCGGCTTGCCAGTCGGGCAGGGCACTGTCCTGCGCTTGCAATTCGAGGTGGTACAGCGCTGCGCCCTGGCTGCCCGGATTCATCAGGACGCGGCGCTTCAGCCGCCAGGTCTGCCAGGTCGGGCCCGTGGTGGGCAGGAGCTCGGCCACCCGGGTTTGCAGGCCGTGGGCGGCCAGTTCGTTTTCCCATTTGCGCAGCGCTACGCCGGCCATGCGGTCGACTTCGATCAGCGGGAACAGGGGCTGGGCGCCGCACTGGCGCAGACCGTGGTCGAGCGTGTGACCGAATCCGCAGAACTGCGCATAGTGACGGTCGCCCAGGGCCAGGATGGCGTAGTGCACGTGCGTCAGCGACTGGCCTGGCGCCTGGCGCAGGCGCTTCTCGAAGCCGCGCGCGCTGTCCGGGGCATCGCCTTCGCCGAAGGTGCTGGCGATGAAGAGGATGCGGCGGTGATGGCGCAGGCTTTCCGGCGTGCATTGCGCCAGTGATTGCAGATGCACGGCGGTACCGCTGCGGCGCAGTCCGGCGGCGGTATGCAGGGCGATGCGCTCGGCCTGGCCGGTCTGCGAGGCATAGGCCACCAGCACCGGTTCGGCGTCGCCCTGGTTGGCCGTGTCGCCCAGGCCGGCACGTTCGGCGCGCAGGGCGGCTTTCTTGCGGCGACGATCCAGGTACAGCAGCCAGCCGGTGATGCCGAAGAGCGGCATCATCAGACTGGCGATGGCCATGATGATGCGGCCCGGCAGGCCGAAGTAGCTGCCCATGTGCAGCGGGTAGATGGCGGCGATGAGCTTGCCGCCCTTGCTCTTGTCTTCGTAGCGCTCCAGTTGCCGGATCTCGCCACTTTGCGGCAGCACCACCATGCGGCTGCGGGCGCGCTCATGGGGCGCAGCGTGATCGAGGAAGAAGATCTGCACCGGCTGGGAGCCCTGTTCCGGCAGGCGCAACTGCGCACTGCGGTAGTCCGGCGCCTTGCTGAGGAAGCTGTTCCAGACCCGGGTCAGGTCCAGCGGCACGACCTGGTCCGATGCCGGGTTCTTCCGGCCCTCGCCGCGCTGCATGGGCGGCCGACGGCTCTCGCCGGCCAGCGTGTTGACGCCGTCCTTGAACCAGTCCAGCGCCCAGTAGGCGCCGGTGGTGGCCAGCAGCACATACATCACCAGCGACCAGGTACCGATGACCGAATGCAGGTTCCACAGGAAGGAGCGTCCCTGCAGCTGGAAGTCCAGTCGCAGCCAGGCGCGCAGCGACAAGGGGCGACGCGGCCAGCGCAGGTACAGGCCCGAGAGCGCCAGCATCAGCAGCGACAGCGCCAGCGTACCCAGCACGATCTTGCCGATCTCGGTAGGCAGCAGCAGCCAGCGGTGGAAACGTTCGACCAGTTCGAAGAAAGCCGCGCCTGTCACCGGCGGCAGCAGCGCGCCCGTATAGGGATCGGCATAGCGCGCCTCACCGCGCCGCACGCCCGGTGGCGGGGCGAATACCACGCGCACCGAGGCGCCCGCGTCGGTACTCAGGGTCAGGGTCGTGACACGTCGCTGCGGTTGGGCCTCGTGCAGCTTGTCCAGCAGTTGCTGGGGCGTGAGCGTGGCTTGCTGGCGTACCTCGACGTGCATCACGCCAGGGCTCATGGCCTCCATGATTTCCTCGCGGAAAGCCAGGACGGCGCCGGTCACGCCGATGGTCATCAACAGGGTGCCGGCGGTAATGCCGATGAACCAGTGCAACTGGAACCAGATCTTCTTGAACATGTATCACTAAAGCGGCGAGGGCGCATGCGCCTTGTTGGTCTTGTCAGCCGTGCCGCAGCGGGGGCGGTCGGCGGGGCAGGCCGCTATTATAGTTCAGATGAAAATGATTCTTATTGTTGTCTCGGGCGGGGCAGTGTAAGGCGCTGTCCACAAAACTTTTCGAGATTCCCCGCCAATTTGCTAGCCAAAAATGATTTGCCCGCGCGACTGGTTACGCTGGCGAGCCACGCCAGGAGCGACTGTTGCCGGTAACTCTCCTGCCATGTTCAAAAAATTCTTTTGACGGAATATGTCTTTGGAGGAATATTCGATGCAATGCGATGTAGAATTCACTGACGAATTCGAGCGTTGGTGGGAGCAACTCGACGAGGCCGAACAGATTTCCGTTGCCGCCTGCGTCGGCCTGCTGGAGAAGAACGGAACGGCGCTCAGGTATCCCTACAGTTCGGGAATTTCCGGTTCCAGGCATGCGCACATGAGGGAGCTCCGGATGCAGCACAGGGGGCGACCTTACCGCGTCTTCTACGCATTTGATCCGCAGCGGCATGCGATTCTGTTGATCGGCGGGGTCAAGAGCGGCAATCAGCGTTGGTACGAGCAATACGTCCCGCTCGCGGACAAGCTCTACGACGATCATCTCGACACATTGAGCAAGGAGGCAATCGACCATGGCAAAAAAGTTTAGCGAACTGCGCGCCCGCATGCGACCGGAGGCGCAACTGCAGGCAGAGGCAAGAACGGAATCCATGCAGACCAGCATCAAGCTGCAAGCCTTGCGCAAGCGCTTGCAAGTCACGCAGGCCAGTCTGGCAGAGCGCCTGCAGGTGCAGCAAGCCGCCATCTCGAAGATGGAAAGCCGGGATGATCTGCTGGTCAGCAGCGTCATGGATTTCGTGCGGGGTCTGGGCGGGCAGTTGGTCTTGACGGCCACGTTCCCCGACAAGACCAGCTTCGACCTGACGCCGGAACCGGTGAAGCTCGGGCGTCCGAACATGGCCGTTTCTGAAAAGCCGCGCGCCAGGATCCGCCGTCCCCGCAAGACCCCCTGAAGCATTTCCTCCTCAGCGGGCAGCCAGGCACAGGGATGGCCGCATCATCCCAGCATCATCTTCAGCATGGTCCGGGTCAACACACTGCCCGCATCCGCAGCCACATCCACCACGCTCAGGTGGTGCTGACCCGGCAGCGCCACCACTTCCACGGCATGCCCCGACTGGCGCAGGGTGGTCGCATAGAGGTCACGCTGGCGCAGGAATTCCGCTGACTCTTCCGCGCCCGCACACAGCAGGGCCTGTACGCCATTGGGCATGGCCAGCAATTGCGGGCTGGCCTGCTGGGCGTCCGAGGGCGAGAGGTGCAGCACTTCATTGAGATAGGACAGTCGCACCGGTTCCAGGTCATAGATGCCGCTGATGCCGCACACGCCGCGCACGGGCGCTGCGCCCAGCGAGGCGATCAGCGCGGCCAGGTGGGCGCCGGCGGAGTGGCCCATGAGCCAGATCGCATCCGGATCAAAGCGCAGTGCCGCCGCCTTGGCATAGAGCAGGCGCAGCGCGCGGCCGCAGTCGGCGGCGATGTCGCCCATGCGCGCCTGCGGTGCCAGCCGGTAATTGATGAGGGCCACGTTGATGTCCTGCGCCAGATAGGGCAGAGCAATCTGGCTGAACTGGTGCTTGTCCAGCGAGCGCCAGTAGCCGCCGTGGATGAACACCAGCAGCGGCCGGCCATTGGTGCTTCCGGGAAAGAAATCCAGGGTCTGCAGCGCGTCCTCGCCATAGGGCACATCGGCCAGGTGCGGATGGGCTTGCCGCGCCGCTTCTCCCTGGCGGGCGAAACGGTCGAACCAGTCCTGGAAATCGGTGATGCGCAGACGCACGTTGTACTGCTGGTCCAACGCCTGGCGGTCATAGTTGCGATAGATGTGCATGTGTCTCCTCCCTTGCCTTGCGGCCAGTGTCTTGGTTCCGGTTCAGATACCGCCCGGATTCATTCTGCAAAGTGCGCCGAGATCAGGTTGCGCAGCCAGACATTGCCCTCGTCCTGATTGTAACGGCGATGCCAGAACATGTTGGTCTGCAGCGCCGGCAGGCGCAGCGGTGGCTTGATGTAACGCAGCCCGAAGGGCGCAGCCGCACTTTCGGCCAGCTTGCGCGGCACGGTCACGACCAGGGCCGTGGTACTGACGATATAGGGCACCGCCGTGAAGTGCGGTACGCGGAAGCGCACACTGGGCAGGATGCCGGCCTTTTCCAGGTTCTGGTTGATGCGGTCGTAGGGACTCTCCAGCGAGGACACCATCAGATGCTCGGCCGCCAGGAACTCCTTGAGACCCACTTCGCCACGCCGGTCCAGCACATGACCGAGGCGGAACATGCTGACGTATTCCTGGCGGAACAGCCGCCGTTGATAGAGCGCCTCCGACAGATTGTCGAAGGCGCCGATGGCCAGGTCCACCCGGCCTGCTTCCATTTCGCGCTTCAGATCGACGGCGCCGGCGCGCACGGTGGACAGGCTCACCCCCGGCGCGACTTCGGCACAGGCCTCGACCAGACGCGGCATGAAATACACCTCGCCGACGTCGGTCATGGCGATGGTAAAGCGGCGCTCGCTGGTCTGGGGGGCAAAACCTTCCTGCCGGTTGAGCGCGCGGGCGACTTGTTGCAGCGCCGCAGCCACCGGCTCGGCCAGCTGCTCGGCAAACGGTGTGGGCTGCATGCCTTGCGCCGTGCGCACGAACAGCTCGTCGCCGAAACTGCGCCGCAGTCGCGCCAGCGCATTGGACACGGCCGGCTGCGACAGCCCCAGCCGACGCGCCACCGAGGAAATCTGGCGTTCCTGGAACACCTCCTGGAAAACCACCAGCAGGTTGAGGTCGATGTCACGCGGTTCGATGAGGGGCATGGTCGGGTCAGCCGCGCGGCAAGGCTGCGTGCGCTGCAATATTCATGAAATGAATGGATCGTATTTTCGTATTTATATCGTAAAAGAGGGACGATTGCACTACAGTGACGTCGCGATAAACACCATCAAGAGCCGCGCGGCAGCGCATGCGCATACGGCCATGCGAATCTGCCATTGTCAGCCTCAACGGCGCGGCAATGGCAGGCCAGACAACTAAAAAAAAGTAAAGACAGACGAGGAGCAAGACAATGAGCATCCACAATCGTGGCGCTCTCCCCACCGTCCATGTGGACCAGGTGGTGGAGCAGGGCCAGTTCGGTTCTTTCCAGTTCGGCCTGCTGCTGCTGTGCGGCCTGTGCCTGATCATCGATGGCTTCGACGTGCAGGCCATGGGCTACGTGGCCCCGGCCATCATCGCCGACTGGGGCGTGAGCAAGGCCAGCCTGGGTCCGGTATTCGGTGCCGGTCTGTTCGGCATGCTGCTTGGTTCGCTGATGCTCACGCCGGTGGGCGACCGTTACGGACGTCGTCCGGTACTGATCGTCTCCACCCTGTTCTTTGCGGTCTGCATGCTGGTGACGCCGCTGGTGACGACCCTCGATCAGTTGCTCATCGTGCGCTTCATCACCGGCTTCGGCCTGGGCAGCATCATGCCCAATGCGATGGCGCTGGTGGGCGAGTTCAGCCCGCAGTCCTCGCGCGTGACGCGCATGATGCTGGTCTCCTGCGGCTTTACCGTGGGCGCGGCAGCAGGCGGATTCGTCAGTGCCGCACTGATCCCGGCGCATGGCTGGCATGCGGTGTTCTGGGTGGGCGGCGCGGTGCCGCTGCTGCTGGGGCTGGCCATGCTGGTCTGGCTGCCGGAATCGATCCAGTTCCTGGTCCTGCACCGCCGTCCGCGCGCGCAGGTGAGCCGCTGGCTACGCAAGCTCGCGCCCGCTCTGGTCATCGATGACCGCACCGAGATCGTGGTCAAGGAAGCCAAGGCCGAAGGCATGCCGGTGGCGGCCCTGTTCCGTGATGGCCGCGGCACCGTTACCGTGTTGCTGTGGCTGATCAGCTTCATGAACCTGATCAACCTGTATTTCCTCTCCAACTGGCTGCCCACGCTGATCCATGATGCCGGCTATTCCACCAGCATGGCGGTGCTGATCGGTACCTCGCTGCAGGTGGGCGGCGTGGTCGGTACGCTGACCCTGGGCCGCTTCATCAACCGTTTCGGTTTCACCCGCGTGCTGGGCAGCTGCTTCCTGCTGGCCTGCCTGTCCATCGCCTTGATCGGCAAGGTCGCTGCCACACCGGTGCTGCTGTTCCTGGCGGTGATCGTGGCGGGCTTCTGCGTCGTCGGCGGCCAGCCGGCCGTCAATGCGCTGGCCGGTACCTTCTATCCGACTGCGCTGCGTTCCACCGGCATCGGCTGGGCGCTGGGGATCGGGCGCATCGGCTCGGTGGTTGGCCCGGTCATCGGTGGCCAGTTGATCGCGTTGCAGTGGAGCAATGGCTCCCTGTTCATCGCCGCGGCCGTGCCGGCCCTGATCTCGGCACTGACCATCGCCCGGTTGCATCGTACTTCCCGAGGAGTCTCCGCATGAATACCGTCACCGATTCTGCCGTCAGCCACCACGTGCATACGCGTGGCTACCAGTCCGGCTTCGGCAACGAGTTTGCTACCGAAGCCCTGCCCGGCGCCTTGCCGTCGCATCGGAATTCGCCGCAGCGCGTGGCCTATGGCCTGTATGCCGAACAGATTTCCGGCACGGCCTTCACCGCGCCACGTGGTCACAACCGCCGCTCCTGGCTCTATCGCATCCGTCCGGCTGCCGTGCATCATCCCTTCGAACCGATGGAACGCGGCCTGCTGGTGAGCCACTTCGACGACGTCGCGCCGCCACCCAACCAGTTGCGCTGGGATCCGCTGCCCATGCCGACCGTGCCGACCGACTTCATCGAAGGCCTGGTTACCATGGCCGGCAACGGCTCGCCGCAAGCGCAGAGTGGCTGCGCCATTCACCTCTACGCGGCCAATTGCTCGATGACCGATCGCTTTTTCTATTCGGCCGATGGCGAACTGCTGATCGTGCCGCAACTGGGTCGCCTGCAATTGCGCACCGAGCTGGGCGTGATCGACATCGAACCGCAGGAGATCGCCGTCATCCCGCGTGGGGTGCGCTTCCAGGTACGTCTGCCCGATGGCGAGGCACGCGGCTACATCTGCGAAAATTTTGGCGCGCTGCTGCGCCTGCCTGATCTCGGTCCGCTGGGTTCCAACGGCCTGGCCAATCCGCGCGACTTCGCCACACCGCATGCCTGGTACGAGGACCGTGAGGGAGACTTCCAGCTCATCGCCAAGTTCGGCGGCCATCTGTGGCAAGCGAAGATCGGCCATTCGCCGCTGGACGTGGTGGCCTGGCACGGCAACTACGCACCCTACAAGTACGACCTGCGCCACTTCAACACCATCGGCTCGATCAGCTATGACCATCCCGATCCGTCGATCTTCCTGGTGCTGCAGTCGCAGAGCGATACCCCCGGCGTGGATACGATAGACTTCGTGATCTTCCCGCCGCGCTGGCTGGCAGCGGAAGACACCTTCCGTCCCCCCTGGTTCCACCGCAACGTGGCCAGCGAATACATGGGCCTCATCACCGGCCAGTACGATGCCAAGGAAGGCGGCGGCTTTGTGCCCGGTGGCGGCAGCCTGCATAATTGCATGAGCGGTCACGGACCGGATGCGGCCACCTTCGAGAAAGCCAGCCGCATCGATACCAGTACGCCGAACAAGGTCGATCACACCATGGCCTTCATGTTCGAGACCCGCAACATCCTTTGCCCGACCCGTCACGCCTTGTCCGCGCCGACCCTGCAGCGCGATTATCAGGACTGCTGGCTGGGCATTCAAAAGAACTTCAACCCGGAGCGCGCATGAGCCAGAGCAGCCTGACACTGAACGAAACCCACGATCCCTCGCTGCGGAGCTGGGTCCGGAGTGCAAATGCAGAAAACAGCAGTTTCCCGATCCAGAACCTGCCTTACGGCGTGTTCCGTCGCAGCGGCAGTGAAGAAAGTTACCGCACTGGCGTGGCCATCGGTGACCAGATCCTGGACCTGCCTGCGGCCCAGGCTGCCGGCGCCTTCTCCGGCTTTGACGAAGCCACGCGCGCAGCAGCGCATGCAGCCTGTAGCGGCAGCCGTCTCAATGCGCTGATGGCGCTGGAGCCGGCGGCCTGGTCGGCACTGCGTCTGGCACTGTCGCGCCTGCTGCGCAGCGGTTCGGCGCACCAGAGCGAACTGGCTGCCTGCCTGGTGCCCCAGGCGCAGTCCGAGTTTGACGTCCCCGCCGTGATCGGTGACTACACCGACTTCTATACCTCCATCCATCACGCGACCACGGTCGGCAAGCTGTTCCGTCCGGACAATCCGCTGCTGCCCAACTACAAGTGGGTGCCGATCGGCTATCACGGTCGGGCTTCGTCCATCGCCGTCTCCGGCCAGCAGTTCCGTCGTCCGGTGGGCCAGACCAGGGCCCCCGATGCGGAGCTGCCCAGCTTTGGTCCCTGCAAGCGGCTCGACTATGAACTGGAACTGGGCATCTTCATTGGCGGCGGCAATGCCCTGGGCGAACCGGTGCCGATGGATCAGGCCGAGGACAAGGTGTTCGGCCTGTGCCTGTTGAACGACTGGTCCGCACGCGATGTGCAGGCCTGGGAATACCAGCCGCTGGGCCCCTTCCTGTCCAAGAGCTTTGCTTCCACCATTTCGCCCTGGATCGTGACCCTGGAAGCACTGGCACCTTACCGTTGCGCCTGGACGCGTCCGGAGGACGATCCACAACCGCTGCCCTATCTGGATGCACCGACCCTGCGCCAGAGTGGCGCCTTCGATATCGAACTGGAAGTGCTGATCCAGACCGCCGCCATGCGTGAAGCCGGCAGTGCGCCGCAGCGGCTTTCGCTGGGCAATTATCGGGACGCCTACTGGACCGTGGCGCAACTGGTCACGCACCATACCGTCAATGGCTGCAATCTGCGTCCGGGCGACTTCTTCGGTTCGGGGACCCTGTCCGGACCGGCAGCCGATCAGGCCGGTTCGCTGCTGGAGCTGAGCAGTGGCGGCAAGTCGCCGCTGACCCTGGCCAATGGCGAGAAGCGCGTCTTCCTGGAAGATGGCGATACCATCATCCTGCGCGCAGTAGCGCGCCGCGATGGCCTGCCGACCATCGGTTTCGGCGAGGCGGCCGGGACCGTGCTGCCTGCGCGCAGCCTGGCATGATCCGATCTTCTTTTCTGGAGCAAGCAAGCGCATGACGACTCTCTACAGCTATTTCCGCAGCTCGGCCTCCTATCGCGTGCGCATCGCGCTCAATCTCAAGGGCGTGGCCTACGAGACGGCGGCCGTGCATCTGTTGAACCAGGGCGGTGAGCAGTTGCTGCCCGCCTTCACGCAATTGAATCCGCATGCGCTGGTTCCGGTGCTGGCCGACCAGGGCCGCTTGCTCACGCAATCCATGGCGATGCTGGAGTATCTGGACGAGCGCTATCCCACGCCATCGCTGTTGCCTGGCGACGCCTTTGCGCGCGCGCACATCCGTGAGCTTTCGCTGGCCATCGCCTGCGAGATTCATCCGCTGAACAATCTACGCGTACTGCGTTATCTCAAGCACACGCTTGCAGTGGATGAAGCGCAGAAGACGGCCTGGATCCAGCACTGGATCAAGCTTGGTTTCACGGCGCTGGAGCAGCAACTGGCGGCCGACACCACGCGCGGCCATTTCTGCGTGGGGGATGCGCCGACCATGGCCGATTGCTTCCTGATTCCGCAGATCTTCAACGCACGCCGTTTCGAAGTGGACATGGCACCGTACCCGACGCTGTGCGCCATCGAGGCTGCCTGCAATGCGCTGCCCGCTTTCGAGCAGGCGCATCCGGCACGGCAGCCCGACGCCGCGTAAGCGTTCAGCCCGGGCTGCGGCGCGGTACCAGCAGGTTGCCGGTCATGATGAGCACGGCTTCGTCGTGCTGGTTGTAGGTGGTCACACGATGGTTGAGGAAACCCTGCTGCGGCTTGGATTGCGAGGTCTTGATGCCGAGCACTTCCGCTTCAAGACGCAGCACATCGCCCGGACGTGTCGGACGCGGCCAGCGGAATTCATCGAAGCCGGCACCGATGATGCCGCCCTGGATGTGCAGGGTATCGACCAGCAGGCGCATGGTCAGCGCGGCGGTATGCCAGCCGCTGGCGGCCAGGCCGCGGAAGAAAGTCTGCTGCGCCGCCGCTTCGTCGAGGTGAAAGGGTTGGGGATCGTATTGTCGGGCGAACTGCTTGATCTCTTCGGCGCTCACGGTGAGCGTGCCCGGCGAGCGCAATACCTGGCCGGGTTGGAAGTCATCGAGGTAGTTGAGGGTGGTCACTGTGTCTCCATTCCTGGTTTGCACGCTGCAAGGTGCTTGTTGTCGTCATGAGGTAGACAACCAGTATAACGATACCGCGCCATCTATGGACGGGCGGCCAGCCAGGTGGTGATTTGCTGGTGCTGGTGCATCCGGCAGAAGGTCTGTGGTGAACGCCACGCGATCAGTTGGCCGATCAATCGATACTCGGCCTCCAGCGCACGATGGAATATCGGTTCGTGATGGGCGATGCGGTTACGCAATTGCCGGATCGTTTCCAGTGCATCATGGATGGCCTTGCGATGTTGTGCCACTGAGCGGTGCGCATCGAGATGCGGGAAGACGCGTCGCAGGTGAGGGTTCCATAGCCTTCCATCATGCCGTGCCGCGAACATGCGTTGCCAGAATCCATTGGGCTTCGGATGAAGCGGAGCAACTTGGGATTTCTTCGATGCAGCGGCGACGCGCTCCCTGCAAACGGGTGTCACCGCTTCCCCGGCCACGCCATCTGGCGCGACCCTGTTCATCACGACGACTTGGACAACTTCGCCAGCTGCTGCGTCAGATAGCTTTGCCGCGACTGCATGGTCGCCAGCGTGAGATTGAGCCGGTTGAACTGGTTGGTGTAGTTGTCCTTCAGGTTCTGCAGTCGTGTATTGGCGGCGCTCTGCTGGTCGGTCACGATCTTGAGGCTGTCCTGCAGCCCGCGGGTCTTGGCGGCCAGCGTGCCGCTGTCGCCGAGGATGCTGTCCATCACCTTCTGCAGCTTGGGTACCACGCCGCCGGCGCCGCTGAAGAGATTGCTGACCGCCTCGAAATCCTTGTTGCCCGCCGCCGTCAGCTTGCTGGCCTCCAGCGCCAGCGTGCCATCCTTCTGGAACGAGATCCCCACCTGCGAGAGATTCATGCGACCGTCCGCGCCCAGCGCACCCAGCATGGTGCTGCGGATCTGCGCCATCATGCTCAGTACCGAGGACTCGGCTGCCAGCGGGGAGCCGGTACTGGCCTGGCCCTTGGTGGTGGACGGGGTCTGCCTGGTGAGGTTGGCGACCGCCTTGGCCAGCGTATTGTAGGCGCTCACGAAACTGTTGGCCGCCGTGGTCAGACCGCTGGTGTCGTTGGTGACGGACAGCGAAAAGTCGTCGGCCGGGGTGGTGAGCTTGGTCAGATTGAGCGTCACCCCCGAAATCGCATTGCTGACCTTGTTGGTCGTGCTGGTCACGGCCACGCCATCGATGGTCAGCCGGGCATCCTGCGCCTTGGCCAACTGCCCCATGCTGCTGCCGGCCAGGTCGGCGTAGTCATTGCTGCCGACCAGCTTGATGGGCGCATTGCCGGCCGGGGTCAGCACCAGATGGTCCTTGCTGCCGTCATTGCTGATGCTGGCGGTGACCCCGGTGCCGGCATCGTTGATGGCCTTCATCACGTCGTTCAGTCCGATCGCGCCGCTGTTGTCGAGATCGCTCGGGGTGATGGTGAAGGACGTGCTGCCCACCTGCAGCGTCAGGCTGCCCGTGCCATAGGTCTGGTTGGTCGCCACGCCGGTGGTGGTGACGGTGCCGCTCGGGTCGAAGTTGAACACCGCGAAATTGCCCGTGCCGCTCACCCGCAGGCTGTTGGCCGCACCGCTGTCCTTGGCGGTCAGCACCAGGTGGTCGTTGCTGCCGTCGCTGACGATGGCCGCATTCACGCCCGCCTCGCTGGCATTGATGGCGTCGCGCACGCCGGCCAAGGTGTTGGACTTGGGCTGGATCAGGGTGGTCGAGCCGTTGCCGGTCTTGATGGCCAGCACGCCATTGTCGAAGGTCGTGCCCGGTGCGATGCCGGCCGAACTGACCTTGACCGCCTGCGCCAGCTGGTTCACGCCGATGCTGTACTTGCCGGCGGCGGCCTTGGTGGCGTCGCGCGGGGCCTGGATCTGGGTGACCGAGCCCGCGACCGCCGGGTCGTAGTTCAGCCCCGCCAGCGAATTGTTGGCCGTGAGCTTGATGGTGTTGGCCGTGCCGCCGGTATTGGCTTCCAGCACCAGATGGGCGCCGCTGCCATCGGTCACGATGGAGGCCGACACGCCCGCCTTGGCGGCGTTGATGGCGTCACGCACCCCGGCCAGCGTGGCATTGGCCTGCAAGGTGATGAAGCGGGGCGAGCCGGTGCCGACCTTGATGGCGATGGAGTCGCCGGCATTGAAGGTGGTGCCGCTGGCATAGCCGCCGGATTTGAGCTTCTGCGCCAGGACCTTGGTCGAATCGTCGCTGTTGGCCTCGGCCGTGAACGGATCGGTGGTCAGGTTGCTGCCGGCGCCGGCGTTGGAGACGGTAGTCTTCTGGGCGCTGAAGCTGGCGGCCGTCATGAGCTTCAACGCACTCTGGTAGCTCGATAGCGCATTCTTGAGCGAACCATAGGCGGAGATGAGCGTATTGAACCCGCTTTCCTTGGCCTTCAGTGGTGTGAGTCTGGATTTGCTCTCCACCGCAATGAGCTGATTGACCAGCGTCGCGACGTCAAGCGGACCGGCCGATGTCGATACCGTCCCCGTGGAAGTTGCCATGTTGACCCCTGAATAACGATGATTTTCTTGTAATTTGAGAAACTGACGGTCCGTCAGCACACCCGAAGGTTAACGGCGCATCTTTACAAAAGTAAAGGGCAGTTTGCTGACCGATGGTGGGGATTTCCGGGGGTTTTTGTGGAGATTCGATGGAGATGCTGCAAGCGGGCCGTTGCGGCCTGTCGTGATGGCGGCTCAGGCAGCCGCCAGGGGCAGGCGCGCGGGGACGGCGCTTGCGGGGCGAAGTGAAGGAACTTGCGCAGAAGGGGCCGCGCGGCCCGCCAACGGGCGATGGCCCGCCAGCGGACTCAGGTCTGGATGAACTTTTCCAGCGGGTAGTGGTGCTTGATGAACGGCGACTTGATGACGATGTAGCTGAAATACTTCTCGATGCGCAGGTTCTGTTCCAGCAGCGACTCGATCACGCTCTGGTAGTGCACCACGCTGCGGGTCATGAACTTGAGCAGGTAGTCATAGCCACCGCTGACCAGATGGCATTCGATGATCTCATCGACATTGCGGATGGTGGCTTCGAACTTGGCGAAGTCTTCGCGGCGATGGTCCGACAGCGTCACTTCGGTGAAGACGATCTGGACGTCGGCCAGCTTTTCCAGGCGGATATAGGCGCCATAGCCGCTGATGTAGCCAGCCTTCTCCAGGCGCTTGACGCGGATCAGGCAGGGGCTGGGGGAGAGGCCGACGGCGTCGGCCAGGATTACATTGGTAATGCGGCTATTTTGCTGCAGGTGACACAAAATCCTCAGATCGATCCGGTCCAGTTTCAACGCGCCGTTAGTCATCATGTTGCCTCGGGTTATTCGACTCAGCCTGCCGGTCTTGCGCGCGTGTGTCACGCAGCGAAGTCCGGCAGGATGTAGCAGGGCATTTTAACCCCTCCCGCCGTGATTTCCCCATCGGACAGGAGGCGATACTCGCATTGGCCGCTTCAGCGCACGGCCTGGCGAACCTCGGCTTGGGCCAGCACTTCATCGAGGATGGCCCGCAGACGCGCAAACATCAGCGCAAAATCGTCTTCGGTATAGCACAGCGCCGGTGCGAAGCCGAGGATGTTGTCGCCAAAGGCGCGGAACACCAGCCCGTGCCGATAGGCCACCTGGAAGATGCGATCATGCAGCTTCAGTTCCGGCGCGAAGCGCGCCTTGGTCGTCTTGTCGGCCACCAGTTCCAGCGCACCCAACAGGCCCCGGCTGCGGGCATCGCCCACCAGCGGATGATCCAGCAGCGCGCGCAGGCCACCGGCAAACACCGGTTCCAGACGGCGGCCGTTTTCCAGCAGGCCGCCTTCCTCATACAGCCGCAGGACCTCCAGCGCCACCGCCGCACTGACCGGATGGGCCGAGTAGGTCTGGCCATGGCCGACCACGGTGCTCATCGGGGCACCATCGGCGATGCCGTTGTAGATGCGGTCCGACATCATCACCGCACCCATGGGCGCGTAACCCGCGGTCAGGCCCTTGGCCATGGTCATCAGGTCGGGCTGCACGTCCTCATCCAGGCAGGCGAACATCGGACCGGTGCGGCCGAAACCGGTAATGACTTCGTCCACCACGAACAGAATGTCCAGTGCATTGCAGGCCAGCTGCATGGCCTTCAACCAACCCTTGGGCGGCACCACCACGCCACCCGAGCCCTGGATCGGTTCGCAGAAGAAGGCGGCGACATTGTCCGCGCCCAGTTCGGCGACCTTGTCGCGCAGCGATTGCACCGAGGCCGCGATGATCGCTTCGTCGCCCTGCAGTTCGCTGCGGTAGGGATAGGGCGAGGGCAGGTAATGCTGGGTCGGCAGCGGCAGGTTGAAATTGAAATGGAAATTGGGCAGCGCCGTCAGGCCCGCCCCCACGGAAGACGAGCCGTGATAACCGCGTTGCAGCGAGATGAAATGCTTCTTGCCCGGCTTGCCGATGGAATTGTGATAGTGCGTGATGTAGCGAATGGCCGCATCTACCGCGTCCGAGCCGCCCAGCGTGAAGTAGACGTGCTTCAACGATGCCGGGCTGATGTCCACCAGCTTCTTGGCCAGCAGGATGGCCGGTTCCGAGGCGAAGTGGAAATAGCCGGTGGCATACGGCAGGCGCTGCATCTGCTCGGTGGCCGCGCGGATCACGCTTTCCTGGCCATAGCCGGTATTGACGCACCACAGGCCCGAGAAGGCATCCAGCAACTGCTTGTCCTGGTGGTCGGTCAGGTAGGCACCCTGGCCGGACTTGAGGATGATGGGCCCCAGCTCTTCATGTTCGCGGAAGCTGGCAACAGGGTGGATCAGGTGGCTGCGGTCAAGCGCGGCCAGGGCGGAAGTTTGCATAGAGATGGACTCGCTGAAGATGCGTTGAACAAGGCCGTGCAGGCAAACGGCACAACCGGCATGTGTTCTATCCTATGCCCCTGGCCTCGCAGCCGATGCGCAAGATGCGGGGCTGAAAAAGCATCTTCATGGGTTTTGCGGGCCGCTGCGGCATTTTCTGCGGCAGCAGCACGACCACCTCAGCCCAGCGCCTGATTGACGATGGAAAACAGCTGCATGCCCGCATCGCGCGCCGGCGCTTCACCCTTGCACATGCGCGTGACGTGGTCCACGCAGGTCAGGCCCAGCTTGTCGAACCAGGCCGGCAGGCCGCTCGATTCGAATACGTCGATGCGGATGAACGAATCCGAATAGGTATTGATCCAGTGCGCGATCAATCCCTTGGCACGTTCCGCGTCCGGCGCCACCACCGGCCCGATCACGCGGCCATGGCCGAAGCGGCGCACCAGCGCAAAGCCCAGCATCTCGCCATCACGGTCCAATGCCACGCCTTCGGACATCTCCAGCAGTGCCAGCAGCAGCTTGCTGCGATCCATGCCGGTGGCTTGGGCATCCAGTTCCAGCAGGCGATGCACGTCATTCTTGCCCATCGGCCGCACGCGCTCGCCCGGTGGCAGTGAGACCAGCACCGGTTGCGCCGAGGATCCCTGGAACTGGTGCAGCACATCCTGCTGCACGAAACCCAGTTGCTTGTAGAGCGGCATGCCGGCAGCCGTGGCATTGACGATGAGGCTGCGGCCATTGACCTGGCTGGCGGCGTGCTGCATGAGCCGCCGTCCGAGGCCGCGCCGCTGCAATTCAGCCTGCACCAGCAACATGCCAATGACTGCGTGGTGCTCGCCATAGGTGGTGCAGACCACGCTGCCCACCGTGCGCAGCGGGGCATCCGATGCCGTATTTTCGAGCAGGTAGCCTTGCCCCATCTGCAGCAGGAAATTCCAGTCTTCCAGCCGGTGCGGCCACTTGAAGCGCAGCGACAGCCGGTGGCAGTGGCCCAGGTCATCTGCGGCCATGGGCCGCAAGAGCAGATCGGGCAAGGGCGCGCGGACGGTCTCGGGATCGTGGGTGGACAGCGCGGGCATGGGGACTCCTGTTGGTTTCAGTGGGAGGGGCGGCAGTGCAAAGCCTGCCTCAGAGCTGGCCCTGGCAAACGTATTTGGTATGCAGGTAATCATCCAGGCCATGTACCGAACCTTCACGGCCATAACCGGATTCCTTCACACCGCCGAAGGGCGCGGCTTCCGCCGCCAGCGCACCTTCGTTGACGCCCACGATACCGCTTTCCAGGGCATCGGTGACGCGATGGATGCGGCGCACATCGGTCGAGTAAAAATAGGCCGCCAGGCCAAAGGGCGTGGCATTGGCGGCGAGGATCACTTCCTCTTCGGTGGCGAAGCGGGTGATTGGCGCCACCGGTCCGAAGGTCTCTTCGCAGCTGCACTGCATCGCGCCGGTGACGTTGGCCAGCACGGTAGGCGCGTAGTAGTTGTCGCTTTCAAAGCCGGGACCCTGCAGGCGCTTGCCCCCGGTGATCACGCGCGCACCCCGTTCGATGGCATCGCGCACGTGCTGGTCGATCTTGGCGATGGCGCGGGCATTGATCATGGGGCCGATCTGCGAGGCAGCATCGGTGGCCGGACCGACCTTGAGCGCTGCGACCCGCGCGCCCAGCTTGGCCACGAAGGCTTCATAGACCTTGTCCTGCACGTAGATGCGATTGGGGCTCACGCAGGTCTGGCCGCCATTGCGGAACTTGGCGGCCATCACGCCATCGATGGCGGCATCCACATCGGCATCGTCAAAGACGATGAAGGGCGCGTTGCCCCCCAGTTCCAGCGAGAGTTTCTTGAGCGTATTGGCCGAATGACGCGCCAGGTGCTTGCCCACGGCGGTCGATCCGGTGAAGCTGATCTTGCGCACGCGCCCGTCGGCCAGCCACACGTCGACCACTTCCGGGGTGCGTTCGCGCGAGGCGGTGACGATGTTGATGACGCCAGCCGGCACGCCTGCTTCCAGCGCCAGGCGGATCAGCGCCAGCGAAGTCAGCGGCGTATCCTCGGCCGGCTTGCAGACCACCGTGCAGCCCGCAGCCAGGGCCGGGGCGATCTTGCGGGCGATCATCGCCGCCGGGAAATTCCAAGGCGTGATGGCCGCCACCACACCGACCGGTTCCTTCAGCGCCATCATGCGACGACCACTGACCGGTGCCGGGATGATGTCGCCATTGGCGCGCGTGGCTTCCTCGCCGAACCATTCCACATAGCTGGCGGCATAGGCCACTTCACCCTTGGCTTCGGCCAGCGGCTTGCCCTGCTCGCGCGAGATCAGGCGACCAAGGTCTTCCTGGTGCGCCAGCAGCAGGTCGTTCCAGCGCTTGATGATGGTGGCGCGCTGCTTGGCCGGCGTGGCACGCCAGGCCGGGAAGGCGGCGACGGCGGCATCGACGGCGGCGCGGGCATCGGCAGCACTGCCGTCAGGGACGGTGGCGAACACCTGGCCGGTGGCCGGGTCGGTCACCTCCAGCACACGGCCATCGGCCGCAGCGCGCCACTCGGCGCCGATCAGTTGGGTGCCGGGCATCAGGTCCTGGCGTTGCAGAGTCAGAGTCAGAGAGGTCATGGTGAGCATTCAGCAAAAGTTAATGCAGCTATCAACGAGCATTCAATAAAAGTTAATGCAGCCGGCGGCGCGTCATCACGCCAACTTGTCCTTGATCTGGTAATACAGGCCGATCACCGGCAGGAACCAGGGCGGGCCGAAGTGACCGGGGATGGCCGGCCACTCGCGTTCACGCCAGGGGTTGGCCAGCGTGTCGCCGGCCAGCACCCGCGCCATGCACTGGCCCATGTGTACCGACATCTGGGTGCCATGGCCGCTGTAGCCCATGGAGTAATACAGGCCATCGCGTTCACCGGCTTGCGGCAGGCGGTCGCGGGTCATGTCGACCAGCCCGCCCCAGCAGTAGTCCAGGCGCACCTGGCCCAGTTGCGGGAAGGTCTGGTGCAGGCCCTGACGCAGGATCTCGCCGCTGGCCGCATCGGATTGCGGGCTGGAAATCGCAAAGCGCGCCCGGCCACCGAAGACCAGGCGGGTATCGGGCGTCATGCGGAAATAGTGGTGGATGTTGGCCACCGTGGTGTAGGTACGTTGCTTGGCCAGCAGGGCCGCAGCGCGTTCGGCACCCAGCGGTTCGGTCACCACGATGAAGCTGCCGACGGGCACGATGCGCCGGCGCAGCCAGCCGAAGCTGCCATAGGCACCGTGACGGCTGGCACCGGTGGCCAGCAGCACCTGCTTGGCGATGACGGTGCCGCGCGCGGTGTGGACGCGATGCGCGTGCGTGTCACCGATGCGTTCCAGTCGCTGCACTTCGGTGCCGGTATGGATGGCCGCGCCATGGCGCTCTGCCGCCGTGGCCAGGCCGTAGGCGAAGCGGCCCATGTGCATCTGGCCGCTGCGTTTGTAGAGCAGTCCGCCATGGAAGCGCTCGCTCTGCACCTCGGCCTGCACGCGGGCCGCATCGAGGATTTCCACGTCACTGTCCACGCCATCGGCGATGAGGCGGTCGGCGCTGCGTTGCAGGGCCTCCATCTGATAGGGTTTGGTGGCCATCTTGAGCTTGCCGTGGCGCAGGAAATCGCAGGCTATCTGTTCTTCCTCCACCAGCCGCGCCACCGTATCGACCGCGTCGTCATAGGCGTGATACCAGGCCCGCGCGCGCTCCACGCCGACCTTGGCCGCGACCTCCGCATAGTCCACCGCCAGGCCGTTGTTGACGTGGCCGCCGTTGCGCCCCGAGGCTTCGGCGGCCACGTGCGGGCCGGCTTCCAGCACGACTACCGAGGCGCCGCGTTTTGCCAGTGCCAGAGCGGCCGACAAGCCGGTGAAGCCGCCGCCGACGATGGCCACGTCGACCTGCCTGGGCAGCTCGCGCGTGGGGGAGATGAACAGCGGTGCAGAATCGGTCCAGTAGGATTCCAGCTTCATGGTCGGGGCTTCAGGGTCAGGAAGTGAATGGGGGCAGGGAAGGGGCGCTGACGCACTTCGCCATGCCATCAAGGATAGAACGCATTGGCCAGAGAGGTGACGCGAACTGCCCGCGGCCTGCGGCATGGCGTGCCGTTGTGTCGGGGGCGTTCGGCATTTTGTTTGCCATGCGGCATCTCCGGTCGGGGGCAGTTGGACTCAGTAACCGCGCCGGCGGTCGATCAGGCCCAACAGGGGCAGGCCCGCGCGATGGCGGCGCAGGTTCTCCAGCACCGCATCGACGGCGCCATCGGGCTGGGTCATGCTGGCGATGTGGGGCGTGAGCACGATGTCGGGATGCGTCCAGAACGGGTGGCCCTGCGGTAAGGGTTCGGTCTCGCAGACATCCAGTACGGCCGCACTCAACTGGCCGTCATTGAGGGCGGCCAGCAGATCGTCTTCCACCAGATGGCCGCCGCGTCCGACGTTGACCAGGGCGGCTCCGCGCGGCAATTGCGCAAACAGCGCGCCATTGAGCAGGCCGCGCGTGTCCTCGGTCAGCGGCACCAGACACACCAGCACATCGGTGCGGGCCAGGAAGTCGCGCAGGCCATCGCTGCCGCTGTAGCAATCGATGCCGTCCATCTGGTGCGCCGAACGGCTCCATCCTGCGCAGGGAAAGCCCAGTCCGTGCAACTGCTGCAGCACGGCGCGACCCAGCATGCCCAGTCCCAGCACGCCCACGCGGCAGGCCGAGGCCGGGCGCACGCGATGGGCGCGCCATACCTGGTCGCGCTGCTGGCGCGCGTAAATGCGGCTGTCGCGATGCAGGCCCAGCACGGCGTGCGTCACGTACTGCACCATGCCGGCGGCAATGCCGGGCTCGGTCATGCGCACCACGGGCAGCTCCGGCGGCAGGGTGGACATGTCGAACTGGTCGATGCCGGCCCCCACCGAGAACAGGATTTCCAGGTTGGGAAAGCGTTGCGCGATATCGTCCGGCGGCGTCCATGCGGCCAGATAGCGCACGCTGGCGCCATCGCCTTCATGCGGCCAGATCTGGAAGGGCAGTTCGGGTGCCTTCTCGGCAAACAGTTGCGCCCATTCGGCGCCGCGTACCGGATCGGCCTTGTAGAGAAAAGTCATGGTGGTCTTGTCGGGGCCGTTCAGCCCAGTGCCTGGTTGATCATGGAATAGGTGCGCCACTGTGTCGCAGGTGCGGGCGGGGTGCCACGGCACATGCTGACCACGTTGTCCACGCAGGTCAGGCCGATCTCCTCCAGCCAGGGCTTGAGTCCGGTACGACCCGGCACGTCGATGCGCAGATAGGCGCCCGGACAGGCGTTGACCCAATGGGCGATGAGTGTCTTGGCATCCTCCACATTGCTGGCGATGACCGGACCGATCACGCGGCCACGACCGAACTCGCGCAGATAGGCCACGCCCTTGACCTGGCCCGCCTGTTCCAGCACGGCCACTTCCGAGCTCGCCAGTAGCGGCTCCAGCAGGGCGCTGCGGTCCATGCCGCTGGCCTGACGATCCAGCGCCAGCAGGAGCGGCAATTCCTCCTTGCGCAGCGCACGGATGCGGGCATCCGGCGCCAGCACCGGGGTGGCCCGTGCGGTGGTGCTCTGGTGCTGGCTCAGGGTATCGGTGACGACAAAGCCCAGCTTTTCATAGAGCGGGCGTCCGGCCTCGGTGGCATTGAGGATGACATTGCGCGCCCCGGCATCCTGCAGCAGGCGCTGCATCATGGCACGGCCCAGGCCCCGGCCTTGCAGGGCATCGGTGATGATGACCAGACCCAACGAGGCGTAGTCCTCACCCAGCGGACAGAGCATGCCGCTGCCGGCCACGCTGCGCGTGCCATCGGGCTGTTCCAGTTCGACTGCCCAACTGCTGCTGACCTGATGATGGAACTGCCAGTCGGCCAGTCGATGCGGCCAGTACAGGTGCAGACTCATGGCGTGGCAACTGGGCAGGTCCTCCGGGCGCATGGGACGCAGGGTGGTCTGGATGGCCTCACTGGCCGGGAGTGTGCTTTCGGTGGTCATGCAGCGTGTCCTTGTCGATACGGTGGCGAGGCGGATGAAGTCCGGGGTAGATCGACCCTGCTCCGCCAAATCATATAAATGGTTTCTGTCTTCCAGCCTTCTTGCGTTGCCGAGCCCGTCCGCAGGCCGGGCCCGCAACGCTACCCCAGCGATGATGCACCCGGTGCGGCACAGAGCGGCGGTCTTCGGACCCGCCAATTCGCAATCTTATGGCGATCTGCCCCCTCTTCTCGGCACAAAATTGGGCGCCATCGGCAGTAGCATGGTGCAGCCCCGCAGGCTCTGCCCAGGCAGTGCAGCGAGGCGTGCAGGCCGGTGCCGATGATGAACGGCCTGTACGAATGCAGCCCCGGAGACGGACCGGCGGGCGGACACGATTCGCACCAGCTTGGTGAAAATGCCCCAAAGCGGCGCACCCGACTCGCATTGCTGCACTGCTCGGCAAGCTATGCTGATTGGACCGCCGAAAACACATATTTCTGTTTCGCGGCCCGGTCAAAAAGGAATAAACCGCAGGTTTCGCTATGTTGTAATCCTTCTCATGCACTGACCCGCAATCCCGCAAGCAAGCAGCATCCAGCGCAGGGCCGACAGGTGATGCGCCCCCCCATTTTTGACAGGACGATTTTTCATGAGCATTTTCAAGCCCAAGTTCATTACCTTCGATTGCTACGGCACCCTGACCCGTTTCCAGATGTCGGAAACCGCCCAGAAGATCTATGCCGACCGTGTCTCGGCCGAAGACATGCCGTTCTTCCTGCGCCAGTTCGCGGCGTACCGCCTGGATGAAGTTCTGGACCAGTGGAAGCCCTACGAACAGGTCTGCAAGAACGCCATCACCCGCACCTGTGAACGTTGGGGCATCAAGACCAATGACGAGGAAACCGGTGCCTTCTACAAGGCCGTGCCGACCTGGGGTCCGCACGCCGACGTACCGGCGGGCCTCTCCAAGGTGGCCAAGGAATTCCCGCTGGTGATCTTCTCCAATGCCGACGACAGCCAGATCATGCACAACGTCGAGCAACTGGGCGCACCCTTCCACAAGGTCTTCACCGCCCAGCAGGCCCAAGCCTACAAGCCGCGCCTGCGCGCCTTCGAGTACATGCTGGACAACCTGAACTGCAATCCGGAAGACGTGCTGCACGTTTCTTCCAGCCTGCGCTACGACCTCATGCCGGCTTCCGACATGGGCATCAAGAACAAGGTCTTCGTGGCCCGTGGTCATGAGCCCTCGACCCCGCACTACGGCTACACCGAGATCAAGGATATCTCCGGCCTGCCGGGCGTACTCGGTCTGTAAGACAGAGGGCGGCGGGAGCGCAAGGCTCCCGCGCAGTTCTCGCATTTCCCCGGCGTGCTCCCGCCCTGGTATCAATGTTGCGAGGAGTGTGGCGGGACCAACAGGCGGTCTGCTCTCCGGAGGGATCTGCAAAACGCAGACGGCAAAGCAGACCAGTGGTCTTCGTGGTTGAACTTTTATCGTGAGGCATTTCATGAGCAAGCAGGAAAACGGACATCACCCCCAAGAGGGTTCCATCATCACCGGCGACGCGCTGGAACACGTGCAGGGCGGCTTCACCCGCCGCGACATGATGCGTACCCTGCTGGCCGGCAGCCTCATGACGGTCGGCGGCACGGGCCTGTTGACCGCCAGCGGCAGCGTCATGGCGCAGACCGGCAAGCGCGGCGGCAAGATGCGCATCGCTACCCAGACCAGCTCCACCGCTGACACACTCGACCCGGCCAAGACCGCGCACTCCACCGACTACACCCGGGTGCACATGTTCTACAACGGCCTGACCAAGCTCGATGGCAAGCTCGCGCCGCAAATGGTGCTGGCCGAAGAAATGCTGACCACCGACGCCATCACCTGGACCGTCAAGCTGAGGAAGGGCGTGGTCTTCCACGACGGCAAGCCGTTCACCCCGGCTGACGTGGTCTATTCCATCATGCGCCACAAGGATCCGGCCACCGCGTCCAAGGTCAAGGTCGTGGCCGACCAGTTCGAGTCGGTCAAGGCCACCGGCCCCAACGAAGTCCAGATCAAGCTCACCAGCGCCAACGCCGACCTGCCGGTGATCCTGGCCACCGCGCAGTTCCTCATCATCCGCGATGGCACCACCAACTTCAGCACCCCCAACGGGACCGGCGCCTTCAAGCTCAAGGAATTCACCCCGGGCGTGCGCACCATCGGCGTACGCAACGAGAATTACTGGAAGCCGGGCCTGCCCTACCTGGACGAAGTCGAACTGTTCGGCATCCCCGACGAAGCCGCGCGCGTCAATGCGCTGCTCTCCGGCGACGTGCACTGGATCAACGACGTCAACGCCCGCTCCACCGGCCGCGTCAAGGGCACCCCGGGCTACACCGTCATGGAAACCAAGTCGGGTCAGTACACCGACCTGGTCATCCGCCAGGACCAGGCACCGGGCAACAGCATGGACTTCACCCTGGGCATGAAGTACCTGCTGGACCGCGAACAGATCAAGATGGCCGCCTTCCGTGGCTATGCCGTCACCGCCAACGACCAGCCGATCGACCCGACCAACCGCTTCTACTTCGCCGGCCTGCCGCAGCGTCCCTACGATCCGGACAAGGCCAAGTTCCACCTGGAGAAGGCCGGCGTGCTGGGCAGCACCATCCCCATCGTGGCCTCGGTGGCCGCCACCGGTTCGGTCGACATGGCCGTGCTGATGCAGCAGAGCGCCGCCAAGATCGGGCTGAAACTGGATGTCAAGCGCGTGCCTGCCGATGGTTACTGGTCCAATCAGTGGATGAAGGTGCCGGTCGGCTTCGGCAACATCAATCCGCGCCCCAGCGCCGACATCCTGCTCACGCAGTTTTTCAAGTCGGATGCACAGTGGAACGAATCGGGCTGGAAGAATCCGCAGTTCGACCAGTTGGTGGTGGCCGCCCGCGGCGAGACCGATTTCACCAAGCGCAAAGCCATGTATGCCGACCTGCAGACCATGATCCACGAGAAGTGCGGCCTGGGCATCCCGGTCTTCATCATCAATCTGGAAGGCATGAGCACCAAGGTCAAGGGCATCGATCCGGTGCCGCTGGGTGCGTTCATGAACTACACCTGCGCCGAGTACGTCTGGCTGGACGCGTGAGTACGGGAAAGTCTCACGCCTGACGCACGCTGTCAGTGGAAGTCGCGCGGGACCGGTCCATCTTGATGGCCGGCCCCGCCACTCGTTACCGAGGAAAGCTATGAATGGAATGGTCCTGCGTCTGATCGTGCGTCGCCTCCTGCAGGCGGTGCTGACGCTGCTGCTGGTCTCGGCCGGCATATTCTTCATCACCAACCTGTTGCCGGGCGACGCCGCCCAGACCGCGCTGGGCCAGGCGGCCACGCCCGAGACGGTGGCCGCACTGCGCCTGCAATATGGTCTGGATCTGCCGGCCCCGGTGCGTTACGCGCACTGGCTGGGCAATCTGCTGTCAGGAAATCCCGGCATGTCACTGGTCAACAATGTGCCGGTGGCGCAGATGATTGGCGGCCGCCTGCCGGCCTCGCTCATGCTGGCCGCCGTGACGGCCCTGGTGTCGGTGCCGCTGGCGCTGTTCCTGGGCATCTTCTCGGCCATGTATCGCGGTTCCTTCTTTGATCGCGCCGTCAACGTCAGTGCGGTATCGATGGTGTCGGTGCCGGAATTTCTGGTGGCCACCGTGGCCGTGATGATCTTCGCGGTCAAGCTGCGCTGGCTCTCGGCCCTGTCGCATGTGGGCGATGCAGACACCCTGGGTGCTTTCGTCAAGGCCTATGCCATGCCGGTGCTGACCCTGTGCTGCGTGATCGTGGCCCAGATGACGCGCATGACGCGCGCCGCCGTGATCGACCAGTTGCGTTCGTCCTACGCCGAGATGGCCTTGTTGAAAGGTGTCAAGCGCACCCGCATCGTGCTGCGCCATGCCTTGCCCAACGCCATCGGGCCGATTGCCAATGCGGTGGCGCTGAGCCTGTCCTACCTGCTGGGCGGTGTCATCATCGTCGAAAGCATCTTCAATTACCCCGGCATCGCCACCTTGATGATCGATGCCGTGACCACCCGCGACATGCCGCTGGTGCAAGCCTGTTCCATGATCTTCTGCGCCGGCTACCTGCTGCTGGTGCTCACCGCCGATGTGCTGGCCATTGTTTCCAATCCAAGGTTGAAGACCCGATGAAAGCTCTCCACGACTCTACCGGCAGCGAAGCCGGCGCGCCTGTGGCTGCGGCCACCGCACCGGCCAGGCGCGTACGCCGCCACTCGACCATGGCCTGGATCGGCATGGCCATCGTCGGCTTCTGGATCCTGATGGCCATCATCGGCCCCAGCCTCTCGCCCTATGACGCTACCGCCATCGTCGATACCGACGTGTTCTCCGGCATGAGCCACAAGTTCCTGTTGGGCAGCGACTACCTGGGCCGTGACATGTTGAGCCGCATCCTCTTCGGCACCCGCGCCACCATCGGCCTGGCCCTGCTGTCGACCCTGGTGGCCAGCCTCTCCGGCACGGCCATCGCGCTCTTCGCGGCCTTCTCGGGCGGCTGGCGCGATGCCGTCATCAGCCGTGCACTCGATGCCCTGATCTCCATTCCCAGCAAGATGTTCGCGCTGATGATGGTGGCCACCTTCGGTTCCTCCATGTTCCTGCTGGTGCTCACCGCCGCCATCACCTACATGCCCGGCGCCTACCGCATCGCGCGTTCGCTGGCAGTCAACGTGCAGGCCATGGAATACGTGCAGGCCGCACGGGCGCGCGGCGAGGGCGTGTGGTACATCATGACGGTGGAAATGCTGCCCAACATGATCCGTCCCGTGATGGCCGATTTCGGTCTGCGCTTCGTCTACGTGGTGCTGCTGCTGTCGGGCCTGAGCTTCCTCTCGCTGGGCGTGCAACCGCCGGACGCCGACTGGGGCTCGCTGGTACGCGAAAACATTTCCGGCCTGGGCGAGGGTGCCCTGGCGGTGATCATGCCGGCGCTGGCGATTGCCTCGCTGACCATCGGCGTGAACCTGTTGATCGATAACCTGCGCAGCAAGCGCGCTGCCAAGGAGTAAGCCCGTGAAGCAATTCGATATCTTCCTCGGCAAGGAAAACGGCGCCGGTGCCGGCGGTGCGGCTGGCGCAGCAGCGCAGCGGCCACTGGTGGAGGTGCAGGGCCTGCGCGTGAATGCCCGCAAGGATGACGGCAGTGAGGTCGAGATCGTCAAGAACGTCTGCTTCACCGTGGCGCCGGGCGAAGTCGTGGCCCTCATCGGTGAATCCGGTTCCGGCAAGACCACCATTGCGCTATCCCTGCTGGGTTATGCGCGCGCCGGCTGCCACATTGCCGGTGGCCAGGTGCGCATCGGTCAGCGCCAGATCGACCAGATGGATGAGAAGGCCCTGCTGGCCATGCGCGGCCACCACGTGGCTTACATCGCCCAGAGTGCAGCGGCCGCCTTCAACCCGGCCCGCACGCTCATGGACCAGGTGATCGAAAGTGCCCTGCAGCACGGCGTGATGGACAAGGCCAGCGCCATGCGCAAGGCGGTCGATCTGTTCCGCGCACTGGCCCTGCCGAACCCCGACAAGATCGGCGAACGTTATCCGCACCAGGTGTCCGGCGGCCAGCTCCAGCGCGTGATGGCGGCCATGGCCCTGATCACCGACCCGGAGCTGGTCATTCTGGACGAGCCCACCACGGCGCTGGACGTGACCACCCAGATCGAAGTGCTGCGCGCCTTCAAGAAGGTGGTCAAGGAAATCGGCACCACCGCCGTCTACGTCTCCCACGACCTGGCCGTGGTGGCGCAGATGGCCGACCGCATCATCGTGCTGCGCGATGGCGCCGTGCGTGAAGTCGGCAGCACCGGCCAGGTGCTGCATGCGCCCGCCGACACCTATACGCAAAGCCTGATCGCCGCTGCCTGCCCCGCTGCACGCGTGGTGCAACTGCGCGAGATCCTGCCAGAGACCGTGCCGGCACAAGCCAAGGCCCCGCTGCTGCGCATCAGCGGCCTGGTCGCCGGTTACGGTGCGCCGGATCGCCTGGGCCTGCCGGGCGTACGCATCCTGGACGACATCAACCTCACCATCCAGCGCGGCAGCACCGTGGGCATCATCGGCGAATCCGGTTCCGGCAAGACCACCCTGGCGCGTGCCGTGGCCGGCATGATCGCGCCGGCGCGCGGCAGCATCCAGCTCGATGGCGAGAATCTCTCGCCCACGCTCGAAGGCCGCACCCGCGAACAATTCCGCCGTGTGCAGATCGTGTTCCAGAATGCCGACACGGCGCTCAATCCGGCGCATACCATCGGCCGCATCCTGAACCGTCCGCTGTCCTTCTATCACGGCCTGAAGGGTGATGCCATGCGCCGCCGTACGGCCGAACTGCTGGATCTGGTCAAGCTGCCTTCCAGCGTGATCGACCGGCTGCCGGCCGAACTGTCCGGCGGCCAGAAGCAGCGCGTGAACCTGGCCCGCGCCCTGGCGGCCAAGCCCGATCTGATCCTGTGCGATGAAGTGACCTCGGCGCTGGATACGGTCGTGGCCGCCGCCATCCTGGAACTGCTGGCCGAACTGCGCCGCGAGCTGCAGGTGTCCTACATGTTCATCAGCCATGACATCAGTACCGTGCGCGCCATCTGCGACGACATCGTGGTGCTCTATGCCGGCCGCATGGTGGCCAACCGTCCGCGCGAAGCGATGATGGCACCGCCTTACCACCCGTATTCGCACCTGCTGCTGTCGTCGGTCCCGGCCATGCAGCAAGGCTGGCTGGAGCAGGTGGCCGGCGCCGGCCAGCACAAGCTGCCGCCCATCGGTGCGGTCGATCCTTCCCCCGAGATCTGCGCCTTCCTGCCGCGCTGTGCGCAGCGCATCGATGGTGTGTGCAACGTGGTGCCGCCGCGCCGCCGCAATATGGAACATGGCGGAGAGATTCTCTGTCACCGCTCGGATGCCGATCTGCAGCAGTCGCAGAGGCCGCTGGTGCCGGTGGACGGCATCACGGTCTGATCCCCGCGTGGTCACCCTCTGTCTGCCTGGCGGCTGGCCAAGCCTGGCGGGAGAGGCAGCTTCACAGCATTAAGCCAGGCTTAATGCTGGATTCGAAGAGCATTAATCACAGCCACATGCCGGCGCCGTAGCATCGTCTGACATGAAGAAGAGATTCGGGCGGGACTGCAAGAGACCAGCCGAGCTGGCCAGACGGTCCCGCCCACCCCAAGGAAACAGGAGAAAAAATGACTGCAGCGTTGGTGTTGTACCGTGCCTCCGGCACCCCCGTATCCACCCCATTCCATCCGGGCGCGCTGGGCGCCTCCGACCCCTTCGCCGCCATGCGCGAGATTGCCTGGCAGGGCATTGGCGGCATGAGCGCAGGCCGCCTGCGTTTCGAAGGCAGCCTCGACATCGCCCGCTTCCCGCACCAGGAAACCCTGGTGGTGGTGCAAGGCGAGCTGACCCTCGAAACCGAAGGCGCCGCGCCCCTGGTGCTCAAACCTGACAGCGGCGTGGTCATTGCCACCGGCGCCACCGTACGTCTTTCGGCCAGACAGCCCACGCTGGTGGTGTTCTGTGCTGCCGACTGCCCGCAGCCGGTGCAGCCGGGCGTGTTCCCGCTGGTGGCCGAGGCCAATTTCAAGCCCTCGGCCAATTCGCTGCCCAAGGAAATCCTGCTGGGCGAGGTACCCACCTGCCGCAGCGACAACGTGATCGATGAAAGCTCCATCGGCTGCAAGATCGGCACCTGGGATTCCACCCCTTATCACCGCATCGTGCGTGCCCATCCGGTCAATGAATTCATGCACATCCTCGATGGCGGCGTGCGCTTTGCCGAACCCGATGGCAGCGTGGTGGCCGTCGAGCGGGGTGATGCCGTCTTCGTGCCGCTGGGTGCGGCCATCGGTTGGGAGAGCAGCCAGCGCGTGGCCAAGTTCTACGTGGTGCAGACCGTGCCGGCCGAAGGAGGCAAGTAAAATGTCACCCCCGCTCGTACAGGTCCAGAGTCCCACGATTCCCCCGGCCTCGGCCGATGTGGTCGTCATCGGTGGCGGCATCATCGGTATCTTCACCGCCTACTATCTGGCCAAGCGCGGCATCTCGGTGGCAGTGGTCGAGAAGGGCCGCATCGGTGCCGAACAATCCAGCCGCAACTGGGGCTGGTGCCGCCAGCAGAACCGCGACGCGCGCGAACTGCCCATGGCCACCAAGAGCATCGATCTGTGGGAACAGTTCTCCGCCGAGACTGGCGAAGATACCGGTTTTACACGCTGCGGCCTGCTCTATCTCTCCAACGATGATGAAGAAATCGCCCGCTGGGCAGCCTGGGGCGACTTCGCCAAGACCGCCGGCGTGACCACTTACATGCTCGATGCCAAGCAGGCTGCTGAACGCGGCCATGCCACCGGACGCGCCTGGAAAGGCGGCGTCTTCTCGCCCACCGACGGCACCGCCGACCCGGGCAAGGCGGCACCTGCCGTGGCACGTGCCATCATGAAGCTGGGTGGTCACGTGATCCAGCAATGCGCCGCACGTGGCATCGAAACCGAAGGTGGCCGCGTCTCGGGCGTGATCACCGAAGCCGGTGTCATCAAGACCAAGGTCGCCGTCATGGCCGGTGGTGCATGGGCTTCGTCGTTCTGCCATCAGCTGGGGATACGCTTCCCGCAGGCGTCGGTGCGGCAATCCATCATGAGCGTGGCGCCCATGGAGCAGCCCCTGCCGGGCGCGCTCTACACCTCGGGCGTAGCCGTCACCCGTCGCAGCAACGGGTCCTATGCGCTGGCCATCAGTGGCCGTGCGCGGGTTGATCCGACCATGCAGTTCCTGCGCTTCTCGCCGCAGTTCCTGCCGATGTTCGCCAAGCGCTGGCGCAGCCTGTCGCCGGGCGGGCTGGAAGCCTGGCGCAGCGGCCATGAGACCTTGTCGCGCTGGCGCATGGATGCGCCCACGCCCATGGAACGCATGCGCATCCTGGATGCGTCGGCCGATCCGGTCTCGATTCGCGCCACCCATCGCCGCGCCGTCGAATTGCTGCCACAGCTGGCGCAGGCCAAGGTCACGCATACGTGGGCCGGTTATGTGGACAGCACGCCTGATGGCGTGCCGGGCATCGGCGAGCTGCCGCAGACACCGGGCCTGATCCTGGCGGCCGGTTTCTCCGGTCACGGCTTCGGCATCGGGCCGGGCGCGGGCCACCTGATCGCGGACCTGGCCAGCGGTGTGGAGCCCATTGTCGATCCGCGTCCCTATCACCCCAGTCGTTTTTCGGATTCGTCCTGGGGCAAGGTGGCCGATTTCTGAAGCAGTTCAGCGCCGCCAGGGCACGGGCTGGAAGGCCCGCTTGGCGGCATCGAGGAAGACGCGCTGGCGCAGCGTGAGGCCCTGTCGGCCCGGCAGCAGCGCCATGATGGGTGCGGGATCGAGCTGCCAGCCGGGCAGCACGCGTTTGAGACTGCCGTCGGCCACCAGATGCGCGCAGTCCCATTCGGAACGTGCCACGAAGCCTTCGCCATCGAGCGCCCAGTCGCGCGTGATGGTGCCGTCATTGGAAGACAGCGCGCCATTGAGCTTGACGGTCAGCGCCTTGCCGGTGCGGCGGCCAGCACTGTCGACGGGCGTCAAGCGCAGGCGGCTGAGGTCGTCGTCGTTCTCGCGCAGGCTGAGGTAGGGATACTCGGCCAGGTCGGAAGGATGCTTGATGCGCTGCATCCGTTTGGCCAGCACCGGCGCGGCACACAGCAAGCGCGCATTGGGCGCGAGGAAGTGCCCGACCCAGGAAGAGCCCTTGACGCGTCCGATGGAAATGATGGCATCAGCGCCGGTGGAGGCCGCCAGCGGGCTTTCGGCCAGCAGCAGCGAGATGTTCAGCTTGGGATGGCTGCGGTGCAGATCTCGGATCAGCGGTGCCACGTAGCGGCGTCCGAAGCCGAAGGGTGCGACCACGCGCAGCGAACCGCTGACGTTGGCCAGGTTGCCGCCGGCCCCGCGATCCGATTCGCGCGAGACGCTGGCGGTGATGGATTCGATGCGCTCCAGGATGTCCATGGCTTCCTGCACCAGGCGCTGGCCTTCGTCGGTGAGCGCGAAGCCGCGTGCGGCGCGATTGGCCAGGCGCACGCCGACGCGGTCCTCGATGCGCTGCAGGCGCACCGTCACCGCCGGTGGCGTCAGGTCGAGCAGGCGGGCAGCACCGGCCAGCGAACTGGCCGAGCCCAGGGCACGCAGCAGCTGCATGTCATCGAGTTGCAGCATTAAAAACCTCTTAATGGTGAATTGAACGAACATTAAACATCGCTGAAGGTGTTTTGGCTACAGTCCATCACAGGAAATGCGTCGGTTATCCTGACCGGCCTTCCTTCCACTTCAGCCTGGCCCATCATGAACAACACCGCACACACCACCCCCGTCACCCTCAACCCGACCGGCCTGGCCACACCGGGTGGCCACTACAGCCACGTCGCCATCGGCAACGGCATGGTCTTCATCTCGGGGCAGTTGCCCATCGATGCCAGTGGCAACAAGCTCACCGAGGCCAGCTTCGAGGTCCAGGCCCTGCAGGTGCTGGCCAATGTGGAAGCCGCACTCGCCGGGGCCGGCAGCGACATCGGCAAGCTGCTGCAGGTCCGCATCTATCTCACCGATGTGGCGCACTGGCCTGCCTTCAACGAGATCTACGCACGCTGGGCCGGCAGCGCCCGCCCGGCGCGCGCCGTGGTGCCGGTCCCGGCGCTGCACTTCGGCCTGCAGGTCGAAGTGGAGGCCACGGCACTGCTGTGACACTGCGCCGCACGCGCAACCAACCCGAAACAAGGACAACCCGACATGACCCGCACCGCCTCCACCGACACCGTCTCCCCGCTGGCGCACCTCAAGCGCAACGGCCGCCTGGATCACTTCTACATCGATGGCCAATGGCAGCGCCCGCAAGGCGAGGGAGTGGCTGCCGTGGTCTCGCCGGCCACGGAGGAACGCGTCTGCGAGATCGCACTGGGCAACGCCGCCGATGTGGAGCAGGCCGTGCAGGCCGCGCGCCGGGCGTTTGCCGCGTGGGCGGCGACCTCGCCGCTGGAGCGCGCCGCGCTGCTGGGCCGGGTGCATGCGCTGCTGGTGGAACGTACCGAGTTGTTCGCGCAGGCACTGACGCTGGAGATGGGCGCCCCCATCACCTATGCCCGCACCGCCCACGTGCCGCTGGCCGCCGAACACCTGCGCGTAGCGCGCGACAACCTGGCGGACTATCCCTTCATTCGCCCGCGCGGCACCACGGCCATCGTGCGCGAGCCGATTGGGGTCTGTGCCCTCATCACGCCCTGGAACTGGCCGATCTACCAGATCACCGCCAAGGTTGGCCCGGCACTGGCCGCCGGTTGCACCGTGGTGTTGAAGCCCAGCGAACTCTCCCCGCTGTCGGCGCTGCTGTTTGCCGAGATCGTGCATGAGGCCGGCATTCCGGCTGGCGTCTTCAACCTGGTCAATGGCAGCGGTCCCGAGGTCGGTGCGGCCATGTCCTCGCATCCGCAGGTGGACATGATTTCCATCACCGGTTCCACCCGCGCCGGCGTGTTGGTGGCGCAGGCCGCAGCCGTCACCGTCAAGCGCGTGGCCCAGGAGCTGGGCGGCAAGTCGCCCAATGTGGTGTTGCCCGATGCGGACCTGGAACGTGCCATTCCGCCCGGCGTGGCGGCCGCTTTCCGCAACATGGGCCAGTCCTGCAGCGCGCCCACGCGCCTGATCGTGCCGCGCGCGGCGCTGGATCGCGTGCATGAACTGGCGCTGGCAACGCTGGCCCAGATGAAGGTGGGCGACCCCACCGATGCCGCGACGACCCACGGCCCGCTGGCCAACCGCGCGCAGTTCCTGCGGGTGCAGCAGATGATCGAGGCCGGCATGCAGGATGGCGCGCGCCTGCTGGCCGGTGGCGCCGGACGTCCGGACGGTCTGGAGCAGGGCTACTATGCGCGGCCCACGATCTTCTCCGACGTGCATACCGACATGGTGATCGCCCAGGAAGAAATCTTCGGACCCGTGCTGGCCATCCTGCCCTACGACACCGTGGAGGAAGCCGTCGCCATCGCCAACGACACCGTCTATGGCCTGGGCGCGCACGTGCAGGGCAGCGACAAGGACCAGGTGCGCGCCGTGGCCGCCCGCATCCAGTCCGGCCAGGTGCACCTGAACTATCCGGCCTGGGACCCGCAGGCTCCCTTCGGCGGCTACAAGCAGTCCGGCAACGGGCGCGAGTATGGCGTGGAAGGCATGGAGGAATACATGGAAGTGAAATCGATCCTGGGCTACTACGCCTGATCTCCTTCATCACCGCCGTCACGACGGCATGAACACATGAGCATCATGGAACACACCGAACATCCGCAAGACACCTTTCACCAGCACCGCGCCCACTGGGCCGGCCTGCGCCGCGACCTGCACGCGCATCCCGAGCTGCGTTTCGAGGAACATCGCACCGCCGACGTGGTAGTGCGGGAGCTGCAGGCGCTGGGCTATGAGGTCACGCGCGGCCTGGGCGGCACCGGCGTGGTGGCCAGCCTGCCGGGCAGCGATCCGCAACGCGGGATCGTGCTGCGCGCCGACCTCGATGCCTTGCCCATCGTCGAGGCCAATGACTTTGCGCACGCCTCGTGCAGCCACGGCATCATGCACGCCTGCGGCCATGACGGCCACACCGTCATGCTGCTGGGCGCGGCACGCGTACTCAAGCAGCAGCCGATTTTGCCGGGCAGCGTGCACTTCGTCTTTCAGCCGGGGGAAGAGGGCGGGGCGGGAGCGCGCAAGATGATCGATGACGGACTGTTCGAGCAGTTTCCGACCGAAGCCGTGTTCGGCATGCACAACTGGCCCGGCTTGCCGGCCGGGCAGTTCGGCCTGCGCACCGGTCCCATCATGGCTGCCGGTTCGCGCCTGAAGATCACCATCACCGGCAAGGGCGCCCATGCGGCCCAGCCGCACCTGGGGCTGGACCCGATCCCGCTGGCCTGCTCCATGGTCTTGCAGTGCCAGACCATCGCGGCGCGCCACAAGGACCCGGTCGACCCTGCCGTCATTTCGGTCTGCATGTTCCATGCAGGCGATACGGATAACGTCATCCCGGACCGCGCCGAATTGCGCGGCACCATCCGCACCCTGTCCTCCACCTTGCAGCAGAAGCTGCAGGAAGACATCCGCCGCATGTGCCATGCGCTGGCCGACGCCTATGGGGCCAAGGTCGAGGTGGAATTCTTCCAGTACTACCCGGCCACCATCAACACCCCGGCCGAGACCGACTTCTGTGAAAGGGTGATTCGCCAGACCTTCGGTGATGCACGCATCCGTACCGGCATCCCGGCCAACATGACCTCGGAGGATTTCGGTTTCATGCTGGAGGAGCGGCCCGGCACCTATGTCCTGATCGGCAATGCGCCGCAGGACCGCGCCTCGCATTCGCTGCACCACCCGCACTACGACTTCAACGACGACATCATCGAAGAAGGCGTGCGTTACTGGGTGGCGCTGGCGCAGTCCTGGTTTGGCAGCGGCCTCAAGGGCGGCGCGCTTACCAGCCGTTGAAGCGCGGCCAGGTCGCCACGCTGCCGTCGGTGGCGATGGCCCGGTATTCCTGATATTGCGCCCCGGTGGCGCAGGCATGGTTGGGCAGAATACGCAAACGCGTACCGATGGGCAGGTGCTCTGCGATCTGCGCATCCGGACTGCCCTGGCGCGACAGGATGCCGTGTTCCTGGTTGGCCCCGCTCATGAGGTAGCCCTCCAGCACCTTGCCATCTTCCGTACAGACCTGGCCATAGCCGAAGTCGTGCCTGCGTCCTTGCGTGCCGCGGTCGCGACTCATGGCCATCCATCCTGCATCGACGATGGCCCAGCCTTTTTCGGGCTGGTGGCCGATCACGGTGGTCAGCACGCTCAGGGCGATCTCGTCCATGGTATTGACGCCCACGTTGTGCATCACCAGGTCGAACATGGCATAGACACCGGCACGTACTTCGGTCACGCCCTGCAGGTGTTCGGCGCGTAGCGCGGTCGGGGTCGAGCCGATGCTGACCACCTCGCAGGGCAGGCCGGCTTCGCGCAGGCGTTCGGCGGCCCGGACGGATCCGGCGCGTTCCTGTTCGGCCACGGCGATGAGGGCGGCGTCGTTGTCGTAGTCATAGCTGGAGCCGGCATGGGCGATCACGCCGCCGATACGCATGCCGCCGGCGTGGAGCACCTTGCCCACGGCCAGCAGGGTGGCGTCTTCCGGGGCGATACCGGAGCGATGGCCATCCACGTCGATTTCAATCCAGACTTCGAAGCATTCCTCTTGCGCCTGCCCGAACGCCACGATGGCTTCGGCGCAGGCCACGCTATCGGCCACGATCTTGAGGTCGCAGCCCTGGCGGCGCAGCGCCAGCGCCTGCCCCAGCTTGGTGGGCGCCATGCCGACGGCGTAGACGATGTCGGTAATGCCGGCAGCAAAGAACTGTTCGGCTTCCTTGAGGGTGGAAACGGTGATGCCGCGCGCACCGGCCTGGAGTTGCGCCTGCACCACCTGCTGGCACTTGGTGGTCTTGACGTGCGGACGGAAGCGCACGCCCAGCGCATCCATGCGCTGCTGCATGCGGGCGATGTTGTGCTCCATGCGGGAGATGTCGATCAAGGCGGCGGGCGTGGGCAGGGTGGCCAGGCTCATGGGAAACTCCTGAAGAGGGTAGGTCGATGAGCATCGACTATAGGAGATCGGGATTGCGCTGTGCTTAATGCTCGGTGAATCGAGCATTAAGCTGTGTTTAATGCACCGTCCTGCGGTCCACGCGCCGCGTCAGGCCTGCTGGAACTGCCGTATCGTCTCCAGCACGTTCACGGTGGCCTTGTCGAGGTTGGGGAGGGCGCGATGGGCCACGCCGATGTGGCGCTTGAGCACCGGCGACAGAGGCACGATGCGCACATCCTTGTGGCGGTCCAGCTCGGCGGCCAGGGGCTGTTCCAGCGGCAGGATGGCCGCGCCGTAACCGGCGGAGACCAGGCTCTTCATGGCTTCGTTGTAGTTCAGTTCGATACGTGCGCGCGGGTTTTCCCCGGCCTCGGCAAACCAGGCCATGGTGAGCCGGTACATCTGCGTGGTGGCGTCGTTGAAGATCATGGGCTTGTCCATCAGCCAGCTCGGCTTGATGGCGGCGGGCGATTTCCAGGTGGCTGGCAGGAAAGCCATCATGCGGTCGCTGCGCCAGTGCGTGATCTGGATCTCCTTGGAGGCCGTGATGGGGATGGCGACCAGGCCGATGTCGAGCGTGCCTTCCTGCAGGCGCGCCATGGTCTCGTTGGAGCCCATGATGTTGACCTCCACGTCGATGCCCGGGAAGCTGTTTTCCAGCTGGCGCAGTACGCGGGGCAGCAGGTTCACCACCACGCCCGTCGACGTCCCGAGGCGCACCCGGCCGACCTTGCCTTCCACGTGTTTCCTGGCAACATCGAGCAGATCGTCGGCATCGCGCAACAGGCGCCGGGCCCGGTCGATCACCAGCGCGCCCAGCGCCGTGGCCTGTACGCGACGGCTGCCGCGCATGAGCAGGGCGCTGCCCAGGCGTTCTTCGAGATCGCTGACATGCAGGCTGATCGTGGGCTGGGCCAGGTGCAGCGCATTGGCGGCAGCCGAAAATGTGCCGAGGTCGACGATGGTGACCAGCGTGCGCAACTGGTCGAGGCTGAGTTCTCTCATCAGGGTTCCTGATAGTGGCGGTTATTGGGGTGAATTTTACCAATGGCTTCGAGCGCTGGTGGCAGGACCTCCATATCCGTGCGGACAGCAGGAGCTGGCATTGACTGAGTCGAGAACGTAGTGCTTGCGGCGCCGGTTCGTCATGTCATACCGGTCAGTGCCGTTTGGATAAATGAAAGAGACATGAATGCTATCAAAGGTATTTCTCATCAGATCAAAAAACTGATCTTCGAAAGCAATCAAATCTGCCAAAACCCCTGCCATTAAGTTTCTTGGAAATGAGACATTTCTGATATTTCAGAAAGAGACAAGAAAATAGACTGCGCCTCGAATCGATAAGGCATCCGGCCCGGGTCGATCTCGCAAAAAGGGGCGATCCATGAACCGTCAGCGCTACCAGTTGGTCTTCAATCGTCATCGCGGCATGCTGATGGCGGTTGCGGAAACCGCTTCGGCCATCAGCGGCCAGAAGTTGCCGACGGCACGTGGGGGAGCCGGTACGGTGGCACCGGCATCGTGGAAATTTTGCGCGCTGGTCTTGGCCCTCGCACTGACGTGGCAAAGCGTGGCACATGCGCAGATCCTGATAGACCGCAACGCACCGCGCGAAGAGCAAGCGATGGTGCTCAAGGCGGCCAATGGCGTGCCGGTAGTCAACATCCGGCAGCCCAACGCAAGAGGACTCTCGGTCAACAGCTACCGGCGCTTCGATGTCGATGAGCGGGGCGCCATCCTCAACAACGCGGGCGGCTCCAGCAAGACCGAACTGGGCGGCTACATCGCCGGCAATCCCTGGATGCCCCAGGGTGGCGCGCAGGTCATTCTCAACCAGATCAACTCATCGGACCCGAGCTACCTGCGTGGCTTCATCGAGGTCGCCGGCAACCGGGCGCAGGTGATCATCGCCAACCCCTCCGGCATCACCTGTGCCGGTTGCGGCTTCATCAATGCGCAGCGTGCCACCATGACCACGGGGACGCCGGTCATCCGACAGGGCAACCTGGAGAGCTATCGTGTTGGCGGCGGCGTCATCAGCTTTGAAGGATCCGGCCTGCGAGCCGGTGGCACGACATATGCGGAGGTGATCGCCCGAGCGGTCCGTGTTCATGCTGCCTTGCGCGCCGGAGAGCTCCGGCTCACCACCGGTCTCAATACGGTCAGCGCCGATCACGCGCAGATCACGCCGGAGAGCTCATCCGGCCATGCACCGTCGATGCGCGCCATCGACGTGGCCGCACTGGGCGGCATGTATGCCGGCCACATTTACTTGACCGCCACCGAGCATGGTGTGGGCGTGCACAACGGCGGCACCTTGGCAGCCACCGAAGGAGAGCTGGTCGTCACGGCGGCGGGCCGTCTGGAAAACACCGGGACCATCGCTGCTGGCCGGGATGTGCAGATACGCAGTGCGGGCGTGCTCATCAACCAGGGCAGGCTGGGGGGAAGGGCCGGTACCGTGCTGGAAGTCGGTTCCCTGGAGAACACCCGCACCGGTCGTATCGACAGCACCGGTCACACCAGCGTGCAGAGTGGCGGTTCGATACGCAATGCGGGCAGTCTGCTCGGGGATGGCGGTATCACGATCCGTGCGGCGGCGATGGAGAACACCGGTGACGTGCTGACATCGGGCGCCCTGCTCCTGCGCGTCCGTGACACACTGGACAACAGCGGCACTGTTGAGGCCAAGCAATCCGTCTCATTGAAGGCGACGGCCCTTAACAACAGAGGAACATTCACCGCCGCGGGCAGCATGAAGCTCTCGCTGCAACAGGGCTTGAGCAACACCGGAGAGATCGGCGCCAACGATGCGCTTACCGTTAATGCGGCCACGCTGGAAAACCACGGCAGGCTCCGTTCGGCCGAGAGTTCTCTGGTGCTGGCGACAGACGGAAGAACC